>CAUJHO010000071.1 GCA_963205025.1 Pseudomonadota bacterium | reverse complement strand
GCCGGGGGCCGTCAATCTGCCGGTGCTGGACGATGCCGAGCGCGCCGAGGTCGGCACCGAATACGTCCAGGGCTCCAAGTTCCGCGCCCGCCGCAACGGCGCGACCCTGGTCGCGCGCAACATCGCCCGGCATCTGGAGGGGGCGCTCGCCGACGCTCCTGCCGGGATGAAGGCGCTGGTCTATTGCTGGCGTGGCGGTCAGAGGTCGCATGCCATGGCCACGATCATGGATCAGGTCGGCTGGCCGGTGACGGTGCTGGACGGCGGCTATCGCACCTGGCGGCGCACGGTGGTCGAGCGCCTCTATGACACACCGCTGGAGCTCAAGCTGGTCCTGCTGGATGGCCGAACCGGTGTCGGCAAGACCGAGATGCTGGGTCGCCTGACGGAGGCCGGGGAACAGGTGATCGACCTGGAGGGTCTGGCCAATCATCGCGGCTCACTGTTCGGCCGGATGCCCGGCGGCCAGCCCAGCCAAAAGCTGTTCGACAGCCGCCTGATGGCCATCATCGCCGGGCTGGACCCGACCCGCCCGGTCGTCGTCGAAGCGGAGTCCAGCCGCGTTGGAACCATCACCCTTCCCAAGCAATTCTGGGCCGCCATGCAGGCCGCGCCGGTGATTGAACTGACCGCTTCCATGTCAGCTCGCGTCGCCAGATTATCCAGAGATTACGATAGTTTTTCGAGAAATCCTGAATCTGTCAAAGAGGTATTGGACCGGCTTCCGCGCCACATCTCCAGGGCCCAGCGCGCCGACTGGCTGACCCTGGCCGAAACCGGCCAGATCGACCTCTTCGTTCAATCATTGATCGAAGGCCATTATGACCCGGCCTATCAGCGGGAAGGGCGCGAGCCGGTGGCGGTGGTGGATGAGGTCGAGGCGGTCAGGGCAGCGCTGGGGCGGGCTTAGGAGGACGAGATTTTCAGACCTGACCGCCCTTCTCCCCTTGCGGGAGAAGGTGGGCCGCGAAGCGGGTCGGATGAGGGGGAGGACGATCCTCTCGGCCACATCCGGCCAGCCACGAACGCCGAACCGGACAGGCCGGCGCGACCCCTCAACCGTCACTTCGGCCTCGCCGAAGCGCCACCTTCTCCCGCAAGGGGAGAAGGACACCGCGCGCTTCTCAGCCTTGCATCTCAGCGCACATAGATCAGCGCCAGCACGCCCACGACATGGATCGTTAGCGCCCCCATCATCAGGTTCCTGAACGGCTGTTTCCTTGTCTTGTGGCGGAACAGTTCGCATGCCGCATAGGCACCGACCCCTCCGATCAGGGCCAGGGCCAGCAACACCCGCTCGGGGATCCGGTCGCCGTGGACCCGCGCCTGATGCTTGTCGTAGCCATAGATGACGAAGGCCAGGGCATTGCCGGCCAGGATCAGGATGGCGAGGGTCGGGTCCATCTTGGCTCAGGCACCCAGCAGGGTCGCAGCGCGGGCGCTCAGGCCACCACTTGCGAACGGGTTGACGATCTCGACGCCGAGAACGACCGCCCCATCCTGCAGCTCTTCGGTGATCAGGGCCTTGCAGCCATGGCGTCGAAGCACCGAGATCAACATGGCGTCCCAATAGCTCAGGCGACCGGCGGCCAGTTGGGCCAGGGCGATGTCGGCATCGTCTCCCGATGCGGGCAGGACGTCGAACGCCGTCAGGATGTTGCGGGCGAACTGGGCGGCGACGAACGGCGGTGCCTTGAGCTTGCGTCGCGCCGCGTTCTGAGCCTCACCGATGACCTGTAGCGCCACCGGACACCGCAGGGCGGCGGCCCGGGCGATCACCTCCGCAGCAACCGCCTGTTTCTCGGGCTCGGCGTCGTCCAGCAGATAGACGAAGACGTTCGAGTCCAGGGAGATCATCGCTCGTGTGCCGTGTCGCGATCGAACGGTGTCCCATCCGACGCCCAGCCCTGACCCCGCATGGCGAGCAGGGCGCTCAGCGCCGCGTCACGTTCCGTCGAACTGATGTCGGGCCGCGCTTCGAAATGAGCGTCCGTGCCTCCATCGGCGTCGTCAATCAGGCTGACGGACACCACCGCGCCGCGCCGCGACTTGTAGAGTTCGCGCCAGAACTGCTGGGCCGCGCCCAGCGGGCGAATACCCGGGGTAGGGCGCCCGTCCTTGCCTTGATCCATCTTGCGCCAGGACCCCGCCACGCCATCGACGGCGAGCCGGATGGTTTGACCAGGACGCAGCGCAGCCACCCGGGCCGCGAGCGTCGGGTCGCCATGCAAATGCTTATGCCAGATGACAAAATCACGAATTTCGGTCTGGGCCGACATGATCGAGCCTCCCGTGATGGGGCGGCCATCATGATAGGGTAGTGGGGGTAGTCAATGGGCCCCTCTAGAGCCCCTGCCGACCCAGGCTTCTACCCACGATCCAAGCGTCACCCGTATTCCTGGATCGGCCGCACATCCAGTTCGCCGGCCTTGATGGCGGCTATGGCGTAGGCGGCGGCCTGGGCGGCGGGGGTGGTGGTGAAATAGGGGATCTTCATCATCAGGGCCGTGCGCCGGATCGAGAAGCTGTCGGCCAGCGACTGTTTGCCCTCGGTGGTGTTGATCAGCACCTGGACCTCGCGGTTCTTCATGGCATCGACGATGTGGGGGCGACCCTCCAGCACCTTCTTGACCAGCCCGACCTCCAGCCCCTGCTCGGTCAGATAGGCGTGGGTGCCGCCCGTCGCGATCAGCGAAAAGCCCTGATCCAGAAGCACCCTGGCCGCCTCAAGAATGAACGGTTTGTCGTCATCCTTCACCGAAATGAAGGCGCAGCCTTCGGTCGGCAGGACGGTGCCGCCGCCCAGCTGGCTCTTGGCGAAGGCGCGGGCGAAGGCTTCGTGCAGCCATTCCTCGCCCTCGCGGCGCCAGTCCAGGCCCATGACCTCGCCGGTGGAACGCATCTCCGGCCCCAGAATGGTGTCGACCCCGGCAAAGCGGGCGAACGGGAAGACCGCCTCCTTGACCGCGATATGGTCGTAGCATTTCGGCGCCAGCCCGAATGAGGCCAGCGGCACCCCGGCCATGACCTTGGCGGCGATGGCGGCCACGGGCGCGCCCATGGTCTTGGCCACGAAGGGCACGGTGCGGCTGGCGCGCGGATTGACCTCCAGCACGAAGATGCGCGGATGGTCCGAGTGCGGCTCTTCGATCGCGAACTGCACATTCATGAGGCCGCGCACCTTCAGCGCCCGTGCCATGGCCTCGGTCTGGCGCATCAGCTCGGCCACCACCTCGCCCGACAACGAATAGGGCGGCATCGAACAGGCGCTGTCGCCGGAATGGACCCCGGCTTCTTCGATGTGTTCGAGCACGCCGGCGACAAAGACCGTCTCGTCGTCGCACAGGGCGTCGACATCGACCTCGGTGGCGCGGTTCAGATAGTGGTCGATCAGGACCGGGTCGTCGCCCGACACCCGCATGGCCTCATGGACGTACCGGTCCAGCTGTTCGCGGTCGTGGACGATCTGCATCCCGCGCCCGCCCAGAACGTATGACGGCCGCAGAACGACCGGATAGCCGACCTCTTCGGCCTTCTGGGCGGCCTCTTCGGCCGAGCGGGCCAGGGCGTTGGGCGGCTGCATCAGGCCGATGTCGTGCAGCATCTTCTGGAAGCGCTCGCGGTCCTCGGCCAGGTCGATGGAATCCACGCTGGTGCCCAGGATCGGCACGCCGTCGGCCTGTAGCGCATGGGCCAGCTTCAGCGGCGTCTGGCCCCCGAACTGGACGACCACGCCGATCAGCTCGCCCCTGGAGCGTTCGACGTCGATCAACTCCAGCACATCCTCGGCCGTCAGCGGCTCGAAATAGAGGCGGTCGGAGGTGTCATAGTCGGTCGAGACGGTCTCGGGGTTACAGTTGACCATGATCGACTCGACGTCGATGTCGGCAAACGCAAAGGCCGCGTGACAGCAGCAATAGTCGAACTCGATGCCCTGGCCGATCCGGTTCGGCCCGCCGCCCAGGATGACGGCTTTGCGGCGGTCCGAGGGCTGGGCTTCGCAGGCCGGAACCTGGCCCAGGGCGCCGGTCTCATAGGTCGAATACATATAGGCGGTGGCGCTGGCGAACTCGGCCGCGCAGGTGTCGATGCGCTTGAACACCGGGCGCACGTTCACGGCGCGGCGGGCGGCCCGGACCTCAGCCTCCGTGGTCGCCGTCAGCCTGGCGATGCGGGCATCCGAGAAACCCTTGGCCTTGAGCCGGCGGAACTCTTGTGCGGCACCTTCTCCCCTCGGGGGAGAAGGTGGGCGGCGGAGCCGCTCGGATGAGGGGGCTGTCTCCGCCTCCTCACCGTCGACAGGCGACCCGGAACGACCAACCCCCTCAACCGTCTCAGCTGCCGCTGAGCCACCTTCTCCCCCGAGGGGAGAAGGCAAGCCCTTCACCTTCAGCCATCCCTCTTCACGCACCAGATCGGCGATCTGGCGCAGGAACCATGGCTCGTACTGGCAGGCCTGGGCCACCTCTTCCACCGACAGGCCGTGACGGAAGGCCTGGGCGATGACGCGGATGCGATCCGGTGTCGGCTGGCCCAGCGCCCGGATCACCGCGGCCTTGGCCCCGGCGTCGTCTTCGGCACCGGCGACGCCGTCGATCTCGATCTCATCAAAGCCGGTCAGGCCGGTTTCCAGCCCGCGCAGGGCCTTCTGCATGGATTCCTGGAAAGTACGCCCAATCGCCATGACCTCACCGACCGACTTCATCGAGGTGGTCAGGGTGGCTTCCGCGCCCGGATATTTCTCAAACGCAAAGCGCGGGATCTTGGTCACCACATAGTCGATCGACGGCTCGAAACTGGCCGGGGTGACCTGGGTGATGTCGTTCTGAAGCTCATCCAGCGTATAGCCGACCGCCAGCCGGGCCGCGACCTTGGCGATCGGAAAGCCGGTGGCCTTGGAGGCCAGGGCCGAGGACCGCGACACGCGCGGGTTCATCTCGATAACGACCATGCGGCCGTCCGCTGGATTGATCGCCCACTGCACGTTCGAGCCGCCGGTCTCGACCCCGATCTCGCGCAGGACATTGATCGAGCCGGTCCGCATCCGCTGATATTCCTTGTCGGTCAGCGTCAGGGCAGGGGCGACGGTGATGCTGTCGCCGGTGTGCACCCCCATCGGATCGACGTTCTCGATGGAGCAGATGATGATGCAGTTGTCCGCCCGGTCGCGGACCACCTCCATCTCATATTCCTTCCAGCCCAGGACCGATTCCTCGATCAGCACCTCGGTGGTCGGCGACAGATCGAGGCCGCGCTCGACGATCTCGCGAAACTCTTCGACATTATAGGCGATGCCACCGCCCGTGCCGGCCAGGGTGAAGCTCGGGCGGATGATGGCCGGCAAACCGACGAAGGCCAGGGCGTCGTCGGCCTCCTCGATACGGTGCACGGCGCGCGAGCGGGGGCTTTCCAGGCCCAGCTTGTCCATGGCGTCGCGGAATTTCTGGCGGTCCTCGGCCTTGTCGATGACCTCAGCCTTGGCCCCGATCATCTCGACCCCGTGCCGGGCCAGGGCCCCAGACTGTTCCAGCGCCAGGGCGGTGTTCAGGGCGGTCTGACCGCCCATGGTCGGCAACAGGGCGTCGGGCTTTTCGCGGGCGATGATCTTCTCGACGATCTCGGGCGTGATCGGCTCGATATAGGTGGCATCGGCCACCTCCGGGTCGGTCATGATGGTGGCCGGGTTCGAGTTGACCAGAATGACCCGATAGCCCTCGGCCTTCAGCGCCTTGCAGGCCTGGACCCCGGAATAGTC
>CAUJHO010000070.1 GCA_963205025.1 Pseudomonadota bacterium | reverse complement strand
CCTGGCCCGCGCCACCGCTGACGGTGTCCGCGAGCCGCTCAACCGTCGCGCCACGATCAACATCAACCGCTAATCCCGGTCGATACGATCAAAGCTGCGGCCTAGAGCCAAAGCCTAATGCGAACCCCCGGAGGGCAACCTTCGGGGGTTTTGCTTTGGTCGTGTCGTCGAACCCGCTAGAAGACCCGTATGGCTAGGCGTTCCGGCTGCGGCATTCCCGCTCTCTTTGTCCTCATTCTCGTCGTCGTCGGCGGTTGGAGCGGCTATTGGTGGTATCTGTCCAACCAGATTCGCAGCCAGCTGACCGCGACGGGCGCGCGGCTGGAAGCCGCCGGCTGGACCGTCGATCATGCCGAGCCCCGGATCGCCGGATGGCCGTTCCGCTTCCACGTCACTCTCAATGACCTCACCGTCACCGGCCCCTCCGGGCATGGCGTGCGTACCGCCAGTCTGGAGGCCGAGGCCAATGCCTATGGCATCGACCACTGGGTGCTCGTCGCCCCCGAAGGGCTGGAGTTGGGGCGGGGGTCGAAAGGCTGGGTCTCGGTTCAGGGCTTCGCCCTGCGCGCCTCAGCCACGGATCTGCTGCAACGACCGCCGCGCCTGATCGTCGAGTTCGTCCAGCCGCGCTTTGTCCCCACCGAAGGGTCTCAGCCCTTCCCCATCACCCAGGCCGAGCGGCTGATCATCAATCTGGTGCCCCAACCCGATCAGCCGAACCAGGCCGGCCTGCTGTTCGACCTGACAAACGCTACCCCGCGTCCGGGCGGCGTTCTGGCGAGCATGTCCGAGCAGCGACCCTTTTATCTGTCGGCCGAGGCGGTCATCGACCACACCGAGGCGCTGTCGGGCGGCACCTGGCGACAGGCTCTGACCGGCTGGTCTCAGGCCCAGGGTGCGCTTACCGAGGTCCGGCTCGAAGCCACCGCCGGCGAGGATTTTGTGCGTGGCCAGTCGCCGCGCCTGACGGCCGACGCCAATGGCCGGATCCAGGGCAGTCTGGCGACGGAACTGCGGGGCGGCACCGCCCCCCTGGCCGGACTGGCCCAGGCGCCGGGTGTCGATCCGCGCGCCGCCGCCGCCGTTACCCTGGGGGCCCAGCTGACCAGCGGCTTTCGGGGCGAGACCGAACTGACGCTGAACTTCACCAACGGGCGGACGGTGATCGGCCCGGTCAGCCTCGGGCCGGCCCCCAGGTTGTACTGACCGTGCAGGCCGACGACCTCCAGGCCCTGATCGGGCGGCTGCGCGACGCCCTGACCGACCTCGGCCCCATGCCCCTGGCACCCGATGTCTCGGCCGCCCTCATCCGTGATCTTGCCCAGAGCAATCCCGACCTGCCGCCGGGTCTGATCGCGGCGGTCGTGCGCGACCTGGAGTCCGCCGCCCGCCCTGTCATGGTGTCGGCCTTCGGCCCGGGCAGCGAGGTCCTGGCCCGCTCCCGCTTCGGCTACCGCGCCCGCACCGCCCTGGTCGCCGATGCCCGTGCCGCCGTCGCCTCGGCCCGCGCCGGTGCCCGCGCCGTCGTCGCCATCGAGGCCCGTGATCCCTGGTGGGCGCGCCTGTTGGCCGAGCCGGCCCTGTCGGTGATCGACGACGACTTGATCGGCGATGCTCAGAGGCCCGGCCTGTTCGTCGTGGCGCGGCACTGGTCGGAGCCTTCGGGTGATGACCGCACCTGGTGGCTGACCGATGCGCCGGGCAAGCCCTGGGAAATCGAAGAAGCCCTGTTGAACCTCGGCCTGACCGGCCGCCATGCCCTGTCGGTCGGCGGCGTCGGCCTGTTCCGCATCGACGGCTATGTCCAGCGCCACGACACCCGGCTGGCCCAGGCCCCGGGCCGCCTGGCCGGCGTCATCGGCTGCGTTCCTGTAGTGCCGCGCTGATCTCTCCGGCACCTGCGCCGGTTTGCGTCTCGGCCGAGGTCCGCTAAAGACCGCGCATGACCCGCACCCCTGCTCCCAAGTCCGGTATTCTCGACATCGCGCCCTATGTCGGCGGCAAGTCCAAGATCGACGGCATCTCCCAGCCGATCAAACTGTCGTCCAACGAAAACCCGCTCGGGGCCGGCGAGAAGGCCCGCGAGGCCTTTCTGGGCGCGGTCGAATATCTGAACCTCTATCCCGAAGGTCGAGCCTCGCGCCTGCGCCAGGCCGTGGCCGAGAAGCACGCGCTGGAGCCCGACCGTCTCGTCTTCGGCAATGGCTCCGATGAGGTCTTCACCCTGCTCAACCAGGTCTATCTGACGCCGGGCGACAACATCGTCACGGGCCAGTACGGCTTTCTCGCCTATCGCATTTCGGCCAAGGCCAATCAGGCCGAAGTTCGCCTCGCGCCAGAACCGAACTATAGGTGTGAGGTCGAGGCCCTCCTCGAACTGGTCGATGAGCGCACCCGCCTCGTCTACATCTCCAACCCGGCCAATCCGACCGGCAGCTGGAACACCGCCGAGGAAATCCGCCGCCTGCACGGGGCGCTGCCCGACAACGTCCTGTTGGTCATCGACGAGGCCTATGCCGAATATGTCGTCGAGCCGGACTGGCAGAGCGCCATCGACCTGGCCCGCACCGCGACCAACATCATCGTCACCCGCACCTTCTCCAAGATCCACGGCCTGGCGGCGCTGCGCGTCGGCTGGGGCTATTGCCCGCTGCCGGTGGCTGAGGCGGTCGACCGGGTGCGGCTACCGTTCAACAACAACATCCCGGCCCAGGAAGCCGCCCTGGCCGCCCTGTTCGACGATGAGCACGTCGAGCGGTCGCGGGCCCTGGTCCTGCAGTGGCGGCCGCGCCTGGCCCAGGCCATCAAGGGCTTTGGCTTCGAGGTCTTTCCCTCGGCGGGCAATTTCGTGCTGGTCCGTTTCCCGGACGCGCGCCTGAATGCCCAGGCCGCCGACGCCTTCCTGCATTCGCGCGGCATCATCGTGCGGCCGGTCGGCGGCTACGGCCTGACCGATTGCCTCAGAATGACGGTCGGCACCGACGACGAGAACCGCGCCCTGCTGGACGCCTTGTCGGAGTTCGCGGCCAGTTAGGTCACCGCAGGTCGTGGACCGGCACGCAAAGACGCGCCGTCAGCGTTGTCCGGCCACTGGGGAAGCGCCTCCACGGTCATTGTCTGGTGCCGAAACCATGCGGCCGCCCCGAAACCAGAAATCAATCTGTGCATTGGACCTCTCTAGATCCTCGCCTGTCGCAGGACCTTCGAATTCAATTTGAAATTCGTCGGGAGAGCAGAGGAGGGAGATTTGATCAGGATAGGCCATCACGGCGGCGGTTGCTGCCTGCAACGCGGTGAGATCTTCTTCGCGCAAGAAACCCCACGGCGTCCTTATCGCCGTAATTGAACGCCCGACTTGAGTGAAAACAAATCGTTCGCCATTGCAAATCATGACCGTCTCTTGAATGACCAGATCAGGGCCTGCATAGCCTGCGAAAGGTCTCTCTGTAGGCATCGGCTGTGCCAACAAACCCGACTGGATAAAGATGACCAGTAGAAGGTTCATCCCTCGTCCTCCGGGCATGTCTCCCCCTCAACGGGGTCGCCCTGAAATCCTGGCAAACTTCCAGGACCGTAAGCGTAGACACCAGATCCATTACAACTCATGACATACATTGTGAATTCGCTCGCGCTTGCCCCTCCCCGGATAAACCAGTCTCTCGTATTCCAATCATTTCCTGACGGCTGTCGGTTTAGTTGATTGGCTTCTTGGTAGTCGCTGGCCCCAAGACAGTAATTACTTGCATTATGATTGTGGATGAAGCCAAGAACATCGGCACGAGTAATTCCAAATTCCGTCAATAGCCCCTCGAGGAAATTTTGGCTGAACCCGCCACCGCCCTGAGTTCTTAGTTGACTGGCATAGATCCGCCCCCCCGCCGATAGATCAACGAAAGCCATTCCCTTCCATCGCGGTTCCGCCCAGGATCGTTCAAGCGATTACGAAACTCTTTCGCTGCGCAGTTCATTTTCATTCGGTCTTGCTCATTTTGAGTCGGTTCAGGCGGCCCATCTTCGAGCTCATTCGTATCGCCACTCGGAATCGTCGGGGGCAGTATCGACGGGCCGATGTAGACGCCCCAACTCGTCCTCTTTCCATAAATGGTGATCGGTTCGAGATCATCGGCTGGCATAACATGCTCCCAAGGCTGTATAATTTGAATATACTCTCTGAGGTTAAATTGCGAAAGGCAAATGCTTCGGGCTGCGGTGGGCCGTGCACCGTCGGGTTGCGCTCAAGCCGACCCAAATGACCAATGCTCGAGGCCGATCTGGCTAATTCAGCTGACCGAACAGCATCGCTCCGGCCAGCAGCACCGCCGACAGCGCACAGAAGGCCGCCGCCAACAGCGTCATCCACGGATTCTGCACCGATCTGGGCTCGGTCAGATGTTCGCGCGCTTGATCGATCGGAGACATGACGGGATCAGGCCAGTTTATGGTTAACCAATCCTTGCCGCCTCGACGCCGTCGCTGTCGCCGCCTAGAAGCCCTTCATGATCCTCGTCGTCGATAACTACGACAGCTTTACCTACAACCTCGTCCACTACCTCGCGGAGCTGGGCGCGCAGACCCGTGTCATCCGCAATGACGACATGACTGCCGCCGAGGCCCTGGCGCTAGGAGCCGAAGCCATCCTGCTGTCGCCGGGGCCGTGTTCGCCCAATGAGGCCGGCATCTGCCTGGATCTGATCACTACCGCCCCCGACGACCTGCCGATCTTCGGCGTCTGTCTCGGCCATCAGGCCATGGGTCAGGCCTTCGGCGGCGATGTGATCCGCGCCAAACAGCTGATGCACGGCAAGACCAGCCCGATCCACCATCAGGGCCACTCGGTCTTCAAGGGCCTGCCCAGCCCCTTCACCGCCACCCGCTATCACTCGCTGGCCGTGCGCCGCGACACCCTGCCCGATGTACTGGAGGTCACCGCCTGGACCGAAGACGGCGAGATCATGGGCCTGGCCCACCGGACCCGCCCCATCCACGGCGTCCAGTTCCATCCCGAATCCATCGCCACCGAACATGGCCACGAGATGCTGGCCAACTTCCTGGACCTGGCCGGCGTGACGCGGGCGGTGCGGGCCTGATGTCCGCTGAATTCAAACCCCTCCTCGCCATCCTGGCCGACGGCCAGGCCCTGTCGGGTGACCAGGCCCGCGCCTTCCTGTCGGCCTGCCTCAAGGGAGAACCGACTCCGGCCCAGGTCGCCGCCGCCCTCACGGCCCTTCGGATGCGCGGCGAGACGGTTGAGGAAATCTCGGCCTTCGCCACCGCCATGCGCGAGGCCGCCACGACGCTGGATCACCCCTATGATGTCGTCGACACCTGCGGCACCGGCGGCGACGGCCAGCATACCTGGAATATCTCCACCGCCGCCGCCCTCGTCCTGGCCGGAGCCGGCGTCAAGGTCGCCAAACACGGCAACCGGGCGCTGTCATCGAAATCCGGCACCTCGGATGTCCTGGCCGTTCTGGGCGTCAACCTCGCCGCCACCCCGGCCCAGCAGCGCCGCGCCCTGGACGAGGCCAACATCGCCTTCCTGTTCGCCCCGGCCCACCATACGGCCATGCGCCATGTAACGCCGATCCGGGCCGAGCTTGGTTTTCGCACCGTCTTCAACCTGATCGGGCCGCTCAGCAATCCTGCCCGGGCCCGCCGTCAGCTGATGGGCGTCTATGATCCGCGCCTGGTCGAACCCCTGGCCGAGGCGCTCGGCCGTCTGGGGGCCACCCGCGCCTGGGTCGTCCACGGTCAGGGCCTGGATGAACTGACCACCACGGGTGCGACCGAGGTGGCCGAGTTCCATGACGGCACCGTGCGCCGCTTCACCGTCACGCCCGAGGCCGCCGGCCTGCCCCGCGCCTCGATCGAGGCCATCCGCGGGGGGGAGCCCGAGGACAATGCCCGGGCCCTGCGCGCCCTGCTCGCCGGCCAGTCCGGGGCCTATCGTGACATCGTGCTCCTGAACGCTGCCGCCGCCCTGATGGTAGCCGACCGCGCCGCCGACCTGGCGCAAGGGGCTGCTCTGGCCGCCGCCGTCATCGACGAGGGCCGCGCCGCCCACGCCCTGAACGAGCTGGTTCGGGCGACGAATGCGCCGGCGGACGCATGAGCGACATTCTCGACCGGATCGCGACCTACAAGCGTGCCGACGTCGCCGCCCGCAAGGCCGCAACCACCCAATCCGACATCGACCGCCAGGCACTCGAAGCCTCGCCCCCGCGCGGCTTTCGCCGGATGCTCGACCTGACCTGGACCATGACCGGCCGCCCGGCCCTGATCGCCGAGATCAAGAAGGCCAGCCCCTCCAAGGGCCTGATCCGCGCCGACTTCGACCCGCCGGCCCTCGCCCACGCCTATGAGGCCGGCGGTGCCGCCTGCCTCTCCATCCTGACCGATGGCCCCAGCTTCCAGGGCGACGACGCCTATTTGACCGCCGCCCGCAATGCCGTGGCCCTGCCCTGTCTGAGGAAAGACTTCCTGGTCGACCCGTGGCAGGTGGCCGAGAGCCGCGCCCTGGGGGCCGACTGCATCCTCATCATCCTGGCCATGGTCGACGATGCCCTGGCCGCCGACCTCCTGGCCGAGGCCCGCCGCTTCGGCATGGACGCCCTGATCGAGACCCACGACGAGGCCGAGATGGCGCGCGCCGCCCGCCTCGGTGGCGATCTCATCGGCGTCAACAACCGCTCCTTGCGTACCTTCGAGGTCGATCTGGCCGTCACCGAACGCCTTGCGCCGCTGGCACCGTCCGACGCCCTGCTCGTGGCGGAGAGTGGGATTTTCACGCCCCACGACGTCGCCCGCGTCCAGGCCGCCGGCGCGCGGGCGATCCTCGTTGGCGAGAGCCTGATGCGTCAGGACAACGTCGAGGCCGCGACGACGGCGTTGCTACAATAGACCCTTCTCCCGAGGGGAGAGGGAAGTCTGTTCGTATCGTCCCTCCCCCGCTAACCGGTCCTTAACCGGAACACCTCACGAACAGAGCATGGACGTTTGCGGTTTGTTCTGGCATTGTCCACAGGCGACCAGATTCGGATCGAGGACTGACCATGCTCACCAAGAAGCAACACGAACTCCTGATGTTCATCCATGAGCGGATTCAGGAAACGGGCGTGTCTCCCTCCTTCGACGAAATGAAGGAGGCGCTGGACCTGGCTTCAAAGTCGGGCATCCACCGGCTGATCACGGCTCTAGAGGAGCGCGGCTTCATTCGCCGGCTGGCTCATCGGGCGCGTGCGCTCGAGGTTTTGAAGCTGCCCGAATCGGCCTCGGCCGGGCGGCCACGCGGCCCGTTCCGGCCCCAGGTGGTCGAGGGCGGACGTCCCGACGCGCCCTCCGGCGCGAACGATGTCCGCGAGCTTCCCCTCCTGGGCAAAATCGCCGCCGGCTCGCCGATCTCGGCCATCGAGCATGAGCGCGATCGCTTCTCGATCCCCGAGGCCATGCTCGGCTCAGGCGACCACTATATGCTGGAGATCGAGGGCGACTCGATGATCGAGGCCGGCATCCACAACGGCGACTTCGTCGTCATCAAGAAGGGCGACACCGCCACCTCCGGCGAAATCGTCGTGGCCCTGGTCGAGGGCGAGGAAGCCACCCTCAAACGCTTCCGCAAGAAGGGGGCCTCCATCGCGCTGGAGCCCGCCAATGCCGCCTATGAGACCCGCATCTATTCGCCCGAACAGATCGAGGTTCAGGGCAAGCTGGTCGGCCTGATCCGCCGCTATCACTAGGGCCAGCCGCCCCAAAAATTCATCCCGGCCGCCGCCCGCAGGGCGCAGAGCCGGGACAAGGCCAGGGCTACCGGGTGCGAACGCGCTTCCGGCGCTCTTGTCCGGGCTCGGCCTCGCTTCGCTCGTGGCCCGGGATGACACCCTCTTTGAAAGCCGCAATCCCGCTTCCCGGGCATCTCATCGCGCGGCAACGCCCAGCCCTTCGCAGACAGCCCATTTTCGGGCGCGCCCTGCGTCCCCGCCCGTGCCGCCCCGTCTAGGCTGGCCCGATGCAGGTCGCTCAAACTCGGATCACCGCAGATAGTGCACCTAGTGCACCCGATTCACCGTGCACTATTCCAACCCGAGGGACGAGGCCCCCGGCCCGCTTCTGCATCCAATATCAGCGAGCCGGACGATCACCCCCGGCGGTCCACGGTCGCTCCCCTTGCACATCCCGCGCCCGGACCCCACGCCAGCCGACGCCTTCCCGCCACAACTCTGCCGAGCCGCGCGCCAGGTCCAGTCCGTCCAGCACCAGCGACGCCCGGCAGCTCTCTGGCAGAACCGCGACCTCGGCCCGCACGACGACCCCGATCGCCCCTTCGCACAGCGCCGTCATCTCTTCAGCATTCGGCGCGCGGCGTCCGAACCAGACGGCCCACCTCTCATCCCCTACGCCAAGCACGCACCACGACCGGCGACAGCTTCGTTCGTTACCTTCCGTCGAAAGGACCAGCCCGCGACGCCGTGACCAGATGTCGGCCGCGAACAGCCCCACCCGCGGTCGCACCAGTTCGGCCTGGTCCCCCACCCGGATCGCCAGATTGGTGCCCTGGCTGTTGATCCAGACGTCCGGCGCCGGCGCGCGCGGCCACAACAGAACCGCACAGGCAAGCGGCAGGCCCAGCCAGCGCAACCGCCCCTGCCAGAGACACACGAACAACAGGCCGACAAACGCCACCGGCAGGGCGATGGCCGGGGCGCTCGGGATGGTCGCGACCGCGCCCGGCAGGTCGGCGGTGAAGCGCCCGATCTGCATCATCCAACCGACGCTTTCGCCCGCCAGCCACAACGCTGGCCCGCCCCAGCCGAAGGCCTCCATCACCGCTCCCACCGCCAGGGACGGCATCATCACAAACGACGAGATCGGGGCGACCGCCAGGTTGGCGAACAACCCATAGACGGCGGACCGGTTGAAATGCTGCATGGCGAACGGCCCGGTCGCCAGTCCGGCCACGAACGACGCCGCCAGGGCCGCAAACACCCACGACGCGACCTTCTGGATGGTCGCGATGGGCCAGGGCACATCGATCTCCTTCAGGCGGGTCGGCCAGACCTCGGCCAGAGCCACCAGGGCGGCGGTGGCCGCAAACGACATCTGAAAGCCGGGCTGAACCACCGATTCCGGTCGCCTCAGCAGAACGATCACCGCCGCCAGCGCCAGGGCGTTCATGCTGATCGCGCGCCGGTCCAGCAGGATGGCCGCAAACGCCACCCAGGCGACAATGGCCGCGCGCTCTGCCGGTGGTGGCGCGCCGGACACCACCAGATAGACCGCCACCGCCGCGATCCCGGCCCAGGCCGCGACCTTCTTGCCCGGCACCCTCAGCACCAGCCACGGCCAGGCCGCGACCCCGAGCCTGACCGCAAAGAAGACGAAGCCGCCGACAATCGCCATGTGCAGGCCCGAGATCGAAAGGATGTGGGCCAGCCCCGAATCCCGCATGGCCTGCTCGTCGGCTGGATCGACCCAGGCCTCATGGCCGGTGACCATGGCGGTGGCGATCCCGCCGGTTTCGGGACCCAACCGCGCCACGATCCGTTGACCCAGATCGAACCGCATCCCGTTGACCGCCATCTTCAAGCGCAACGGCCAGGGCGATACATTCAGCATGATCGAGCGCGGCTCGGTAATCGCCAGGGCCGATCCACCGATGGACTGGAACCAGGCGTTTCGTCCGAAATCAAAGGCCCCGGGGCTGGCCGGTCCGGGCGGCGGATTGACGATGGCCCGCACGGCCACAGGCGTTCCCGGCCTGGGGGCCTCACCCCGCACGGTCAGATTCAGCCGGTGCGGGATCCGCTCGGCCGCAACGCCCTGCATCCAGGTTGGGGCCAGCACCACCCGTGCACCCCGGCTGCCGGGCGACGACACATCCACGATCCAGCCTTCGATGCCGATCGGCCCTTGCGAGGCCTCGACGATGGGCGCAGCCACCGCATCGGACCTCAGCTTGGCGACCAGCAGGCCCGTCACTGCAAAGGCCACCAGCGTAAACGGGATGATCCGCCAGGTGCCTCGGCTCCAGGCCATGGCGGCGCAGGCCAGGCTCACGACCGCCGCCAGCACCAAGGGCCAGAGCCCCGGCTCAGTTTTCAAGGCGAAATAGCCCGCACACCCCAGCCCCATCGCCACCGGGGCCCACAGCCGCCACCGTTCAGACTGGGCGGAGATCTGATCGTGCAGCCATGCCTTCATCTCTTCGCCCCGTCAGGGGAAAAGACGGCTCCGCATACCGGAGCGCGAAGCGCAGAGGTCCATGCGGAAGATGAGGGCCGTTCCCGTCGGGCGAGGAACGTGGCGCAGCGCGCCGGGCGGGCTATAAGGCGCGCCTCAATCGGTCCTGAAAGCCTCATGTCCCGCCCCGTCATCACCCGTATCGCCCCTTCACCGACCGGTTCCATGCACATTGGAACCGCGCGAACGGCATTATTCAACCACCTGTACGCGAGGCGTCATGGCGGCAAGTTCCTGATCCGGGTTGAGGACACCGATCGCGAGCGCTCGACCCAGGAAAACGTCGACATCCTGTTCCAGGGCTTCGCCTGGCTGGGCCTCGCCTCGGACGAAGAGCCCGTCTATCAGGCCCTGCGCGCCGACCGGCACCGCCAGGTGGTCGGCGAGCTGGTCGAGCGCGGAGCCGCCTTCCGCTGCTGGATGACGCCCGAAGAGACCGACGCCGCTCGCGATCAGGCCCGTGCCGAAGGCCGCGCCCTGCGCTCGACCTGGCGAAACCGGAGCGACGGCGATCTCAGCCAGCCCCATGTCATCCGCTTTCGCACGCCCGACGATGAGCCCATCGTCATCGCCGATGCCGTCCAGGGCGAGGTGACCTTCCCGTCCAAGGACCTCGACGACCTCGTCCTGCTGCGCTCCTCAGGCGAGCCGACCTACAATCTGGCCGTTGTCGTCGATGATCACGACATGCGGATCAGCCATGTCATCCGCGGCGACGACCATCTCAACAACACCCCGCGCCAGGCCCTGATCTATGACGCCATGGGCTGGGAGCGGCCGGTCTTCGCCCATGTCCCGCTGATCCACGGGCCGGACGGCAAGAAGCTGTCCAAGCGCCATGGTGCCACCTCGGTCGCCGAATATGCCGACCAGGGCTATCTGCCCGAGGCCATGCGCAACTATCTGGCCCGGCTGGGCTGGAGCCATGGCGACGACGAGCTGTTCTCCGACGCCCAGGCCGAGAGCTGGTTCGACCTGGAGCACATCGGCCGCGCGCCGGCCCGGCTCGACTTCGACAAGCTGAACCATGTCAACGCCCACTGGATCCGCCACGCCGATGACGAGCGCCTGGCCGCCCTCGTCCAGAGGGTTCGCACCGATCGCGGCGAGGCAGTCTCGGACGCCGATCGGCCGCGCCTGGTCCAGGCCATTCCCATGATCAAGGACCGGGCCGACACCCTGATCAGCCTGGCGGATCAGGCCGCCTTCGCCCTGCTGACCCGCCCCGTCGCCATCGCCGAAAAGCCGGCGGCTCAGCTGACCGACGAAGCCCGCGCGCGCCTGTCACGCCTGGCGGAACGCCTGGGCGGCATCGAGGCCTGGGACGCGGCCCTGCTGGATGCCGAGCTCAAGGCCTTCGCCGAATCCGAGGGCGTCGGCATGGGCAAGATCGGCCCGCCGTTGCGCGCGGCCTTGACCGGCGGGGTCGCCTCGCCCGACATTGCCAAGACCCTGGCGGCGCTGGGCAAGGCCGAAAGCCTGGGCCGATTGTCGGACATTCTTTCCCCTTCGGCCTGACACGGTATAAGACACCTCGACCGCACCGCTCCCCCGGTGCCATGGGAAATAAACATGACCGACAAAGCCACGCTGAACATCGCGGACAAGACCGTCGAATTCCCCGTCCTGAAGGGCACGCTGGGTCCCGACGTCTTCGATATACGCAAGCTGTACAGCGACACTGACACCTTCACCTTTGACCCGGGTTTCACCTCGACGGCGGCCTGCGAGTCGGGCCTGACCTTCATTGACGGTGACAAGGGCATCCTGCTGCACCGCGGCTATCCGATCGACCAGCTGGCCTCCAAGTCGAACTTCGTCGAGGTCTGCTATCTGCTTCTGAACGGCGAGCTGCCGACCGCCAGCGAATATGCGCGGTTCGAAAACCTGGTCACGCGCCACACCATGCTGCACCAGCAGTTTGATCGCTTCTTCGAAGGGTTCCGCCGCGACGCGCACCCGATGGCGATCATGGTCGGCACCGTCGGGGCCCTGTCGGCGTTTTATCACGACAGCCTGGACATCCACGATCCGATCCAGCGCGACATCTCGGCCATCCGCCTGATCGCCAAGATGCCGACCATCGCGGCGCGGGCCTACAAGTACCATATCGGCCAGCCCTTCGTGTCGCCGCGCAACGACCTCAGCTACGCCGAGAACTTCCTGCGGATGTGCTTCGCCGTCCCGGCCGAGGACTATGAGGTCAATCCGGTTCTGGCCAAGGCCATGGACCGCATCTTCATCCTGCACGCCGACCACGAACAGAACGCCTCGACCTCGACGGTGCGTCTGGCCGGTTCGTCGGGGGCTAATCCGTTCGCCTGTATCGCCGCCGGCATCGCCTGCCTGTGGGGCCCGTCGCACGGCGGGGCCAATGAAGAGGCGCTCAATATGCTGAAGGAAATCGGCACGCCCGAGCGCATCCCCGAGTTCATCGCCGGGGTGAAGGACAAGAAGTACAAGCTGATGGGCTTCGGCCACCGGGTCTATAAGAACTACGATCCGCGCGCCAAGGTCATGCAGGAAAGCGCTCACGAGGTGCTGGCCGCCGTCGGGGATCCCAACGACCCGCTGTTCCAGGTCGCCAAGGAACTGGAACGCGTGGCCCTGAACGACGACTATTTCATCGAGCGCAAGCTGTTCCCGAACGTCGACTTCTATTCGGGCATCACCCTGTCGGCCCTGGGGTTCCCGACCACCATGTTCACCGTCCTGTTCGCCCTGGCGCGCACGGTCGGCTGGATCGCCCAGTGGCAGGAAATGATGGCCGATCCGTCCCAGAAGATCGGTCGTCCGCGCCAGCTCTACACCGGCCCGACCGAGCGGGATTACGTTCCGATCGCCAAGCGGGGGTAGTTTCCTCGCCCGCGCCGCGGGAGAAGAGGGCTGTCCCGGTCGCCCCGGCCATGACCCTCATCTTTCGCGCCGACCTTCGGCTTCGCCCACCGGTGCGCGGAGCCGTTTTCTCCCCTGGCGGGGCGAAGATAAAAAAGAAAAACCCCCGGCCTTTCGGCCGGGAGTTTCTCGTTTCGGGCTGAAGTGCCGGATCAGGCGGCGGCGGCGGCCGGCTTGATCAGCGACTTGTTCAGCAGGGCCACAGCGGCCTCGCGGTCAATGCGCTCGATGGCGGCGACTTCACGGGCCATACGGTCCAGCGCCGATTCATAGAGCTGACGCTCGGAGTAGGACTGCTCCGGCTGGTTGTCGGCGCGGTGCAGGTCGCGGACCACCTCGGCGATCGACACCAAGTCGCCCGAGTTGATCTTGGCTTCGTACTCCTGGGCCCGGCGCGACCACATGGTGCGCTTGATGCGGGCGCGACCCTTCAGGGTCGTCAGGGCCTTGGTCACGACGGTTTCACCGGCCAGCGAACGCAGGCCGGCCGAGACGGCCTTCTTGGTCGGGACGCGCAGGGTCATCTTCTCGTGATCGAAGGTGATGACATAGACCTCAAGGGCCATGCCTGCGATTTCCTGGGTCTCAACGGCGATGACCTTGCCGACGCCATGCGCCGGATAGACGACGGCGTCGCCGACCTTGAAATCCAGACCACTCTTGCTCATGCGTGCGCACCTTTCGCTGCGAGGCAGACCATCCCGGCGTTCCGAAGAACCCCCGGCCACGACGGTGGAAGCCGCCGTTTCAGACCGTTCTCAAATCGTGAGAAAAGACACCCGACCTCTGACCTGGCCGTCCGTGAGGAACGGCGTCTTCAAAAAGGGAAGCGGCCCCGCGAATTCCGCGCAGCCGCCCCACCTGTCTCAGGACCATAGCACAAAACGACGCAATTTCAAAACGTCGCGAATCGACCCTCATCCGGACCGGCCGCGACTCAGCTTCCCTTGCCGGGCTTGTCCGAGAAGTACTTTTCGAACTTGTCGGTTTCGCGCTCGAACTGTTCGGCGTCGGCGGGCGGCGTGCCCTTGACGGTGATGTTCGGCCATTCCTTGGCGTAGGTGGCGTTGATCTGCAGCCACTTGCCGTCCGGCTCGTCCTCGGTATCGGGCTTGATGGCGTCGACCGGGCATTCCGGCTCACAGACGCCGCAGTCGATGCATTCGTCGGGGCTGATGACCAGGAAGTTCTCGCCCTCATAGAAGCAGTCGACCGGACACACCTCGACGCAGTCCATGAACTTGCAGCGGACGCAGGCGTCAGTGACGATGTAAGTCATGGGCGGGACGGGTTTCGGCAGCTCGGGGAGGCGCGCCGGATTTGGGCCGGACGGACGCCGAAGTCAACTCGCCTCCGTCTCCCGGCGATACAACCCTTGCGCCTCTTCAGCCGGGCCGCGCCGGGTGCCGACGTCCTGGATCGTCAGCTCGACGACCCGGTCCCCCAGGATGAAGACCAGCCGGTCGCCCGCCCGCGCCGTGCGCGAGGCCTTGTCCAGCCGGACCTCACCGCGACCTGGCCGGGTTCGTCGCACCCGCCCGTCCTCGACGAACCGCGCCGCCAAGCCTCGCGTCTTGAAGAAGCGCGCGCGCCAGAGCCAGACGTCGATACGGCACGCCGGCTCATTCATAAGTACAACCTATTCTGAGCATCGAGATTATCAGTTTAGCCTTCTCGCCTGAGGGGCGTACAAGTCCTGCCATCGAACAACCCTACTTCAGATAGGACATCGCCATGGACGGAAACGCCGGAGCCCCCGAGAAAGACCCCAAGAAGGAGCCCGGCTCGCTCCGCGCGCTCCTGGGCCGCACCAATGCCGACTGGTGGCCCAACCAGATGTCCATGGACATCCTGCACCAGCAGGGCCGCACCGGAAATCCGATGGGCGACGGCTTCGACTATGCCGAGGCCTTCAAGAAGCTCGACTACGCCGCGGTCAAGCGCGACCTGACCGCCCTGATGACCGACAGCCAGGACTGGTGGCCGGCGGACTATGGCCACTACGGCCCCTTCTTCATCCGCATGGCCTGGCATTCGGCCGGCACCTACCGCTCGGCGGACGGGCGTGGCGGGGCCAATGCCGGCCAGCAGCGCTTCGCGCCTCTGAACTCGTGGCCGGACAACGGCAATCTGGACAAGGCTCGCCGCCTCCTGTGGCCGATCAAGCAGAAGTACGGTCAGAACCTGTCCTGGGCCGATCTGATGATCCTGGCGGGCAACGTCGCCATCGAGTCGATGGGCGGGCCGGTGTTCGGCTTCGGCGGCGGTCGGGCTGACGTCTGGGAGCCGGAAAAGGACGTCTATTGGGGCACCGAAGCCCAGTGGGTCGGTGAGGACGGCAACGAAACCCGTATCCAGCCCGACAAGGACATGGCCATGGAAGAGCCCCTGGCGGCCATCCAGATGGGCCTGATCTATGTGAACCCGGAAGGCCCCGGCGGCATTCCCGACGCCCTGCAGTCGGCCCGCGACATCCGCGAGACCTTTCGCCGGATGGGCATGAATGATGAGGACACCGCCGCCTTGACCGCCGGGGGTCACACCTTCGGCAAGGCGCACGGCGGCGGCGACGCCTCCAAGGTCGGCGTCAGCCCCGAGGCCGGCGACCTGGCGGCCCAGGGCTTCGGCTGGATCTCGACCCACGGCTCAGGCAAGGGCGACGACAGCATCACCTCGGGCCTCGAGGGCGCGTGGACGCCGACCCCGATCACCTGGGACATGACGTTCTTCGACATGCTGCTGGATCACGACTACGAGCTGACCCGCAGCCCCGCCGGTGCCAAGCAGTGGCATCCGGTCGGTGACCCGGCCGACACCCTGGCCCCCGCCGCCCATACACCGGGCAAGCGCGTTCCCACCATGATGACCACCGCCGACATGGCGCTGAAGGTCGATCCGGGCTTCCGGGTGATCATGGAGAAATTCCGCGCCGATCCGGCCTATTTCGCCGACACCTTCGCCCGCGCCTGGTTCAAGCTGTGCCATCGCGACATGGGCCCCAAGGCGCGATATCTCGGGCCGGATGTGCCGTCCGAAGACCTGATCTGGCAGGATCCGATCCCGGCCCACACGGGACCGACCCTTTCGACGGCGGACATTGCGGACCTCAAGGCAGCCATCGCCACCTCCGGCCTGTCGACGGCGGACATGGTCCGTACGGCCTGGGCCTCGGCCTCGACCTGGCGCGGTTCGGACCACCGGGGCGGTGCCAACGGCGGTCGCATCCGCCTGGCTCCGCAGAAGGACTGGGAGGTCAATGAGCCGGCCAAGCTGGCCAGGGTTCTGGCCGTCTATGAGGACATCAAGGCCAGGTCCGGCAAGAACGTCTCCATCGCCGATCTGATCGTGCTGGGCGGCTCGGTTGGTATCGAACAGGCCGCCAGGGCGGCAGGCCGGACCGTCGAGGTTCCGTTCACGCCGGGCCGCACCGATGCCACGGCTGAACAGACCGACATCGAGAACTTCGAGTGGCTGGAGCCCCGGATCGAGGGTTTCCGCAACTTCCGGCCCAAGCGGTTCAACGTCCGCACCGAAGACCTGCTGGTCGACCGGGCGCAGCTGTTGGGCCTGACGGCCCCGGAGATGACGGTCCTGGTCGGAGGGCTGCGCGTTCTGGGGGCGAATTTCGGGGACTCCAAAGATGGTGTGTTCACCGATCGCCCGGGCCAGCTGACCAACGACTTCTTCGTCAATCTGCTGGACATGGGTACGGCCTGGAAGGCGGTCGACGGCTCGCACGAAGAGAGCTTTGTCGGGGTCGATCGGGCGACTGAAAAGCCGCGCTGGACCGCCTCGCGCGTTGACCTGTCGTTCGGCTCCAACTCGCAGCTGCGGGCGCTGGCCGAGGTCTATGCTTCCAGCGACGGGGCCGACCGCTTCGTGGCCGAATTCATCCAGGCCTGGACCAAGGTGATGAATGCTGACCGCTACGACCTGAAAGCCTGACGTCTTCAGGGGGGCTGAAGGCTCGACGGGGGGCAGTCCAGCAACGGGCCGCCCCCTTTCTCGTCGGCGCGAAGGTGTGCCAGTCGCGTGTGGGAGACTAGCTTGCCGCCCTGTCGCCTGCGTCGGGTTCAGGGGCCTGGAGATAGACGGCCGACAGGTGACGATAATAGCCGGAATTGAAGGCCAGCAGCGTCAACAGCACCCCAACCAGGCCGGCGATGCAGAAGACCAGGGCAATGCCGCGGGCCGGACCGGTTCCGAACCAGTCACCGATGGCGGCTGCGCCGGCCCCGCCGTCCGACATGAAGGGGATGACCCAGAACTGGGCGACAGGGCCAATCAGAAAGGCGGTCAGGGGCGCTGCGGCCTGTTCGACGGACTGGGCGAAGCCGAAGACGCGCCCCTGGCGTTCATAGGGCACGACCTTCTGAAGCGTGGTGTGTTCCGCCGCCTCGGCGAAGGGACCGAGGAACATCCACAGGGCCGCGCCTCCGGCCAGGAGCCAGATCCACGGCTGGAGGGTGAAGACCGCCGCGCCGCCCCAGGCCAGGAGATTGACGATCATCAGGGTGCGAAGCGGATTGCGACCCAGGCCTGTGCGCGAAATCACCAGGCCCGAGGCGATGAAGGCGACCGAGACGCAGCCCCACAACAGGCCCCACTGCTGGACCTCCATCATCGACAGGCCATAGGCGTCCATCAGGGCCATGAAGACCCCGCCCAGCAGATTGTTCAGGGTCGAAAAGAAGATCAGGGCGAACAGGCCCGGCACGGCGGCTATGACAGCGATGGTCCCGGCAAGATCGACGCGCCTGGGAGCTTGGGTCGCTTCGGCCTCAGGCACCGGCTCGTTGAACGGCACGAACAGCAAATGGATGAAGGCCAGGGCCGTGAAGACCATGGCCAGGACAAGAGTCGCGGTCATGCCGCCCCAGGCGACCAGAAAGCCGGAGATGACCGAGGTGGTCAGAAAGCCGAAGCCGCTGACCATGCCGACCAGGCCATTGGCACGGTCACGGCGATCTTCCGGCACCATCAGGGTGACCAGGGTGGGCAGGGCGATGCCGCGCAGATTGCCCGCCAGCACCCCGAACATGACCACCCCGATCAGGAGCCAGATCTCGATCCGGGCGACGTCGCCGAACCGCTCCGCCGGCGTCACGGCGATGAGGCCCAGCGACAGGGCATAGAAAACGAAGGACATGGCGCTGGAGGCCAACATCACCGTCTTCTTGCGATTGTGGTCCACGACGCTGCCGAACCAGATGGCGGTGGCGGCGATGAAGACCAGATAGAGGCCCGCAATCATCCCCGTCGCAAAGACCGAGCGCGTCTCCAGAAAGACCCAGAAGGTCAGGGCGAACCAGACCGTGTAGTTGGTGACATTGGCGACGAGATTATTGCCGAGGATCTGGTGGAACGGGCTCATGCACAGCCCATGCCCTCGCCGGCGGGTCGTCGGCAAGGCGAAGGTTCAGGTGGCCTCAAGCGGAGGCCCGCTCAGGCCTCGCCCAGCGAGCTCATGTCGATGACGAAGCGATAGCGGACGTCGGACTTCTCCATGCGCTCGAAGGCGTCGTTGATCTGGTCCATGCGGATCATCTCGACGTCGGGCAGAACGCCCTTCTCGGCGCAGAAATCCAGCATCTCCTGGGTTTCAGGGATGCCGCCGATGAGGGAGCCGGCGATGCGTTTGCGCTTCAGCACCAGCGGAGCGGTGTTCAGATCCGGGGCCGGGCCGAGCTGGCCGACCAGGCACAGGGTGCCATCGACATCCAGCAGCGGCACATAGGGCATCAGATCGTGCTGGACCGGCACGGTGTCGATGATCAGGTCAAAGCCCATGGCGTGGGCCATCATCTCGGCGCTGTCGGAGGTGTTGAGGAAGTGCTGGGCTCCCAGCTCGCGGGCATCGGCCTCCTTGTCGGCCGAGCGGCTCATCACCGTGACGTCCGCACCCATCGCCACCGCCAGCTTGACGGCCATGTGGCCCAGGCCGCCCAGACCGACGACGCCGACGCGGCTGCCGGCCTTCACACCCCAGGTCTTCAGCGGCGAATAGGTGGTGATCCCCGCGCACAGAAGGGGCGCGGCCTTGGCCGGATCGAGGCCTTGCGGCAGGGTCAGGACGAATTCCTCGCGCACCACGATGTGCTTGGCATAGCCGCCGTAGTTGTTGTCGCCGGTGACCCGGTCACGGCCGCCATAGGTGCCGAACAGCCCCTCGCGGCAGAACTGTTCCTCGCCGCGCTGGCACTGGTCACAGGTGCGACAGCTGTCGACCATGCAGCCGACCGCCGCCAGGTCGCCCTCCTTGAAGCGCCTGACCTGGGGCCCCACCGCCGTCACGCGACCGATGATCTCGTGACCCGGAACGCACGGATAGACGGTGCCGCCCCAGTCGCCGCGCGCCGTGTGCAGATCGGAGTGACAGACGCCGCAATAGAGGATCTCCATCGCCACATCGTTGGGCCTGAGATCGCGTCGCTCGAAATGGAACGGGGCCAGGGCGCTATCCTGGGACTGGGCGGCGTAACCGATGGTTTTCATGGGGAACGGCTCCGAAGGCGTGTCTGTGACAGATAGCGCAGGCCCGGGCAGAGACAAGGCGTACCGGGCGTTTTGGGCAGCACGGGTGCCGTGCCTGGTCCCTTCTCCTCGGGTGGGCGACGGGGTTTTGTCTCCAAACCACGGATTAATCCCGTCGTCACCGAAATCTGCCAGAGATGGCCCGTTGGTCGCTCGCGCGACCATCACCCTGTGCAAGAACCGATGACCACGACCGCCGACGCCCATTCCGACAGCCCCAACATGGGCTTCATCAGCCTCACGCGCGACCTGGCCGATGCCGGCGGCGGCGAGGGCCTGACCCTGGGCGAAATCCGCGACCGTCTGGATGAACGTGGCTTCGGCCTCCTGATCCTGATTCTGTCGATCCCGTGCCTGGTACCGGCCCTGTACGGCGTGCCGCAGGTGATCGGGGTTCCGATCATCCTGCTGGCCGGTCAGCTTCTGGTCGGCATGAAGGAGCCGTGGCTGCCGCAGGGGCTGCTGGCGCGACGCTGTCCCCAGGCCTGGCTGGATCGCATGGCCGACTTCGCCGAGAAGCGGATGGGCTGGTTCGAACGTCTCAGCCGCCCGCGTCTGTCGATGTTCGCGACCGGCTGGGGCGAGCGTTTCGCCGCCCTGTTCATGATCCTGGCGACCATCACCATCGTCTTGCCGTTGATGAATACGGTGCCGTCCGTCGCTCTGGCGATGTTGGCTGTCGGCCTGATTCAGCGCGACGGCCTGTTCGTCCTGCTGGGGGCAGTGGTCGCCAGCCTGTGGGCGGGCGCGCTCGTCGCGGTGACCCTCGGGGCCTATTACGGCGCGGCCTGGGCGGCCGGAATCGCAGGATTTTTCCAGTAATCGACGCGCGGCTTTTCGCGGGCTAGAACGCGGCCATGCAGTTGTTCCCGATCCTGATGCGCTGGTGGGCGGTCGCGGCCGTCGTCGTTTCGGCCCTGATGCTTGGGGCCGCGCACTGGTTCGAGAGCCAGGGCCTGCCGCCGTGTCCGCTGTGCCTGCGCCAGCGCGAGGTCTATTGGGCGGCCCTGGCCGTCGCCGGCCCCGCCGTCGCCTGGGCCCTGATCAGCCGAGCCAAGGGCACGCCCCGGCTGGCGGCCTTCTGTCTGTTTGCGATTTTCACCGTGGGCGTGGTCACCGCCACCTTCCACGCCGGTGGCGAACAGGACTGGTGGACGCTGCCTGCGACCTGCATGGGTTCGACCGAATCCATCAATGCCGGCGACATCCTGGCCAGCCTCGAAGCCCCCGCCACGATGCCCAGTTGCGGCGATATCGCCTGGAGCTGGCTCGGCTTGTCGATGGCGACCTGGAACGCCCTGATCTCGCTCGTCCTGGCCGGGCTCAGCCTGGTCGCCGCCATGCGTCCGCGCGACGCGCAAGTCCCGAGGCTGTATCGTGAACCGTAATGTCCGCCTGCCCCGCCCCGGACGCGGCCAGATGCGTCGCCGCCTGGAAGAGATGCTGCGTGTCGACCACGCCGGCGAGCTGGCGGCGGTTCAGATCTATCGCGCCCAGAAGGACGTCTTCCGCGCCGCCGGCCGCACCGACATGGCCGACGACATGGCCCGCATGGAAGGCGAGGAACAGGTCCACCTGGACCGGTTCAATACGCTGCTGACCGAACACCAGACCCGCCCGACCCTGATGACGCCGCTGTGGCGGATCGCGGCCTACGGGCTGGGCGTCGGCACCGCCCTCCTGGGCGAAAAGGCCGCCCATGCCTGTACCGAGGCGGTCGAGACGGTGATCGCCGAACACTACGCCGACCAGGCCGACGAATGGGAAGGCCGCGATGCCGACCTGGCCCAGCAGTTCCGCGAATACCGCGACGACGAACTGCGCCACCACGACCATGCGGTTAAACAAGGCGCACACGAAGCGCCGGGCTATGAGGTGCTGACCGCCGTGATCAAGGCGGGATGCCGCGTGGCGATCAAGGTGTCGGAGAAAATCTGACCTCGGGTTCCTTCTCACGGCGGGAGAAGGTGGCCCGAAGGGCCGGATGAGGGGTAAGCCTCTCCGGAGAGAGAGTCGTCTCAAGGCTTCTACGGAAAGGGGAGCCCCTCACCCTTCGCGCGGCCGGCCGCTCCGCTTGCCGGGCGCTCATCGGCCCTCTCCCGGCGGGAGAGGGATCAGCTACCGCACATCAAACGCCAGGAGCAGCGTCCGTTGGCCCGGATTGAAGTTGTCGTCCGACAGGATGTAGAGCCGCACCCCGCCGTCCGGCCGGCGGACGGCGGCGATGCCTTCGAAATTGTCGACGGTGGCGGGGGCGGTGAAGGTGGCGACCCCTACCCAGCGGACCGTGTCATCCGAGATGATCCGCTGGGTGATCCCGATCGTGTTGGTATTCCTGTCGGAGTGATAGGCGCGTTGCAAAACCCACACCCGATCTGGGCGGTTTGGGTCCACAATGAGAGACGTCGGGCGCAGGACATCGTCCGGCAAGCTGTCGGCCGCCATCGAGTCAGCTGAGGCCTCACAGGCTCCTGCACCGCAAAGCCAGTTGCCTCCGTTTTCACCCGAGACCCAGAACGCGTCGTCGCCCGCAGCCGCGATCCCCTCCATCCCCTCGTTCTCCGTGAACGGAAAATCCGGGATCACGCGCTCGCCAAGCCACCGTCCTTCGCGGTCGTAGCGCCAGACGCGGTGGTCGCGCTCGAAGCTGACGAGGAGTTCGCCGTTGGGCAGGATCGCCAGGCCTTCGGCGTCGGCCAGATACTTCGGAATCAGGGCCTGGCCGTCGGGGTCGGTCAGAGGCCGCACGGCCATGTCGTTCAGGCCGGTGGGCCTGCCCTGGGCATCGAGCGCCAGCGCGCCACGCACCAACAGGCCTTCATCGGTCACCGCGACAAAGCGCGATTGATCGAAAAACTTGATGTCCGACAGACCGTGCAGGCGGTTGAACTCAGAGGTGATCTGAAACCCGCCGACATAGATCAGACTGCCCGTTCCGGCCTCCAGATCTGGATCATTGATCGCCACCGGCGTGGTCGTGACCGGCACGTCGGTCCAGGCATCCGGCAGCGGGTCTTCGGCGAACCGGACCGCCTCGCGCAGGGCCTCAGCGGCCGCGTGGCGCGCCTGCCAGCCAATCTCGGGCGTCGTGGCGCAGGCGGCCAGTAAGGCTGCGAGAAGTGGTCCGACGAAACGTCTCATGCCGCCCTCCGAATTTTGCGCCGGGTCGGAACCACCCGCGCTCGTTCAAACAGTTCCGCCAGCTTCTCGATCATGGCCCCGGCCAACTGCTCGACATCGACGATGGTGACGGCCCGCCTGTACCAGCGGGTCACATCGTGGCCGATGCCGATGGCCAGAAGCTCAATGGCCCCCTCACCCTCGATCTCGGCGATGACCTGGCGCAGGTGCTTGTCGAGATACAGCGCCGCATTGGCCGACTGGGTCGAATCGTCGACCGGCGCGCCGTCGGAGATGACCATCAGGATGCGGCGCTCTTCCGACCGCGCGGCCAGCCGCTGGCGCGCCCACTGGAGCGCCTCGCCGTCGATGTTTTCCTTGAGCAGGCCCTCGCGCATCATCAGGCCGAGGTTCTTCTTGGCGCGCCGCCAGGGCGCGTCGGCGGACTTGTAGACGATGTGGCGGATGTCGTTCAGGCGGCCCGGCATGGCCGGCTTGCCCGCCTCGACCCACAGCTGGCGCGACTGGCCGCCCTTCCAGGCGCGGGTGGTGAAGCCCAGGATCTCGACCTTGACGCCGCACCGTTCGAGCGTCCGGGCCAGAATGTCGGCACAGACCGCGGCCACCATGATCGGCCGCCCCCGCATCGAGCCGGAATTGTCCAGCAACAGGGTCACGACCGTGTCGCGGAACGGCATGTCGCTCTCGGCCTTGAACGACAGGGGCGCAGTCGGGTCGGTGATGATCCGGGTCAGGCGGGCGGTATCGAGCACCCCCTCCTCCAGATCGAACATCCACGAGCG
The DNA here is from genome assembly GCA_963205025.1 of Pseudomonadota bacterium. Lineage (GTDB taxonomy): Bacteria > Pseudomonadota > Alphaproteobacteria > Caulobacterales > Caulobacteraceae > Brevundimonas. Next base: position 5,913 of record CAUJHO010000070.1, on the reverse strand, counting down.
GTTCTGCTGGGCCATCAGGCGGCGCTGCAGTTTGTTGGCCAGACGGGCCACGACGTTGGACAGGCTCGACAACTGCTGATCCAGCAGCGCCCTCAGCCGGCCCAGCTCGACCGGATCACACAGCTCGTCGGCCTCAACCACCTCATCGAAGCGGGTGGTGAAGATGCGATAGGCTCGAGCCCGGCCGTCGTCGCTGAGTTCGGGCCGGTTGGGGAGCTCCCCGTCCGACGTTCCCTCGGCCTCATCCTGAGGATTGGCGTCGGCCTCGACCTGGCCCTCGGTGGTGCCCTCGGCACGGTCGGTGTCTCGGCTCTCAGGCGTGCCGGCATCGGGCTCGGACTGGCCTTCACCGGGATCGCTCTGATCATCGTCGGCGCTGTCTTCCGGGGCCGAGGCGTCATCGCCCTGATCGTCGTCGCCGTCCTGATCAGATGTGTCGTCGATGTCGTCGGCGCTGGGATCAAGCTCCAGGTCGCGCAGGGCCTGGCGGATGATCTGGGCGAAGGCGGTCTGATCCTCGATGGTGGCGTCCAGCCGGTCCAGCGTCGGCCCGGCCTTGGCTTCGATCTCGCCGCGCAGGGCCTCCACGCTGGCCTGGGCGACCGGGGGGGCGGCATCGCCGCTCAGGCGTTCGCGCACCACCAGCGCCAGGACCTCGTCCATCGGCAATTGGCTGACCGCCGGGGCGGTCAACAGGCGTGACAGCCGCTGATCCAGCGCTGTCGCCAGATTGGCCCGAACGCCACCCAGCGCCCGCGCGCCGATGGCCTCGATTCGCGCCACCTCGGCGGCCTCGAAGGCGCGCTGCGCCGTCGGATCGGAGGGTCGGGTCCGCGCAAAGACCGTCTCGTCGTGGTGGGCCAGCCTCAAGGCCAGCTGATCGGCCTGGCCGCGCAGGCCTTGCGCCTCCGGGCTCATGAGGTCGCGGGGCGGCTGCGGCAGATAGGCGATGCCGTCACGCACACCGGGGCGTTCACCCGAGAAGGCGACCTCCAGCTCGGCCTTTTCCGCCAGCGCCCGGGCGGCGTGGGCCAAGGCGCGCTTGAAGGATTCGGCGGGATGTTCCGACGTGGGCATGGGTTTGATCTAGGACGGAGAATGGCGGGACGCCAGCCTGATCCGTCTGCGCCCGCTGGCGAAGGAAATCAGCTCAAGCGGCCAATGGCGTAGAAGCGGTCCGACCGTTGAGCCCGCAGTTCGTCCGCCGACAGGCCTTCCAGCGCCTCCAGCTCAGCCTCAATGACGTCGCCGACACCCTGGATCGCCGCTTCACGATCCGAATGGGCCCCGCCTTCGGGCTCAGGGATGATCCGGTCAACGATCTTCAGCTCGACCAGATCCGGGGCGGTGATCTTCATGGCCGCCGCCGCGTCCTTTGCCCGCGAGCCGTCGCGCCACAGGATCGAGGCCGCCCCCTCGGGCGAGATCACCGAATAGATCGAATGCTCCAGCATCAGCACGCGGTTGGCGGCGGCCAGGGCGATGGCCCCGCCCGATCCGCCTTCGCCGGTGATGGTGGCGATCATCGGCGTGCCCAGCGTCAGGCCCCTTTCGGTCGAGCGGGCGATGGCCTCGGCCTGGCCGCGCTCCTCGGCCCCCAGGCCCGGATAGGCCCCTGCCGTATCCACGAAGGTCAGGACCGGCAGGTTGAACCGCTCGGCCAGATCCATCAGGCGCACGGCCTTGCGGTAACCCTCGGGCCGGGCCATGCCGAAATTGTGGGTCAGGCGGCTGGAGGTGTCGTGGCCCTTTTCGTGGCCCATGACCACGACCGGACGACCCCGGAACCGGCCGAGGCCCCCGACGATGGCCTGGTCGTCGCCGAACTGACGGTCGCCCTTCAATTCGACGAAGTCGGTGATCAGGCCGTCCAGATAGTCGAACAGGTGCGGCCGCTGGGGGTGGCGCGCCACCTGGGTCTTCTTCCAGGGGTCCAGAGTGGCATAGGCATCACGCCTGAGCTTGTTGGCCTTCTTGCGAAGGGCGTCGATCTCGGCCTCAAACGAGCCGGTCGTTTCGGACAGCGCCTGAAGCTCCTCGATCTTGGCTTCGAGATCGGCGATGGGCTTTTCGAATTCGAGATAATGCTGGGCCATCAGGCGTCCGGGACGTTTCTGCGGGGGCGGAACCTATTCGGGGGAAGGTGCCGGGGCAAGCCACGGTCCAATCCGGGTTGGGGCCCCTAGCGGCCGCCGCCCAGGACCTGGCCCAGGATGGCTCCGAATCCACCGCCGGGGCTATTGCCGTCGGGCGTCATCATGTCGATCACGGCCGGAAGCTGCTGGGCGATGATTTCAGAGATACGCTCCGGCGACAGGCCCATCGACTGGGCGGCGTTGGCAATCATGCTGTCACCCAGGATGGCCCGCACACGATCCGGGGTGATGGCCTGGTTGGCCCCCTGGGCGATCCAGGAACCGATCTGGTCATTCAGGCCGCCGGCGCGCAGCTGATCCATCACGGCGTCCAGGCCGCCCATGTTCTGAACGACCTCGAACAGCTGGCCATAGTTGGTGTTGCCGCCGGTCCCGGCACCGCCGAGCGCGCCGCCGATCATGTCGAGGATGTTCATCTTGGAGGTCTCCGTTTCAGGTCAGGCCAGTTGAGATCGCGTCAGGCGAACCGGTCGAAATAGGTCTGTATCACACGTCGATAGACGCGGGCGACGGAATGTAGGTCAGCTTCGGACACCCGCTCGTCGATCTGGTGCATGGTCTGGCCGACCAGCCCCAGCTCCAGCACCGGACAGATGGCGCGGATGAAGCGGGCATCCGAGGTGCCGCCGGTGGTCGAGGCCTCGGGACGAATGCCCAGTTCCACCTCGACGGCGTCCTGGATGGCCTGGGTGAAGCCCCCCTCCTGGGTCAGGAAGGCGTCGCCCGAATGCAAGAACTCGACCTCGATCCTTTGGCCCGAGGCAGCCTCGGCCGCGCGGGCCTCCTCGGAGATCCAGTCCATCAGGGACGCGCCCGTATGGGCCGGATTGAAGCGGATGTTGAAGCGACCCGTCGCCGAACCGGGAATGACGTTGGTGGCAGTATTGCCGACATCGAAGGTGGTCAGCTCCAGATTGGACGGCTGGAATGCCTCGTAACCCTCGTCCAGTCGCCGATCGTTCAGTCGCTTCATCAGGTCCAGCAGCACCGGGATCGGATTGGCCCCCCGCTCGGGATAGGCGACATGGCCCTGCTTGCCCGTAACGGTGATCCAGACGTTGAGCGACCCGCGCCGGCCAATCTTGATGGTGTCACCCAGCACCTGCAACGACGATGGCTCACCCACCACACAGGCGTCGATCTGCTCGCCCTCGGCCAGCAGCTGCTCGACCACCAGCTTGGTGCCGTGGGTGGCGCGGCCTTCTTCGTCGCCGGTGATCAGGAAACTGAGCGAGCCGGGTGGGTCGCCTGCGGCCAGCACCTCAGACACCGCCGCGATCCAGCAGGCGATGCCGCCCTTCATGTCGACGGCACCGCGCCCGACGACCACGCCCTCGACCACCTCGGCGGCGAAGGGGTCTGAGGACCACGCCCCGGTCGGGCCGGTCGGCACGACGTCCGTATGGCCGGCGAAACAGAGGTTCGGCCCCGCCGTCCCGCGCCGGGCATAGAGGTTTTCAATGACTTCTGAGTCGCCTACCGCCTCGCGGCTTGAGGCACCAAACCTCATCCGTCGACAGGCAAAGCCCAGCCTTTCCAGCTCGGCCTGAACCAGATCCATCGCCCCCTCGTCGGCCGGCGTCACCGACGGCTTGCGGATCAGGTCGCGGGTGAGGGATACGGGGTCGACGGCGTTCATGGTCCCGCTTTACGGCCTGACGACGAAACCGAGAAGAGCCTGACGCCAAGTGACCCTCGACGCCCCGGAAAATCCGCAGCCGACGCCACCCCAGCCGCCGGGAGGGGACGGGACCAGTCCGTGGGGCATCCGGGATTTCCGGCTGTTGTGGATCGGGCGGGTGCTGGCTGTGCTGGCCATCCAGGTCCAGTCCTCGGCGCTGTTGTGGCAGGTCTATACGATCGCCCGACGCGAGCATCCGATCGAACAGGCGAGCCTGTATCTGGGTCTGGTCGGCCTGGTTCAGTTCCTGCCCCTGCTGGCCTTCACCCTGCCCGCAGGCGAAATGGCGGACCGGCGCGACCGCAAATCGACCGTGGCCCTGTCCATCGCGGTCGAAGCCGTCTGTGCGCTGGCGTTCCTCGTCATGGCCATTGTCGGCAATCCGCCGCTTTGGGGCCTGCTCGGCGTCGCGGCCGTCTTCGGCGCGGCGCGGGCCTTCCTCGCCCCTGCCAGCCAGGCCTTCCTGCCGATGGTCGTGGGACGCAAGGCCCTGCCGGCGGCCATCGCGGCCCAGTCCATCGCCTTTCAGACCGGGGCCATCGCCGGGCCGGCGCTGGGCGGCCTGATCGTCGGGATCAATACGCCGCTGGCCTATGGAGCGGCGCTGGTCCTGTTCGGGGTCGGTCTGGCCTGTTTCCTGATGATCCGCACCAGCGGCCGACCGGCCCGCACCGACGACCAGGTCAGCCGGTTCCAGGCCGTACGCGAGGGCCTGGCCTATGTCTGGAAGACCAAGGTGGTGCTGGGGGCGATCTCGCTGGATCTGGTGGTCGTGATGCTGGCGGGCGTGGCGCTGCTGACGCCGGTCTTCGCGCGCGACATCCTGCATGTCGGGGCCCTCGGCTTCGGGCTGTTGAGGGCCGCCTTCGGGGTCGGAGCCCTAGTGATGGCGCTGTATCTTTCGCGCTGGCCGATCACGCGGCGCGGGGGCCTGTGGATGTTTGCGGCAGTGGCGGTGTTCGGAGTCTGCACCCTGATTTTCGGGTTGTCGAAATGGGCCTGGCTGTCGGCCCTGGTGCTGTTCATCGGCGGGGCCGCGGACATGATCAGCGTCAACATCCGCCAGACCCTGGTTCAGCTGGCCACGCCCGATCACATGCGTGGCCGCGTCAGCTCGGTGTCGATGCTGTTCATCGGGGCGTCCAACGAACTGGGCGAAGCCTATTCCGGTGTGATGGTGCGCCTGCTCGGCCCGATCAGCGCGGCGGTGTTCGGGGGCGTCGCCGCCATCGGCGCGACGGGCCTGTGGGCCTGGATGTTCCCCCGGCTGAGACAGGCCGACCGGCTGGACTAAGGCCTCGCTCAGCGCCCCCGCAAGCGGCGCTCGGACGGCTCGGTCAGGATCATGTCGCGCAGCATGGACGCCGGAATCAGCGTCTGGTCCGACGCCGTCGGACAGTCGAAGCGCGCAATCTCGCGTCCACCCCGCCGGACGAAGACGCCCGACCGGCCCGGACGCTGCAGCTCATCGCGGCCGCCGGTCTGGCTGGAATAGACGACATAGTCATGGTTGCCGTTTCGGAACTGAATCCGCGTCTGGCGGCCTTCACCCCGGCGAGGCGCGACATCATAGCTGACGGCATCCGAACCGAGCTGTCGCACCAGATCCAGCTCTGGCGCGCCCAGGCGACCGAACCGGTAGGCGATCTGGTCGCCCCGGCAAATCGACAGAACGCGCCCGTCCTGGAACCGACAGCTATAGACCGCCGCCTCTCCGACCTGACAATGCGACCCCGCCAGGGCGCGCGCCGGAACCGGCTCGACATGGGCGACTGGGATCAGTTCGGCCTCGGCTTCGTTGGGCGGCCCAGGTTCGGCGACCGCGACCGCCGTGACGGACGGCTGCATGGTCGGGCCGGCATCGGCCACCTGCTCAGCCGCGCCTTCGGCGTCGAGGTCCGTTTCGATCATATCGACCGGGGCATCGGCGGGCGGCAGCGGCGGACCGTCGGGCTGGTCGCCCGGATGGATCAGGTCCACGCGCAGCGGTGGTCCGCTAACCGGAGGATTGGGGGCATCGCGCGACGCGGCCAGCTTGGGACTGCACGCCGCAGCCGTCAGGGCCGCCAGCGAGAT
>CAUJHO010000069.1 GCA_963205025.1 Pseudomonadota bacterium | reverse complement strand
GGGTCGCCGTGGTCACCGGCGGTGCCTCGGGTATCGGCTGGTGCGTCGCCGACGCCCTGGCCGAGGCCGGCGCAAATGTCGTCATCGCCGACCTTGAGCACGCCGCTCTCAACACCGCGGTTGCCGCCCTGTCGCGACCGGAGGCGCTTCAACGCGGGGTCGTCGAGGGAGTCGTGCTGGACGTTACGGATTCCGCGCGTGTCACCGAAGTCGCCGACGAGATCGCCGCCCGCCAGGGTCGGATCGACATTCTGGTCAATAATGCCGGCATCGCCCTGTCGGACATCGACGCCGAAGACATGACCGACGCGCGTTGGCTGAAGGTGCTGGACGTCAATCTCAGCGGGACGTTCTGGTGCGCCCGCGCCTTTGGCCGGCACATGCTGAGCCGCGGTTCAGGTGCGATCGTCAATGTCGGCTCGATGTCGGGCTTCATCGTCAACCGGCCCCAGGGCCAGGCCCACTACAACGCCTCCAAGGCCGCTGTTCACCACCTGACCCGGTCGCTGGCTGCCGAGTGGGGTGCGCGCGGCGTTCGGGTCAATGCGGTCGCCCCGACCTATATCGCCACGCCGCTGAACGCCTTTGCCGACCCCGAAGCCCCGATGTTCCGACGCTGGATCGATTCCACTCCGATGGGCCGTCTCGGCCAGCCGGAGGAGGTCGCCTCGGCGGTGCTGTTCCTGGCCTCGGACGCCGCCAGCCTGATGACGGGAGCCATCGTCCTGACGGACGGCGGCTACACCTGCTGGTGAGACGCAAGCCATGAGCCGATGCCCCTGTTTTCTTGTCCCAAGGCCCGAATGATGACCGACACCGCGATCACCGATGTGGACGGCGCGCCCGTCGCCCCGATCCGCCGAACCGCCTGGGGGGCCATTCTGGTGCTGGCGCTGGCCGTCTGCGCCGGTGCCACCATGCGGACCGTGTTTTCGCCGCTGCAGGAAGCGGCAAAGGCCTCCATGGGCCTGACCGATGTACAGATGAGCCTGGTCCAGGGCCTGGCGATGGCCGCGCCCATGGCCCTGATCGCCCTGCCGCTCGGCTGGCTGGCCGACCGCACCAACCGGCTACGGATCCTGCTGGTGCTCTCGGGTCTGTGGACGGTCGGCATGGCGATGACCGCCTTTGCCCAGGATTTCACGGTGCTGTTCCTGGCCCGAATGCTGGCGGGCACGGCCGGCAACTTCGTTGTCCCGGTGGCGATCTCGGTGGCCGCAGATCTGTGTATGCCCGAGCGCCGCGGGCGGTCGCTGCTGCTGCTGTCGCTTGGCAATGTGGTAGGCGCGGCCCTGGCCTTCGCCATCGGGGGGGTGGTGCTGGGCGCGGCGGTCGAACAGCACACGCCGGCCCTGTTCGGGCTGGAGCCGTGGCGTGAGACCAGCCTGTGGTTCGCCATCGCCTCGGCGGTCCTGACTCTGCCACTGCTGGCCCTGCGTGAGCCGGCGCGCCATGAGGTCGAACAGGCCGACGCGCCGATCCGGGCCATCGCCTCGGCCCTGTGGTCGCGGCGCGGGTTCCTGGTCCCGTTGTTCATCGGCCAGGTCGGCGTCGTCATGGCCGACATGGCCGCAACCGTCTGGGCTGCGCCGGTGCTCGAGCGCGACTATGGCCTGTCGCCGGTCGAGTTTGGCAGTTGGATGGGCGGTGGTCTCTTGCTGGCCGGGATCGTCGGCTCGATCATCGGAGGCTTCTCGGCAGACTGGGGCCAGAAGCTGACGAGGCGCGGCGGCATCCTGACCGGTGCGGTGATCGCCGCAGTGCTGGCGGTGCCGGCGTCGCTCTATCCAATCATGCCGTCGACAGCTCTTTTCGGTGTGGCCTTCACGCTTCTGATGATCTGCGGGACGGTCGCGGGCCTGATCACCGCCACCGCCATCGCGGTGCTGGTGCCCAACGAAGAGCGTGGTCTGTGTCTGGGGGCCTTCATGATCCTGGGGGCGCTGATCGGCATCGGCATTGCGCCGCTGGTCGTCACCCTGACCAGTCAGGCGATGGGCGGTGAGAGCCAGCTGGCCCTGTCGCTGGCGGTCACCAGCGTGATCATTGGCGTCCTGTCATTCGGTGGCTTCTGGCTGGCCATGAAGAACGCGCCCCGACCGCCCGAGGAGGCCGTCTGAGCCTCGTCTGACAGCCTGTGAGGGCCGTTGCGATCATCGGGCCGGGTCCCGATGGCGCCGCACCAGCTCAATCCAACCCGAAACGGCCGGGGAGCCTTCTGGCGATGCCTGGAGAGCCGTGACGAACGGTCGCTGGCACCCGTGCAACCCCCGTTCTGCCACATTCTTTCGATCAGGTCGCCGTGACTGGCGACGGAACTCGGGCCGGTCATCGTGAAAGGCGGGGGCGCGTCGGTCACCGACGTCTCGACGTTGCGCCTCAGTCTCCTCGCCTGACGAAGTTGTAACTACCGCCTAGCCCTGCGTTCCCCTAGTTGTCGCACCGAATTTCAACCCTCTAAGCCGCTGGTCCTGATATGAAATTGTTGCGCAGTCTGCTGTTGGCGACCGTCGCCCTGGGCTGGCCCGTTGTGGCTCTGGCCCAAACCACGCCGCCGGCTCAGCCGCCCGCCCAACCGCCTTCGAATCCGCCGGCCACCCAGCCGCAAACCGGTACGGCCGAGGCCACCCAGGACGAGGAAACGGACGACGAGGACGAGGTGGCAACCATCACGGTGACCGCCGATCGGACCGCACCGCGGACCTCGATCGATTCCGTCAGCTACAGCCTGGCGGACGACCTTCAGGCCACAAGCGGCAGCCTGGCGGATGCGCTTCGCAACATCCCGTCGGTTGACGTCGACCCGAACGGCAATGTGTCGCTGCGTGGGGATTCCAACGTCACCATCCTGATCGACGGTCGTCCGTCGGCGCTGATGAGCGGTCCGGGCCGAGCCCAGGTCATCCTGCAGACGCCTGCGGACCAGTACGCGCGCATCGAGATCATGACCAATCCGTCGGCGGCCTATCGCCCGGATGGGTCCGGCGGGATCATCAATCTGGTGTCGCGCCCCAACGCCGTGCGCCCCGAGGAGACCCACAGTGGTTCGGTGCGCGCCAATATCGGCACCGAAGGGCGCTACAACCTGGGAGCCAGCGGGGCCATCACGCGCGGTGACCTGGTGCTGACCGGCGACTTCGGACTGCGCCACGACAATCAGAACTTCTCCACCCGCCGGGAGCGCCAACGCTACGATGTCGGTAGCGGAACCTGGCTCGACAGCGTCTATCAGCAGGAGGTCGAGGCCCCGTCAGACGGGACCTTCGTGCGCCTGGCGGCCGAGTATCGCGTCAATGTGCAGGTCCAGGTGACCGGCGAACTGCGTCACAACGCCTTTGAGAGCGATGGATCCGGTACGGCGACCTTCGAGGAAAACGACGCCCTGGGCGCACCGGCCATCGCCTATGAGCGGGTGGGGCAGGGAGGCTTTTCCGGCGAATTCGGCGGCGCGACGGCGCGTGTCCTGCGCCAAATCGGCGAGGGGCACGATTGGACGACCGAGGTTCGCTACGACACTTCGAGTTTCGAGAACCGACAGGAGGGTCAGACCCTCTACACCCTGCCGGCATTGCCGGGCTTCTATGAAGTCGTCGACAATGACAATGGGACCGACACCTGGAATGTCTCCACGGTCTATAACCGCCCCATGGGCGAGGACCGCAAACTGCGCCTCGGCTATGAGGCCGAACTGACCCAGTTGGACCTGTCCAATGTCGTCCTGCGGGGCGCGACCTCGGCAACCGCCATCGTCGATCCGACCTCGACGAATGATTTCGAGGCCGATCAGGCGGTCCATGCCTGGTACGGCACCTATGAGCGTCCCTTCGGGGAGTCTTTCGCCGCCCAATTCGGTCTGCGACTGGAATACGCGACCCGCGACCTCAACCAGATCACCCAGGGGATCACGGCTTCAAACGACTATTTCCGCGTCTATCCGACCATGCACGTCGAATACTCATTGTCGGAAACCCAGACGGTGCGCGCAAGCTACAGCCGTCGCGTCCAACGTCCCCAGCCCGAACAGCTCAATCCGTTTGTCGCCTATGTCGATATCGACGACCGGTCCTCGGGCAACCCGGACCTGCTGCCGCAGGTGACCGATTCCTTTGAACTGACCTGGCTGAACCGGTCCAACCGGCAATTCTATCAGGCGACGCTGTATTACCGGGACACCACCGACGCCTTCACCAGCGTGGCGACAGATCTGGGAGGCGGGGTGCTGCTGACGCGGCCCGAAAACGCCGGATCGAGCCGGTCGGTCGGACTGGAACTGGTCGCCAATGGCCGGCTGCTGCCGACGCTGCGCTACAACGTCAGTCTCAACGCCTACCACCAGCAGATAGACGCTTCGAACCTGGGCTTCGGAAGCCAGGTCGATGGCACGACCCTGAGCGGGCGCGGCAGCCTGAATTGGCAGCCGACCGAGCAAGACTTCTTCCAGTTGGGGACCTTCTGGCGCGGCGGGAGCATTTATGCCCAGGGCCGCCGCGAAGGCAGCGGCATGGTGAATTTCGGCTATCGCCGCAAATTGACGGAGAGCCTGTCGCTCAGTTTCACGATGCGCGACGTCCTGAACACGATGCAGAACGTCTCCTACTACGAGACGCCGACGCTTCGCGACCGGTCCGAAAGCGTCTTTGGCGGGCGTTCGGCCTTCATCGGCCTGACCTGGACCTTCGGTAACCCGCAGGGTCGGCCCCAGCAGCAGCAGTTCGACTTCTCAACCGGGCCGGGTCCACAATAGGCGGGCGCGGCCTTTACGTTGATCTCGTAATCCGCAAAGCTCGCCGGCGAAACGGGAGGGCGAGACGATGCGAGCTATCGGACTGATGACGTTTCTGGGAGCCCTGATCACGGCTTCCTCAGCCGTGGCCCAGACGCCGCCGGCGACGATCGGCGAGCCCTACGTTCCGGCCCCCTGGTGGATGCGTGATCCGGTCATCGCCTCGGTCGGTGCCGTCCGCACCGAGTTGCAGGCCAACCGGGCGAGCTTCCAGGCCACCTTTCAGGTCGTTGACCGCAATGTCGACGATGCCATGCGCCAGGCGGCGGATCGTGTTCGCAATCTCAGCCAGACCCTGGGTCAGTTTGGAGCGGAGTCCGTGCGGGTCGAGACGACAATCCGCGCCAGACCCCTGTACGAACAGTATCGTGATGATGCCGGCGTCATTCGCGAGAACGCAAGAGCGGACCAGATTGAACGCTACGAGGCGACGGCGACTGTCAGTCTGCAGATCCGGGACACGTCGGTGCTTGAACAGGTCTATGCGGCTGTTCTGGCAGCCGACCCATCGTCGGTGACGAGCATCAGCTTCATGCTGGAGCCGAGCAACCAGACCAGGACCGAGCTGGCCGAAGAGGCGGTCAGGGACGCCGCGCGGCGCGCCAGGGCAGCGGCCGAGGCAGCCGGAGCTCGATTGGGTTCGGTCCGCGTCATTGATCCGACCGGACGGGCCTGCCAGACCGACGTCCTCGCAGGCTGGCCCTCCTATGGTTCTGGCAGCATCCAGGCGCGCGACGTCTCGATTACGGGCAGTCGAATGGCAGTGCCGCCACCCCCGCCGCCACCCCCGCCGGCACCGCCGGCCGGGCGGGGTGAGGACGATGCCGTCGCGAGCGAGGCCCAGCGCCTAGTGTTGCAGCCGCCCTTTCAGGTTCTGGCGGACACGGCTTGCGTCGTCTATGGTTTGGGCTAGGCGGCCGCCACGGGATCAAGGCGAGGGCGGTCAAATCCAGCGCCGGTCACGGCCTGTCGCAAACTGGCTCTACTGCGGCTGGCCAACCTGCTGGCGCCAACGCGCCATCTCGGCCTCATAGCGGACCCGGGCGGCCTCGGCGGCGGCGGCCTCTGCCTCGTACTGGGCCTGCGCCCGGTCGTGAGCGGCGCGGGCCGCCTCGAACTCGGCCTGTTCGCGGACAAACCGGGCGGCCTCGGCCTCATTGGCAGCGACCGTCCGGGCATCGCGCTCCAGCACGGCATTGTTCAGGCGCTCCGTTTCGGCGCGCTCGAGCTTGTCGATATCGGCCGCGCTCATCCCAGGTGGATAGCCACCGGCGTCCTGGGCCAGGGCGGGACCGGCCATCAGTCCGCCCAGGAGGGCGAAGGCGGCAATTGTGAGCTTCGACATGAAAAACTCCGTGACGTCGAAATCCGGCGACGGGCCCATCATGTCGGAACTGCGGCCCAGCGCAAGGCAAGCCGGAGTTGACCTAGGGTGACGCTTGGCACCGGTCGCGCGCGGGTCTATCGATCATCCAACCTATTTCTGGAGGACCCCATGCCCGATCTCGCCGAAGTCACCGAACAGATCCGCGCCCGCGTCAGCGCGGCCGGACCGCTGGCCAAGTCCTACAAGCTGGACTTTGGCGACATGGGCAAGATCCACATCGCCGACGGGGCTGTATCGAACGACGACGGCCCGGCGGATTGCACGATCCACATCGACTTCAGCGACTTCCTGTCGCTGGCGAGCGGTCAGCTTGACCCCATGGGGGCCTTCATGTCGGGCAAGATGAAGATTGACGGCAATCCGATGGATGCCCTCGCGCTCCAGCCTGTCCTGAAGGGCTAGGATGGACTTCCGGCCGAGCGACCGGGCCAGGGCCTGGGGCGAGCGTCTCGACGGCTTCATCCGCGAGCGGGTGGAGCCTCGGATTCCCGAGTACCTGCAGGCGATCCATGCCAATGATCGCCAGCAGCCGGCGGTGATGGAGACCATGAAGGCCGAGGCCCGAGAGGCCGGCCTGTGGAATCTGTTCCTGCCGGGCGAGACGCATGACGGCTTGGGCGGGGCCGGCCTGACCAATCTGGAGTATGCGCCGCTGGCCGAGCGCATGGCCTATTCCGGCCTGTGGGTGCCGGAGGTGTTCAACTGCAACGCCCCCGACACCGGCAATATGGAGGTGCTGCATCTCTATGGGGACCAGGCCCAGAAGGACCGCTGGCTTCGCCCGCTGCTGGCAGGAGAAATCCGCTCGGCCTTTCTGATGACCGAGCCGGGGGTGGCCTCGTCGGATGCCACCAACATCGAAACCCGCATCGAGCGGGACGGCGACCACTATGTGATCAACGGTCGCAAATGGTGGTCGACCAACATGGCGCACCCCAATGTCGCGGTCACCATCGTCATGGGCAAGACCGACCCGGACGCCAGTACCCACCAGCAGCAGAGCCAGATCCTGGTGCCGGTCGATACGCCCGGATTCCGGGTCGAGCGGATGCTGAGCGTCTTCGGCTATGACGAAAAGCCGTACGGCCACGCCGAGGTCGTGCTCGAAAATGTTCGGGTGCCGGCGGAAAACCTGATCGCCGGCGAAGGCCGGGGCTTCGAGATCGCCCAGGGGCGCCTGGGGCCGGGGCGGATTCATCACTGTATGCGGGTGATCGGCTGTGCCGAACGGGCGCTGGACCTGATGGTCGCGCGGCTTTTGAGCCGCACGGCGTTCCGCAAGAAGATCGGCGAGCATTCGGTGTGGGAACAGCGGGTCGCCGAGGCCCGCACCAATATCGAGATGTGCCGACTGCTGGTGCTGAAGGCCGCCTGGATGATGGATGTGGTCGGGGCCAAAAATGCCCGCTCGGAGATCGCCCAGATCAAGGTCGCGGCCCCACGCATGGCCCTCAAGGTCATTGACGATGCGATCCAGGCCTACGGCGGGGCCGGTGTTTCCGGTGATACGCCGCTGGCAGAGTTGTACGCCACAGTTCGGACCCTGCGGATCGCCGACGGTCCCGATGAGGTCCACAACCGCACCATCGCGCGGATGGAATATGCGCGTTTCGGCGACCGGACCTGAGCCTGACCGGGGGCGCATTGCCCCCGTCAGATTCGATTGTCTTGGCGACTTCACAATCATGAGGCACTGTGGGTTCCAGTGACGGGACTGGAAGCCATGGGGGCCATCCAAACGAGCCAAGGCGCGGCCGAGGGGCGTGAACTCACGTCGCCCGAGGCGATGCTGGATGCCAAGCTGCGTCTGATGCAGGCGGAGCGCAACCATTTGTCAGGCGCGCCGCATATTCTGCCGGACCTCACGACCCTGCCGCAGCCCGGTGCGCGCCCGGCCAATCTGGACGCAGTAGAAATCAACGGCCCGGCGCATATCGGTCATTCGCCCTGGACCTGGCAGGCTGTCCGCTTCGAGCCCAGAAGCCGGACGCTGGACGAGCATCCAGGCCTTCGTCGAAGCTGTTGAGGGCAGGTCCCTAGGCTCGCTTGCCTCGGTCTGGGCGGGGGCTTCGTGACGATTCGCCGCCCTTGCGGCCGGCGGCGGCGGCCAGGTCCCGATCCTGGGAGAAGCTTCGTTTCTCGCTTGGCACGCTGGCCCCCCCCTTGCGGGCTATTTCGCGCTGGCGAGCGGGATCCATCGATGCAAATCCTCGCCGTGACCCGTTGCGCTGCGGTCCGCTCGGATCGTCAGCCATGGCCGATCTCCGTCCTTGAGGTTCTCAGATGCCAAGACAACCCGCAGGCGGGCATCCAGTTCCGTGAACTCATGACCTGCGACGGTCGGGCTTGAAATCAGATCAGGCCCAATCGGCGAATGGCGGTTGCGAGATCGGCGTCCGAATAGGGCTTGGTCATGATCACGGCCCCCAGGGCCGGCGAGACCTTCTCGAGAATGGCACCGGCCTCATAGCCGGTGGCGATGACGATGCCGGCCTCGGGGGCTGCCGCCTTGATGCTGGCGACCAGGGTGCCGCCATCCGTATCCGGCAAGCCCAGATCGACGACGGCAAGGTGCGGCTGTCTGCGTCTGACAGCGGCCATTGCCTCGGCCGCAGAGGCCGTGACTTCCACCTGAAATCCGAGCGCCGTCAGCGCCTCTTCAGCGACGATGGCCACGAGGGCCTCGTCTTCCACCAGCAAGGCGCGCACGCAGAGTCCCCAGTCCCCGTCATCGTCACAGCCCCGCTCGCAAATTGTCCCATAGACACAACCCCTGCAAGCAGAATTCAGGGTTTGCGAGCAGAGATCGCGCGATCCGAGACGTAGGGATTGGAGCGGCGCTCATCCCCGAAAGTGGACATGGGGCCATGGCCGGGCACGAACGTCACATCGTCGCCGAGCGGCCAGAGCTTTGTCGTAATGGCATTCAGGAGGTCGTCGAGATTGCCTTTCGGAAAGTCCGTGCGACCGATTGATCCCTGGAACAGGACATCGCCGACCTGGGCGAAGCGCGCGGCCTCATTGAAGAAGACGACATGGCCCGGGGTGTGTCCCGGGCAATGGATCACATCCCAGGCGGTATCGCCGAGGGTCATGGTGTCACCATCGGCCAGCCAGCGATCCGGCGTGAAGCCGCGCGCCTCGGGGATGCCATAGACCTTGCCCTGCTGCTCGATGCCGTCGATCCAGAACTGGTCGTCGGGATGGGGGCCCTGGATCTTGAGGCCGGTCTTCTCCTGCATCTCGGCGGCACCGCCGGCATGGTCGAGGTGGCCGTGGGTGATCCAGATCTGATCCAGGGTCAGACCCCGGCGCGTGATCTCGGCCAGGATGGAATCGACGGACCCGCCCGGGTCGATGACGGCGGCCTTGTTGGTGGCGGTGCACCAGACGACGGTGCAGTTCTGTTGCAGGGGCGTGACCGGCGCGACGAAGACGCCGATGGGGGAGGAAGCGGTCATTCCCGACTGATAGCGACCTGGCCCCAAAAGAAAAGAAGCCCGGGGTCACCCCCGGGCTCCTCAACGTCACAGTCCGTGGGACCGATCAGTCTTCCTTGACGTTGTCCACGCCCGTACCCATCGCCTCGGCCGGCGAGGCCAGGGTGGTGTCCTCCGTCGTGTCGATGCCGCGGGCGAGCTTGGAGTTCCAGAAGCCGTAGATCAGATAGACCACGGCCCCGACGGCGGCGTAGCCGCCCAGCAGCATCAGCGGCAGCGGATTGTCATCGGCCGCGTGCTGGAACATCGGGATCAGGTTCTGGCTGGCCAGGAACAGACAGGCCGCGATGCCCGCCGCCGCCGTCCAGACGCCGCCCGGCACGCGGAACGGCCGTGGCAGTTCCGGGT
>CAUJHO010000068.1 GCA_963205025.1 Pseudomonadota bacterium | reverse complement strand
ATTACTAACTGGAGTCGATCCTGTTCAACATCATCGAACTGGAGGTCTCCTTCCTCTTTACGTGCGCGTTGAACCTGACGGATCTGGGCCGGCCCGAGAAGGACTTTTCCTACACGACGATGATCCTCAACATCGGCGTGCTGACGGTCGGGTTCCTGTACGAGTGGAAGAAGGGAGCCCTGGAATGGGAATGATCGTTCCGGCCGGCTCGGCGGCGCGTTCGACCGTCGAGGGCTATGATCCCAAGGTCCACGACCGCTTCTTTGAGGCGGTCAACTACGAGCTCGGCGAAAAGGGCTTCGTCACGGCCCCGCTGGATGACGTCATCACCTGGGCTCGCACCGGCTCGCTGATGTGGATGACCTTCGGCCTGGCGTGCTGTGCCGTCGAGATGATGCAGGCCTCGATGCCGCGCTTTGACATGGAGCGGTTCGGCATGGCCCCACGCGCCAGTCCGCGCCAGTCGGACCTGATGATCGTGGCCGGCACCCTGACCAACAAGATGGCCCCGGCCCTGCGCACGGTTTACGACCAGATGCCGGACCCGCGTTACGTCCTGTCGATGGGGTCCTGCGCCAACGGCGGCGGATACTATCATTACAGCTACAGCGTCGTGCGCGGCTGTGACCGGGTTGTGCCGGTCGATGTCTATGTGCCTGGGTGTCCGCCGACGGCCGAGGCGCTGCTCTACGGACTGTTGCAGCTTCAGAAGAAGATCCGCCGCACGGGGACGATCGCACGATGAGCGGAGCCGGTACCCCCAAGGCCATGAAGGCCCTGGCCAGCGCCGCCAAGACGGCGTGCGGCAAGGCTGTGATCGAGACCAGGATCGCGTTCGGCGAGGTCACCCTGACCGTCAAGCGCGACCAGATCGTCACGGTGTTGAAGACGTTGCGCGATGCGCTGGGCTTCCAGCAGCTGGTCGATCTGTGCGGGGCCGACTTTCCCCGGCGGGCCGAACGGTTCGACGTCGTCTATCACCTCATCAGCCTGACCCGGAACGAGCGTATCCGCATCAAGGTCTCGACCGATGAGCAAGCCCCGGTCCCCAGCGCGATTTCGGTCTATCCGAACGCCGAGTGGTTCGAGCGCGAGGCCTTTGACATGTACGGGGTCTTCTTCTCCGATCACCCCGACCTGCGTCGGATGCTCACGGACTATGGCTTCGAGGGCCATCCGCTGCGCAAGGACTTCCCGATGACGGGCTATGTCGAGGTCCGCTACGACGACGAGCTTAAGCGCGTGGTCTATGAGCCGGTCAAGCTGGCCCAGGAATTCCGCAGCTTTGACTTCCTGTCGCCGTGGGAAGGGGCCGACTACACCAAGTGGTCCGGCGTTCTGCCGGGCGACGAAAAGGCGAAGGGGTAGGGGATGGCTGACGACCTGGAACCCGTGTCGCTGGCAGCGGTCGAAGAAGACCGCAAGTTCACCATCAATTTCGGCCCGCAGCATCCGGCGGCGCACGGCGTGCTGCGCCTGGTGCTGGAGCTGGACGGCGAGATCGTAGAGCGCGTCGACCCGCACATCGGCCTGCTGCACCGCGGCACCGAAAAGCTGATGGAGGCCCGGACCTACCTTCAGAACATTCCGTATTTCGACCGCCTCGACTACGTCGCGCCGATGAACCAGGAGCACGCCTTCTGCCTGGCGATCGAGCGATTTCTGGGGCTGGAGGTTCCGTACCGGGGTCAGCTGATCCGGGTGCTCTATTCGGAAATCGGCCGGATCCTGAACCACCTGCTGAACGTCACCACCCAGGCCATGGACGTCGGGGCCCTGACGCCGCCGCTGTGGGGCTTCGAGGAACGCGAGAAGCTGATGGTGTTTTATGAGCGCGCTTCGGGGGCGCGCCTGCACGCCAACTACTTCCGGCCCGGCGGGGTGCATCAGGATCTGCCCGACGCCCTGATCGACGACATCGAAAAATGGATCGGAGAGTTTCCGGCGGCCCTGACCGACATCGAGGCCCTGGTCACCGAGAACCGCATCTTCAAGCAGCGCAACGTCGACATCGGCGTCGTGTCCAAGGAACAGGCCCTGGCCTGGGGCTTCTCGGGCGTGATGCTGCGTGGCTCCGACATCGCCTGGGACCTCAGAAAGTCCCAGCCGTACGAATGCTATGCCGAGCTGGATTTCGAAGTGCCGGTCGGCAAGAACGGCGACTGCTGGGACCGTTATCTCTGTCGTGTCGAGGAGATGAAAGAGTCTCTGAAGATCATGCGCCAGTGCATTGATCGGCTAAGACAGAATCCCGGCCCGGTCTTGTCGACGGACAACAAGGTCGCGCCGCCGCGCCGCGCCGACATGAAGCGGTCGATGGAAGCCCTGATCGAGCACTTCAAACTCTATACCGAGGGGTTCCGCACCCCGCCGGGCGAGGTCTATGCGGCGGTCGAGGCCCCCAAGGGCGAGTTCGGCGTCTATGTCGTCTCGGACGGCACCAACAAGCCGTACCGCTGCAAGATCGTGGCGCCGGGCTTCAAGCATCTGCAGGCCATGGACTGGATGAACCGCGGCCACCTGTTGGCCGACGTGTCCGCCATTCTCGGTTCGCTCGACATCGTGTTCGGCGAGGTCGACCGCTGATGTTCGACTGCCTGGCCATGGAAGTGGTGGACGCCCAGGTCGTCGCGTGGCGCGCCCGCGACGCGGCGGCGTTCGCCGAATTCTATGCGCCGGATGCGGTCATCGTCATGGGACCCGGCGAGGGCGACACGCTGGAAGGGCGTGACGCTATCTGGGCGCACTACGAGAACGCGTTTCTCGAAATGCCGGCGGATACAAATCTCGAGATCGCCAACCGCATCACCTCGGGCGAGTACGTCATCGACGAGGAAGCTCTGTGGGGCGATGGGTTCGCAGGCGAAGCCGTGGCGATCTATCGGGTTCAGTCGGTCCCGATCCTGGTGCAGTCTCAGGATTTCGAGTTCGAAGACCACTATACGCGCCGTTGCCTCATCACCCATGTGCAGTTCCTGCCGTGGGTGGATCATGAGGAAGGGGTCGCGGAATGAGCGGCCTCTGGATCGATCCGATCATTTATGTGGACCGGTGGTACTGGTTCGGCGGGATGCTGGCGGCGCTCACGGCGCTGACGGTCGTCTTCTCGCCGCGTCGGCGGGCCGCGATCGGCCTGATCCGCGTGGCCGCGGGCCGGGCCAGCCAGCTGGCGGTTCCGCTGGCGGGTGTTCTGGTGGTCCGCTCGGGCTTCCGTCAGGCCTATCTGGCCGACGGCCGGTCCTGGTGGGACGCCATGTGGATGAGCCTGCTCTGGATGATGGGCTTCATCTTCGTCGGACGGCTGGTGGTCGCCACCGTGCCCCCGACCTCGATCTGGCTGCGCGATCTGCGCAAGGCCGGAGCCGATGTCTGGAAGGACCGGCTGGGTCGCTGGTTCAGAACGGCGGTGAAGATCCGATGAGCGATGTCACCCGTCCCATCTCTGACATGGTCCGCTCCGGCTGGATCATCGAGAACTACTCTGCGGCGCTGGGGTCTTACGGCGTCCTTGAACACTGCTTTCACATGACCCGGTCGAGCGCCCGCAAGGTGGTGACCGTGCGCGCCCGACTGATGGGGTCCGGCGTGGAAGTCACGGAACTGGAGATCTAGATGTCGGCGCGCCGCCTTGCAAAAGACCAACCGGCCTCGTTCGCCTTCTCCAGGGAAACGAAGAAGAAGGCCGACTGGTGGATCGCCAAATACCCGGACGGTCGTCAGCAGTCGGCGGTCATTCCGATCCTGTGGCTGGTGCAGAAGCAGGAAGGCTGGGTCTCCGAGCCGGCCATGGCCGCCATCGCGGACCTGCTGGGCATGCCGAAAATCCGGGTGCTGGAGGTGGCGACCTTCTACACCATGTTCATGCTCGAGCCGGTCGGCACCTCGGCCCTGATCCAGGTGTGTGGCACCACGCCGTGCATGCTGCGCGGATCCGGCGAGCTGATGAAGGTCTGCGAGAAGCGGATCGGGCCCAAGGACAAGCTGTCAGCCGACGGTCGCTTCACCTGGCAGGAAGTCGAGTGCCTGGGGGCCTGCGCCAACGCCCCGATGGCCCAGATCAACGACTATTATTTCGAGGACCTGACCGCCGAGGATCTGGAGAAGATCATCGACGACTTCGCCGCCGGCAAGTCGCCCAAGCCCGGCCCGCGCGTGAAGCGTCAGGCCTCGGCGCCCGAGGGCGAGCAACTGACCCTGACCGACCCCAAGCTCTTTGACGGCTCGGCGGCCAAGGCGATCAAGTCGCTGCCGAACGCGGCCCCCAAGGCCAAGAAGAAAAAGGAACCGGCGTGATGGCGCGCCCGGATCTGAGTACATCGGAAGGTCTGACGGCCTACCGTCAGGAACTGCGCGGCGTGGCCCAGCCGGTGCGCTTCACCGCCTTCGGTCTGGTCCTGGTCGGCGCGGCGGTGGTGGTGGCCGCTGTGTGGCTGGATCTGCCGGACTGGGCCGTCAACGGCGGCTATATCGCCCTGGGGGTCGGCTGGGTCCTGATGGTTGCCGCCGTTTTCCTGCGTACCCGTTATCACCGTCGCCGCATGGCGGAGCCTGAATGAGCATGGTCGGAATTCTTCAAGACAAGGACCGCATCTTCACCAACCTGTACGGGTTCCATGACTGGGGCCTGGACGGAGCGAAGGCGCGCGGGTGCTGGAACGGGACCCGGGACATGCTCGACCAGGGCGGTCCCTGGATCATCGACCAGATTAAGAACTCGGGTCTGCGCGGTCGCGGCGGGGCCGGCTTCCCGACCGGTCTGAAGTGGTCGTTCATGCCCAAGGAGGTCCGCGCGGACCGTCCGCACTATCTGGTCGTCAACGCCGATGAGTCCGAGCCGGGTACCTGCAAGGACCGCGAGATCATGCGCCATGATCCGCACCTTTTGATCGAGGGCTGCCTGATCGCCTCGTTCTCCATGCAGGCGCATGCCTGTTACATCTACCTGCGCGGCGAATATGTGCTTGAGCGGGAGCGCATGGAGGCTGCGGTCAAGCAGGCCTATGCGGCCAAGCTCATCGGCAAGAACAACGTCCACGGCTGGGACTTCGACGTCTATATCCACCACGGGGCCGGGGCTTACATCTGTGGGGAAGAGACGGCCCTGCTGGAAAGCCTCGAAGGCAAGAAGGGCCAACCGCGGCTGAAGCCGCCGTTCCCGGCCGGCGCGGGCCTGTATGGTTGTCCGACGACGGTCAACAACGTCGAATCCATCGCCGTGGCCGGGACGATCCTGCGCCGGGGGGCCGAGTGGTTCGCCGGCTTTGGACGGCCCAACAACACCGGCACCAAGCTGATGTCACTGGCCGGGCATGTGAACCGGCCCTGCGTGGTCGAGGAGGCCATGTCGATCCCGCTGCGTCAGCTGATCGAGGATCATGGCGGCGGCGTGCGCGGCGGCTGGAGCAATCTGAAGGCCATCATTCCGGGCGGCGCGTCCTGTCCGGTCATCACGCGCGAACAGGCCGAGACGGTCCTGATGGACTTCGACTCCATGCGCGAAATGCGTTCGTCGCTGGGGACCGCCGGCGCGATCGTGATGGATCAGTCCACCGACATCGTGAAGGCGATTGCCCGCATCAGCTACTTCTTCAAGCACGAGAGCTGTGGCCAGTGCACGCCGTGCCGCGAAGGCACGGGCTGGATGTGGCGGGTGCTGGAGCGGATGGCCGTCGGCAATGCCGAGCCGTCTGAAATCGACCTGTTGCTGGACGTCGCCGGCCAGGTCGAGGGCCATACGATCTGTGCGCTCGGCGACGCGGCGGCCTGGCCGGTTCAGGGCCTGATCCGGCATTTCCGGCATGAAATCGAAGATCGCATCAACCAGTACCGCGCGCGCAAGGGCGCGTTCGCGGGCCATGCGATTGCGGCGGAATAGGAGAGCGACCGACCATGCGTGGCAAGGTATTGTCCTATCAGGACCTCGAAGGCACCGGCATCATCAGCGGTGATGACGGCAAGCGCTACAGCTTCGTGCGCGGCGACCTGCAGGACGGCGTTCGCACTGTGCGGGTCGGAGCCGACGTCGACTTCCAGATCGACGGCGAGAAGGCCGCCGCCATCTATGTGATGGGCAGCGGCTCGGCTGCCGCCGACAGCCTCAACGAGGCCGTCGAGTCCTTCTCCAGCGGCGAGAAGAACAAGGTCGTGGCCGGTATTCTGGCGATCCTCCTGGGGGCGCTGGGCATCCACAAATTCTATCTCGGCCTGACCCAGCCCGGCATCATCATGCTGCTGGTCACCTTGGTCGGCTCGATCGCCTTCGGCCTGGGGCCGATGGCCATGGGGCTCCTCGGTCTGATCGAGGGGATCATCTATCTGACCAAGTCCGATGCGGCGTTCCAGCAGGAGTACGTCATCGGCAAGAAGGCCTGGTTCTAGGAAACGATCTTGATCGACCGCATCCTGACATCGGCGATAGTGAGCGCAACGGCCCTGCTGGCCGTGGCCTGCACGCCTGCGCAGAACGCGCAGGACACAGCGACGGGTGCCGGCGCACCGGCGAGTGCAGCCGCCGAGCCTGCCGATACCGACGCTGCGGCCCTGCCGGTGGTCGGCCAGAGCTACTGGGCGGCGCGCCGGCAACTGTTGGCGGCGGGCTATGAGCCGCTGGTCATCGACGGTTCCGTGCCGTTCACCGTGTGCGTCGCGGAAATGGAGGCCGGGGAGCCCCTTGCCGGGGAATGCACGGGTGAAACCCTGGACCTGCCGGAGGTTGAGGGCTGTGCCGGGACCGGGATGGCGAACTGCCGGACCAATTGGCGTCACCCGGGGACCGGTCGGCAATTGTCGGTGTTCACCATCGGCGAGCCGCAGCCGGGCGAAGTCAGCGACATCGCTTGGGACAACGGCACGGCTCAGGCCGCGATTTCGACGGAGGATGCCTGTCGCCAGGCGGTCCAGGCCCAGTTCGGCCAGCAAGGTCCGGCGGTCACCTTCATCGACGGCGTCATCTCATGGCGGGCCCCGGTCGATGGCGGTCGTCTGAGCTTCACCTGCGCGGTGGACGGTAACGCGGTCTCGCTGACGCGCGACGGTGAGACCCAGATTGTCACTTTGAATGCGACGGCGGACCGTTCCGCCCAACAAGAGGCCCCCTGATGCCCATCGCCAAGGTCAATGGCCAGGAAATCGAGTTCGAGCCGGGGATGACCGTGCTCCAGGTGGCTGAGCGCGCCGGGGAAGAGATCCCGCGCTTCTGCTATCACGAGCGTCTGTCGATCGCCGGAAACTGCCGAATGTGTCTGGTCGAGGTGAAGCCCGGGCCGCCCAAGCCGCAGGCGTCGTGCGCTCTGCCGGCGGCGGACGGACAGGAGATATTCACCAACACCCCGATGGTCCAGAAAGCCCGCAAGGGCGTGATGGAATTCCTGCTGATCAACCATCCGCTCGACTGCCCGATCTGCGATCAGGGCGGTGAGTGCGACCTGCAGGACCAGGCCATGGGTTATGGCCGCGACCATTCCCGCTATGCGGAGAACAAGCGCGCGGTCGAAGAAAAGCACATGGGTCCGACCATCAAGACCTATATGACGCGCTGCATCCAGTGTACGCGCTGTGTGCGCTTCATCACGGAAATCGCAGGCGTTTCCGATATCGGCCTGCTCAATCGTGGCGAGAATGCCGAGATCAGCACCTATCTGCAGCAGGCGGTGGGGTCCGAACTGTCGGGCAACGTCAACGACCTGTGCCCGGTGGGGGCCCTGACGCACCGGCCGTGGCAGTTCCACTACCGGGCCTGGGAACTGAAGAAGACCGAGACCATCGATGTGATGGATGCGCTGGGCTCCAACATCCGCGCCGACAGCCGTGGGGCCGAGGTGATGCGGGCCCTGCCGCGCGTCAATGAAGGCATCAACGAAGAATGGCTGAGCGACCGCAGCCGCTATGCGGTGGACGGTCTGACGCAGCGGCGCCTGGACAAGCCCTGGGTGCGTGACGCCAAGGGCAAGTTGAAGCCCGCCACCTGGGACGAGGCACTGGGGGCCGTGGCCGACAAGCTGAAGGCGGCCAGGCCTGAGAAGATCGGCGTCATCGCCGGCGACCTTCAGGATGCCGAGTCGATGTATGCGGCCCTGTCGCTGTTCAAGGCGCTGGGGTCGGCCCATACCGATTGCCGTCAGGACGGGGCCGCGCTCGGCGGCTCGGGCCGTGAGGGCTGGCTGTTCAATACCGGCCTGCAAGGCCTCGAACAGGCTGATGCGGTGCTGCTGGTCGGCACCAATCCCCGCGCCGAGGCTCCGCTCCTGAATGCGCGGCTGCGCAAGATCTGGCTGTCGGGCAAGGCCCGGATCGGCCTGATCGGTGAGGCGGCGTCCCTGACCTATGACTATGAGCATTTCGGCGACGGGTCCGAGGCCCTGGCCAAGCCGGGCAAGGCGCTGACGGACCTGCTGTCCAAGGCCGAACGTCCGGCGATCATCGTCGGGGCCGGGGCCCTGACCGGCAAGGACGGGGCCGCGGTGCTGAATGCGCTGGGCGCGCTGGCCAAGAAGACCGGCGTGGTCAAGGATGGCTGGAACGGCTTCAATGTCCTGCACCATGCGGCGTCTCGCGTGGCCGGTCTGGACATGGGCTTCGTGCCGGGCGAGGGCGGTCTGTCGGCGGTCGACATGGCCAAGAAGGGCAAGCTGGATGTGCTGTTCCTCCTGGGGGCCGACGAGATCGACGCCTCTGCGACGTCAGCGTTCAAGGTCTATCTCGGCAGCCACGGGGATCGTGGTGCCCACGGGGCCGATGTGATCCTGCCGGGCGCGGCCTATACGGAAAAGTCGGGCCTGTACGCCAATACCGAAGGCCGGGTGCAACTGGCGGAACGGGTGGTGTTCCCCAAGGGCGAGGCCAAGGAAGACTGGGCCATCATCCGCGCCCTGTCCGAGCGCGTCGGCCAGACCCTGCCCTTTGACAGCCTGGAGGCCCTGCGCCGGCATCTGATGGACGCCCATCCGACCTTTGGGCGCGTCGGCTATCTGGCCCCGGCGGCGACGTTCGACGTGGCTTCGCTGGGCACCAAGGGTGATGTTGGCAAGGGCCGTTTCGCCTCGATCATCACCGACCCCTATCTGACCAACCCGATCGCGCGGGCCTCGGCCACCATGGCTGAGTTGTCGGCCCAGCGCGGTCCCAATCGCCTGATGGCGGCGGAGTAGGGCGATGGAGATAGACGGTATTCCCGTTTTCGCCTTTGTGGGACTGGGCATTGGTGCGATTGCAGCCACCATGATGGTCTTCAAACTGGGTGCCCTTGCCCGCGAGTTGGGCTTTCAAGGTGATGCCGATCCTGAGGGCTTCTGGCCGGTCACGCGAGCGCTCTACAGTGGTGAAGGGCGGCTCCATGAGATGGGCGTCCATCGGACAGTCTGGACGATCCGAATACTCTTTCTCGTCAACGCCCTGAGCATATTTGCGACGGCCGTCCTGATCTACAAATCCGAGGCAGCCTGATGGATTTCTGGACAACCCCTCTGGGCTGGACCCTGATCACCGTCGGCGGGATTCTCGCCGTCACGGTCGGGATCCTGATCTCGCTGGCCTTCCTGCTGCTGGCCGACCGCAAGATCTGGGCGGGCGTGCAGATGCGCAAAGGCCCCAATGTGGTCGGGCCATTCGGCCTGCTGCAATCGTTCGCCGACTTCTTCAAATTCGTCCTGAAAGAGGTTGTGGTGCCCGCCGGGGCCGACAAGACAGTCTTTCTGCTGGCCCCGCTAATCACCTTCATCCTGGCCTTTGCGGCCTGGGCGGTGATCCCGTTCGCCCCGGGCTGGGTGGTGTCGGACCTCAACGTCGGGGTGCTCTACTGGTTCGCGATCTCGTCGCTGGGTGTCTATGGCATCATCATGGGCGGCTGGGCCTCGAACTCGAAATACCCGTTCCTGGGTGCCCTGCGTTCGGCGGCCCAGATGGTGTCGTACGAAGTCTCCATCGGCTTCATCGTGGTGTCGGTGCTTCTGCTGTCCGGCTCGATGAACTTCACCACGATTGTCGAGTCCCAGGCCGGCTGGATCTGGGACTGGAACATGTTCGGCAACGGCGGCACCAACTGGCCGACCATCGTCATCATGATCCCGATGCTGGTGCTGTTCTTCGTCTCGGCCCTGGCCGAGACCAACCGTCCGCCATTCGACCTGCCCGAGGCCGAGTCCGAACTGGTGGCCGGCTATCAGGTCGAATATTCCTCGACGCCCTACCTGCTCTACATGATCGGCGAATACGCCAACATCGTGCTGATGTGCGCGATGCTGACGGTGCTGTTCTGCGGCGGCTGGCATCCGGGCATCGTGTCCAGCGCCTGGGTCGAGAGCCTGCCCGGCTGGATGAGCTACACCATCTTTCTGCTGACCTTCATCTGCAAGACGGTTTTCTGGTTCTGCGCCTTCGCCCTGGTGAAGGCCTTCGTGCCCCGCTACCGCTACGACCAGTTGATGCGCCTGGGCTGGAAGATCTTCCTGCCGACCTCGCTGGTGGCCGTGGTCCTGTCAGCGGCCTGGCAGGTGTTCGGAGTTCACGGATGATGCGGATCGCCCTCATCGCCCTGGCGACCCTGAGCGCCGCGGCCTGCACCATTGACGGGCCGGAGCCGGGTTCCACCAGCGTCTCGGCTGAACTCGAACGCCAGGAGCGGGTCCGCCGCGAAACCGAACAGCGTGACCGGCTGTGTCGCATGATCGACCGCGATAGCGAACGCTACGAGGCTCAATGCGCCCACAACGGGGACCGCCGATGATGGCGCGCCGCCTTGCCCTGATTGCGTTGGCCGGAACCGTTCTGCTGGGCGGTTGTGGCTCGATCCAGTACCGCGAAAGCGCGGGTCATCACTGTCGGGACGAGTCCCGCTGCCCCTACGGAGACCGCTGATGTTCGCCCGCATCGCCCAGGCCGCGAAAGGTGCGATGATGCTCGACGTCATCGGTGCCGTAGGCCTGTCGTTCAAATATATGCTGCGGCCCAAGGCGACGGTGAACTATCCGTTCGAGCGCAATCCGCAGTCGCCGCGTTTCCGGGGCGAGCACGCCCTGCGCCGGTACCCGAACGGCGAGGAACGCTGCATTGCGTGCAAGCTGTGTGAGGCCATCTGTCCGGCCCAGGCCATAACCATCGAGGCCGAGCCGCGCGCCGACGGCAGCCGCCGCACGACCCGGTACGACATCGACATGGTCAAGTGCATCTACTGCGGCCTGTGTCAGGAGGCCTGTCCGGTTGATGCCATCGTCGAGGGGCCGAACAGCGAGTTCGCCACCGAGACGCGCGAAGAGCTGTACTACGACAAGGAGCGCCTGCTGGCGAACGGCGACCGCTGGGAGCGGGAGATCGCCCGGGCCCTGGAAATGGATGCGCCCTACAGATGAGCCGGTTTGACCCCTTTCCTTGCCTTGGCGCCACCGGGCCGCGCGGTCTAGAAGGCGCCCCGAGCCGGCGCGAGTCGCATCCGCCGAGGGAGCTGTCCAAGTGATCGCCGCGATCGCCTTCTATGTCCTGGCCGCCGTCAGCGTGTTTGCCGCGCTGCGCGTCGTGCTGGCCTCCAATCCGGTTCACTCGGTGTTGTGGCTGATCACCGCCTTCTTCTCGGCGGCGGGTCTGTTCGTGCTGATGGGGGCCGAGTTCCTCGCCATGCTGCTGGTTGTCGTTTACGTCGGCGCGGTGGCGGTGCTGTTCCTGTTCGTCGTCATGATGTTGGACGTGGACTTCGTGCGGCTGCGCGAGGGCTTCACCCGGTATATGCCGTTCGCGGCGGTGGTGGCTTGTGTGCTGCTGTTCGAGATGATCCTGGTCTCGTCGGCGGTGGCGACCCGCGGGGCGGGGGCGGATGCGCCGGGCGTCCAGCCCGCGACCGATGTGACGAACATCGAGACCATTGGGAGCGTGCTCTATACGGACTATGTCTATATCTTCCAGGCGGCCGGGCTGGTGCTGCTGGTCGCCATGATCGGGGCCATCGTCCTGACCCTGCGCCACAAGCCACACGTCAAGCGCCAGGACATCCACACCCAGGTGACCCGCAGCCGCAAGAAGGCCGTCGCCATGACCCGCCCCGAGACCGGGGCCGGCGTCCGTCCGGAGGACCTGACATGATCATCGGTCTGGCCCATTATCTGGCGGTCGCCGCCATCCTGTTCACGATCGGGGTCTTCGGGATCTTCGTGAACCGCAAGAACATCATCATCATCCTGATGTCGATCGAGCTGATCCTGCTGGCGGTCAACATCAACTTCGTCGCCTTCTCGACCCACCTGAATGATGTGTCGGGTCAGATCATGGCCATGTTCGTCCTGACCGTGGCGGCCGCTGAGGCTGCGGTCGGTCTGGCCATCCTGGTGACCTTCTACCGCAACCGCCGCGACATCGCGGTGGACGATGCCTCCATGATGAAGGGCTAGACCGTGCCGATCGAAACCCTCGTCACGATTGGTGTCTTCGCCCCGCTGGTCGGCGCGGCGATTGCCGGCCTGTTCGGACGCCGCATCGGCGATGTCGCCTCACAGACGGTCACGACCGGCCTGCTCCTGGTGTCGTGCGCCATCGCCTGGACCGTCTTCTACCAGCACACCTGGGGACATATGGAGGCGTTCACCGTCCGCCTCCTGCCGTTCATCAACATCGGCGACTTCCAGTCGGCCTGGTCGATCCGCATCGACGCCCTGTCGGCGGTGATGCTGGTGGTGGTGACCACGGTGTCGGCGCTGGTTCACATCTATTCGTGGGGCTACATGGCCGAGGACCCGGACAAGCCCCGGTTCTTCGCCTATCTGTCGCTCTTCACCTTCGCCATGCTGGCGCTGGTGACGGCAGCGGACTTCATGCAGCTGTTCTTCGGCTGGGAAGGGGTGGGGCTGGCGTCCTATCTGCTGATCGGCTTCTGGTACAAGAAGGACACCGCCTCGGCCGCCGCCATCAAGGCGTTCGTGGTCAACCGGGTCGGCGATTTCGGCTTCGCCCTGGGGATCATGACGGTCTTCTGGATGTTCGGGACCATCGAGTTCGCCGAACTGTTCCCGATGATCGCCGACAAGGCCGGAACGAGCTGGAGCTTCCTGGGCTATGAATGGTCGGCGCTGGATCTGGCCGGGGCGCTGCTGTTCGTCGGGGCCATGGGCAAGTCGGCCCAGTTCCTGCTGCACACCTGGCTTCCTGACGCCATGGAAGGCCCGACGCCGGTGTCGGCCCTGATCCACGCGGCCACCATGGTGACCGCCGGCGTCTATATGGTCTGTCTGCTGTCGCCGATTTACGAGTATGCGCCGATCGCCGCCCAGATCATCGCCGTGGTCGGCGCTGTGACCGCCATGTTCGCCGCCACCGTCGGCCTGGCTCAGAACGACATCAAGCGGGTCATCGCCTATTCGACCTGTTCGCAGCTGGGCTACATGTTCTTTGCCGCCGGGGTCGGGGCCTATCAGGGGGCGATGTTCCACCTGTTCACCCACGCCTTCTTCAAGGCGCTGCTGTTCCTGGGGGCCGGATCGGTCATCCACGGGATGCACCACGAGCAGGACATGCGGAAGATGGGCGGGCTGATGAAGTATCTGCCGATCACCTATGCGGTGATGACCATCGGTACCATCGCCATCACAGGCCTGGGCATTCCGGGCGTGGGCGGCTTCGCCGGCTTCTATTCCAAGGACTCGATCATCGAGAGCGCCTTCGCCTCGGCGACCTCGGGACATTCACCGGTGGCCTATTTCGCCTTTGTCGTGGGCCTGATGGCGGCGGGTCTGACGGCCTATTATTCCTGGCGTCTGATCATCATGACCTTCAACGGAACGCCGCACTGGAAGCACCAGGCGAGCGATCATCACGACCACGCCCACGACGACCACCACCATGGCGACCACACGCCGCACGAAAGCCCGCCGGTGATGCTGGTGCCGCTGATTGTGCTGTCGATCGGTGCGATCTTCGCGGGCTGGTACTTTGCGCCCGAGTTCATCGGCCACCATGAGGCCGAATTCTGGCGCGGCGCGATCTTTGTCGCATCGGACAACCATGTCCTGCACGACAGCCATGAGGTGCCGACCTGGGTGAAGTGGGCCCCGTTGGTGCTGACGCTGATCGGCACCCTGGTCGCCGTCTGGGTCTATGGCCTGAAGGAAGGCATGGCCCGGCGCATCGCCGACCGTGGCGGACCGCTGCACGCCTTCCTGTACAACAAATGGTACTTTGACGAGCTGTACCAGGCGACCTTCGTGCGGGGGGCCAAGGCGCTCGGCGACCTCTTCTGGAAGATCGGCGACGTCAAGATCATCGACGGCCTGGGCCCCAACGGCTTTGCCTGGCTGTCACAACGAATTGGCCGCAGGCTGTCTCTGCTGCAGTCCGGCTATGTCTATCATTATGCGTTTGTGATGCTGCTCGGCGTAGCCGGGCTCATCGCCTTCGCCATCAGCCTGGCGAGCTGAGCCAATGCCCCAGATTCCCGCCATTCTCTCGATCGTCACCTTCCTGCCGCTGGCCGGGGTCGCCCTGATCCTGCTGGTCCGGGCCATGGCGAAGTCTTCGGACGCGCCCGGCCTGGCGGATCGCGCCCGCTGGATCGCGCTCATCACCACCCTGGCGACCCTGGTTGTCTCGGTTATCCTGGTGATGAACTTTGATCGGTCCAACCCGGACTATCAGTTCGTCGAATATGTCCCCTGGTTCGCCGGGGCGGCCTATCACATGGGCGTGGACGGGATTTCGATCCTGTTCGTACTGCTGACCGCCTTCCTGATGCCGCTGTGTATCGCCGCCAGCTGGAAGCCGATCACCGATCGGGTGGTCGAATATATGATCGCCTTCCTGGTGCTGGAGACCCTGGTGATCGGGGTGTTCACGGCGCTGGACCTGTTCCTGTTCTACATCTTCTTCGAAGGTGGGCTGGTGCCGATGTTCCTCATCATCGGCATCTGGGGCGGTCAGAACCGGGTCTATGCGGCCTACAAGTTCTTCCTCTACACCCTGCTCGGCTCGGTGCTGATGCTGGCGGCGATGCTGTACATGTTCGCCACGGCGGGCACGTCCTCGATCCCCGAGCTGGCCCAGTACGCCTTCGATCCGAACGTCCAGACCTTCCTGTGGCTGGCCTTCTTCGCCTCATTTGCGGTGAAGATGCCGATGTGGCCGGTCCACACATGGTTGCCGGACGCCCACGTTCAGGCCCCGACGGCGGGCTCGGTCATCCTGGCCGGCATTCTGCTGAAGCTGGGCGGCTACGGCTTCCTGCGCTTCAACCTGCCGATGTTCCCGCAGGCGTCAGAGATGTTCACGCCGCTGGTCCTGACCCTGTCGGTGATCGCGGTGATCTACACCTCACTGGTTGCCTTCCGTCAGACCGACATCAAGAAGCTGATCGCCTATTCGTCGGTGGCGCACATGGGCTTTGTCACCATGGGCATCTTTGCGGGCAATGACGCCGGCGTGCAGGGGGCCATCTATCAGATGCTCAGCCACGGCATCATCTCCGGCGCGCTCTTCCTGTGCGTCGGCGTGGTCTATGACCGGATGCACACCCGCGAGATCAGCTTCTATGGCGGGCTGACCCAGCCGATGCCGCTCTATGCCGCCATCTTCCTGTTGTTCACCATGGCCAATGTCGGGCTTCCGGGGACCTCGGGCTTCGTCGGCGAAATCCTGACCATGACCGGCACCTATCAGGTCTCGACCTGGGCGGCGTTCGGCGCGGCCACGGGGGTGATCCTGTCGGCGGTCTATGCCCTGACGCTGTATCGGCGGGTCATGTTCGGCCAGATCACCAATCCCAAGCTGGAAGGCATCACCGATGTGACCCGGCTGGAGATCGCGATCTTCGTGCCGCTGATCATCGGCACCCTGTGGCTGGGTATCTATCCGGCCGCCATCTTCGACATCACCCAGGCCTCGGTCGACCAGCTGGTCGCGACCTACCAAGCGGCTATCGGGGGCTAGGACGACTATGGAATTTACCCAAGCCCTCTCCATCGCAACGCCCGAGCTGATCGTCGTCATCGGGGCCATGGTCCTGCTGCTGACGGGGGCCTATGGCGGCGACAAGGCGCGCCCGGCGATCTCGCTGCTCAGCGTGCTGGTGCTGATCGCCGCCGCCGCCGTCTCGGCGACCGGCCCGCTCGGCCAGGCCTTCAATGGGGCCTTCGTCAACGACCAACTGGCGGTTTTCGCCAAGGTCGCGATCTATCTGTCGTCGGCGGTCGCGGTCGTGCTCGGCCACGGCTGGATGGTCCGCAACAACCAGGCGCGGTTCGAATATCCGATCCTGATCCTGCTGGCTGCGGCCGGCATGAGCATGATGGCCTCGGCCGGCGATCTGATTTCGCTCTATGTCGGCATCGAGCTGCAGTCGCTGGCGCTCTATGTGCTGGCCGCCTTCAACCGCGATGATGCCAAGGGTTCCGAAGCCGGCCTGAAGTATTTCGTGCTGGGCGCGCTGTCGTCGGGCCTGCTGCTTTTCGGAGCCAGCCTGATCTATGGCTTTGCCGGCTCGATGCGGTTCGAGGACATCGCGGCTGCGGCCGCCGGGTCGCAAGGCACCAGCCTGATCTTCGGCCTGGTCTTCCTGTTGTGCGGGCTGGGCTTCAAGATTTCGGCCGCGCCGTTCCACATGTGGACGCCCGACGTTTACGAGGGCGCGCCGACGCCGGCGGTGGCCTTCTTTGCGGCGGCCCCCAAGCTGGCGGCCATGGTGCTGATCGCCCGCACCCTGGGTGAGGGCTTTGACGTCATCGCTGATCAGTGGCGTCAGGTCATTCTGGCCCTGGCGGTGCTCAGCTTCGTGGTCGGGGCCTTCGGCGGCCTGATGCAGAAGAACATCAAGCGCCTCTTGGCCTATTCGTCGATTGCCAACATGGGCTATGCGCTGCTGGCCATTGCGGCGGGCACGACCGTCGGGGTCAAGGCCATGCTGGTGTTCATGGTCCTGTACATGATCGATGTGACCGGCTTCTTCGCGGCCATGATGGCGCTGAGCCGCAACGGTCGCCCGATCGAGCGGATCGAGGATCTGGCCGGCCTCAAGGCTGACCGACCCGGCACGGCGCTGGTCATCACCTTCCTGTCGCTGTCGGTGCTGGGGATGCCGCCGTTCTCGGGCTTCTGGGCCAAGGTCTATGTCTTCGGGGCGGCCATCCAAGGCGGTCTGTGGATCTTCGCGGCCCTGGGTCTGGTGGCCTCGGTGGTGGCGGCCTTCTACTATCTGCGCCTCATCAAGCTGATGTGGTTCGACCCGTCACCGGGCCTGACCGATCCGGCTCCGCGCGACGCCCAATGGGTCGCCTATGCGGCGGCGGCCTTCAGCTTCCCGCTGGTCCTGTTCGCCATTGGCTGGCTGGACGGCTTTGCCGCAACGGCGGCGCGCGCCCTGGGCCTGGGGTGATCGCCGACGCCTGGCCGGTCCTGAGGTTCGATCAGCTCGACTCAACCAATGCCGAGGCCCGTCGCCGGGCTGAAGCCGGTGAAACCGGGCCGCTGTGGATCACCGCGCGCGACCAGACCGCCGGGCGCGGTCGCCGGGGTCGGGCGTGGTCTGGGCATCCGGGAAACCTGGCCGCGACCCTGTTGATCACGACCGACAAGGCCCCGGCCGAGGCCGCAATGGTCAGCTTCGTCGCCGCGCTTGGCGCCCACGACGTCATGCAGGGCTTTGCGGCCCCCGGTCTGGTCCGTCTGAAATGGCCCAATGATGTGCTGATCGCGGGCGACAAGGCGGCGGGTCTGTTGATGGAATCCGGCGCTCGCGACAGCGGCGGCCTGTGGCTGGCCGTGGGCATGGGTCTGAACCTGGCCTGGTCGCCGGACGACACCGAACGCCCGGCCACGGCTCTGATCGACCATCTGGCGGGAGATCAGGCGCGGGCACCCAACCCGGACGCGGCGCTGGCGGCGCTCGATCAGGCAATGCAGGCGCGGTGGGGTCAGTGGCTCGCAGAAGGGAAGGGTAACGCATCCATCCTGGCGGACTGGTCGGCGCGGGCCTTGGGCATTCCCGGCCCGTGCGTCGCCCGGCTCGGCCATGAAACCGTCACCGGCTGGGCCGAAGGACTGGCCGACGACGGCGCGCTGAGGCTGCGCCTCAACACCGGCGAGGTCCGTCTGATCTCGGCCGGCGATGTCTTCTTTGGAGCAAACGCATGAGCGCCGATCCGCGCGACGAATTGGTCTTTCTGCCGCTCGGGGGCTCCAACGAGATCGGCATGAACCTGAATGCCTATGGCTTCGGCCCGGCGGACGCCCGCAAGTGGATCGTGGTCGATGTCGGCGTCACCTTCGGGGATTCGACGACGCCGGGCGTGGATGTGATCGTGCCGGACCCGACCTACCTCGAGGGCGAGGACATCCTCGGTATCGTCCTGACCCATGCCCATGAGGACCACATCGGGGCGCTGGGCTGGCTGTGGCCGCGGCTGAAGGCCCCGCTCTATGCCACGCCATTTACCGCCTTTCTGATCCGCGAGAAGCTGAGGGACGCCGGACTGCTGGATGAGGTCGAGCTGAATGTGGTGCCGCT
This sequence comes from Pseudomonadota bacterium, assembly GCA_963205025.1. Classification (GTDB taxonomy): domain Bacteria; phylum Pseudomonadota; class Alphaproteobacteria; order Caulobacterales; family Caulobacteraceae; genus Brevundimonas. The sequence goes on along the minus strand of CAUJHO010000068.1, from coordinate 31,993 downwards.
GGGCGGGACGATCCAGCTGGGCGATTTCGAAGTCACGATGGTCACCATCACCCATTCGATCCCCGAGCCGAACGGCCTGGCCATCAAGACGCCGCTGGGCACGGTTCTGCATACCGGCGACTGGAAGATCGACGAGGATCCGGTCATCGGCGAACGCACCGACGTCGAGACCATCCGCCGCCTCGGCGACGAGGGCGTCCTGGCCATGGTCTGCGATTCCACCAATGTCTTCGTCGACGGATCGGCGGGATCGGAGGCCGAGGTCAAGGTCGCCCTGACGACCCTGATCGGCTCGCTGACGGGCAAGGTGGCGGTGGGCTGTTTTGCGTCCAATGTCGCGCGGCTGGACAGTGTGATCCGGGCCGCCGAGGCATGCGGCCGCCGGGTCTGTCTGGTCGGCCGCTCCATGCACCGGATCACGGCGGCGGCCCGGTCGGTCGGCCTGCTCAAGGACGTCCAGCCCTTCATCGACATGAGCGAGGCGGGATACTTCCCCGACGAGGCCATCCTCTATCTGTGTACCGGCAGCCAGGGCGAGCCGCGGGCGGCGCTGAGCCGGATCGCCAACGGCGACCACCCGCACATCTCCCTGGGCAAGGGCGACGCCTGTATTTTCTCCTCGCGCCAGATCCCGGGCAACGAACTGGCGATCGGACGGATGCAGGACAAGCTGGCCGAGCGTGGGGTGCGGCTCTACACCGAGCGGGACCATCCCGGCATCCATGTCTCGGGCCATCCGTGCCGGGACGAACTGCGCGAGATGTACCAATGGGCAAGGCCGCGAATCGCGGTGCCGACCCATGGCCAGCGCCGGCACCTGATCGAGCACTGCAACCTGGCCAGGGACATGCAGGTGCCCGAGGCCGTGGCGTTGAGAAACGGGGACCTGCTGCGCCTGGCCCCCGGCCTGGCCGAGATCATCGACGAGGTGCCCTCGGGTCGCCTGTTCGTCGACGGCGGCATTCTGACGCCTGAAGGGTCGGAGGCCCTGAAGGAGCGCCGGCATGCGGCGGTGGCCGGCGTGATTGCCGTCGCCGTCGCCATCGACGGCAAGGGGCGACTGGCCGGTGACCTCGAGATCCGCAGTCTCGGCCTTCCGGGCGATGACGAGCTGGAAGAGGCGCTGGATGAGCTGGCCGGCCTGGCCGCCGAGGCCCTGGCCCGCCTAAAGCCGGCCGAGCGCCAGGATGATCTGACCGTCGAACAGGCGGTGGCCCGCGCGGTCAAACGCGCCGCCCGCCAGATCTGGGACCGCAAGCCGGCGGTTGAGACCCTGATCGTCAGGATCTGATAGCGGCGTCATTCGACTTTGACGGCCAGACTGTCCTGGGTGACAACGGCTGATCCGTTCAACGCTTGCTGGAGGGGCCGACTGTGAAAGCCTGGATTGCCACCGCTGTCGCGGCCGTGCTGGCGGTCGGACTGATGGATGATGCCGGCCTGACCGCCCCGTTCAGCCTCTTCATCAAGCAGGAACTCAAGCCGGGTGATCCGCCGGTGCCGCGAGGGCAGGGCGGCGGCGACGATTCCTGTCAGTGGGCCAATGACAATGAATGCGACGACCCGGATATCGGCACGGGAGCCTGCCGTCTCGGGACGGATCGTAGCGACTGCCAATATCTGAGAAACGGCGAGCAGGACGCCTGCCAGTGGGCCAACGACGGCGAGTGCGACGAGCCGGGGATCGGCACCGGGGCCTGTGTGAACGGCTCGGACCGGACCGACTGTGGGCCGGTGGCCCAGCTGCGGTTCCGCAACGACAGCTGCGACACGGCCTTCAACAATGTCTGCGAAGAGCCGGGGGCCGGCAACGGCAGCTGTGATGCCCGCACTGACCGGCGCGACTGCATCGGGGCCGAGCGCCCCATGACCATCAATGACCACTTCTTCGGGCGGGACGACCGGATCTTCGTGCCGACCGGACGCTATCCGTGGACAATGATCGGCCAGCTTTCGATGACCGCAGGGGGAAGCTGTACCGCGACCCTGATCGGGGCTGATGTCCTGATTACCGCCGCCCATTGCATCCACGGCGAGAACGGCCAGACCAATGCGGCGGGCGAGTTCATCGCCCACAACGGCCAGCGCGCGCGCATCACCCACTATCTGCTCGACCCGAACTTTGACTTCCGGCGCTTCAACACGACCGATCAGATCGACGGCCTGGACTGGGCCCTGCTCAGGCTGGACCGGCGGCTGGGTGATGAGATCGGATTCCTGCAGGTGCTGGACCTGACGGGCATGGGCAGCGGTCGGGCCCTGACGGCCGACCTCTATCAGGCCGGCTTCTCGTGGGACACCGGCGAACACCTGTCCGGCAATCTGGCCTGCCACATCGTTGCCGTGCATCCGCGCGAAAACACCTTTGCTCACGAGTGCGACACGACTCGCGGCGATTCCGGCTCACCTTTCATGGCGCGGTCGTCGGGCGGTCGCTATTCGGTGATCGGCACGGATTCGTCCTTCCGCTCGGTCCCCGGCCAGCCGGTGATGAACATCGCCGTCAGCTCGGCCGGGTGGATCCGCTACCTTACCCCCTTCCGCGCCCACCAGATCGGCACCGCCGTCGGGACGCGCCAGCAATCCGGGAGTGACCCGAAATAATGATCGGACGCCTGAACCATGTGGGGGTAGCGACGCCCTCCATCGCCGACAGCGTCGCCCTGCACCGCGATGTGCTGGGCGTCACCGACATCGCCGAGCCGTTTGACCTGCCGGCCCAGGGGGTGAAGGTCTGTTTCGTCAACTTGCCGAACAGCCAGATCGAGCTGATCGAACCCCTGGGGCAGGACAGCCCCATCCACGGCTTCCTGGCCAAGAACCCCAAGGGTGGCCAGCACCACATCTGTTTCGAGGTCGAGGATATTCTCGCCGCCCGCGATGAGATGCGGGCCAGAGGCGCGACGATCCTGGGGACCGGAGAGCCGCGGATCGGGGCCCATGGCACGCCGATCATCTTCGTCCATCCCAAGGACATGGGCGGGGTCCTGGTCGAGCTGATGCAGGCCCCCGATCATTGATCCGGTCACAGTTTCAGCCCATTAGTCGAGCAACCATCGGGTCGGCGCGGAGAATGCCGACGCCGGCGGATCACTGACTGGAGCGGGCTGTGGTCGCGGGACCGATTACCCTTGTCGCCATCTACATCATCATCTGGTGGGTGGTGCTGTTCACGATCCTGCCGCTGGGCATGAACCAGGGGGCGCAGGAGCGGCCGACCGACGGTTCGGACTGGGGGGCCCCGCCGGCACCCAACCTCAAGCGCAAGTTCATCACCACGACCTGGGTCGCCGCGATCGTCTGGGTGGCACTGATCCTGGTCATCCAGTTCCAGCTGATCCCGCTGCCTGACCTGCCCTCGACCCGCTAGGCGACAAGGAGCCCTGAGATGTACCGAGTGACCCTGTTGGCCCTGGCCGGATGTCTGGCCCTGGCGGGCTGTGATCGCCTTCGTGAGGCCTCAGGCGGCGGTGAGGACACCGCCGATCTGACGTCCGAAACGCCCGAGCAGTTCATCGGCACCTGGGCGGCCGACTGTCAGCGCCCCTTCGTTCGCTTCGCCGAACACGAAATCCAGGTCTTTGCCGATGGCCAGACCTATCCGATTACCTCGGTGACCTATGACGGCACCTCGCTCGTCGTGGCCTACACCACCGGCAACGGGCCCATCGAAGAGACGTTTGCTGCCCAGGGCGAGAACCTGAGTTTGATGGGCGGCGTCTATGACGGCGTCGATCTGCCGGCGGCGGACGCCACGCCGATGCAGCGCTGCGAATAGGGATTCGAGGCGGCATCCGTTGCGAAGCAGACCGCCTCGGGGCTAAACCGGACTTCCTCCCTGTCGTTGTTTGTGTGGACACCCCGATGCGCCTGTCGCGCTACTTCCTGCCGACCCTGAAAGAAGCGCCTTCGGACGCCCAGATTGTTTCGCACCAGCTGATGCTGCGCGCCGGCCTGATCCGCCAGGAGGCGGCGGGCATCTATGCGTGGCTGCCGCTAGGTCTGAGGGTACTCAAGAAGGTCGAACAGATCGTGCGCGAGGAGATGAACCGCGCCGGGGCCATCGAGATCCTGATGCCGACGCTGCAACTGGCCGACCTGTGGCGCGAGAGCGGGCGCTATGACGACTACGGCGACGAGATGCTTCGCATCAAGGACCGGCACGAGCGCGATCTCCTATATGGCCCGACCGCCGAAGAGGTCGTGACCGAGATCTTCCGGGCCTATGTGAAGAGCTACAAGGCCCTGCCGTTGAACCTCTACAACATCCAGTGGAAGTTCCGCGACGAGCGCCGGCCGCGCTTCGGCGTGATGCGGGGCCGTGAGTTCCTGATGAAGGACGCCTACAGCTTCGACGTCGACGAGGCCTCGGCGCGCAAGGCCTATAACCGGATGTTCGTGGCCTATCTGAACACCTTTGCCCGCATGGGCCTGAAGGCCGTGCCGATGAAGGCGGACCCGGGCCCGATCGGCGGCGACCTGAGCCACGAGTTCATCATCCTGGCCGACACGGGCGAGAGTCAGGTCTTCTGTGACCGCAAGCTGGTCGAGATGCCGGCCCCCGGGGCCGATGTCGATTGGGACGACCTGCAGGCCATCGTCGATGGCCGCACCTCGATGTATGCCGCGACCGAAGAGATGCATGACGCGGCTGCTTTCGAGAGCCAGACGGTCGAAGAGGATCGGCTGACGGCGCGCGGCATCGAGGTGGGCCATATCTTCTATTTCGGGACCAAATACTCGGCTCCGATGAAGGCCAAGGTGGCCGGGCCGGACGGCCAGGAGGCCGAGATCCACGGTGGCTCTTACGGCGTCGGCGTGTCGCGCCTGCTGGGGGCGATCATCGAGGCCAGCCACGACGAAGGCGGCATCATCTGGCCGGATTCCGTAGCCCCGTTCGATGTGGTGGTGATCAATCTGAGGGCCAGCGATGAAGCGGTCAGCGCCGCCTGTGAGGAGGCCGTAGCGGCGCTGGAAGCCGCCGGTCTGGAGGTTCTGTACGACGACACGGACGAGCGGCCCGGCGGCAAGTTCGCCACCGCCGATCTGATCGGCGTGCCGTGGCAGCTCACGATCGGGCCCAAGGGCCTGGCCGAAGGCACGGTCGAGCTGAAGCGGCGAGCCACCGGCGAGAAGATCAGCCTGCCGCCGGATGAGGCGCTCAAGAAGGTGGTGGGATGAGCGACCTCAAGCCCGCCGGACCCTTCTCGGCCTGGGAGCTGGGCCTGGCCTGGCGCTATCTCAGGGCGCGGCGCAAGGATGGCGGGGTGGCGCTGATCGCCATCATCTCGTTCCTGGGCATCATGCTGGGGGTGATGGTGCTGGTCATCGTCATGTCGGTGATGAACGGCTTTACCTCTGAGCTGATCAACCGGCTCCTGGCCGTGGACGGTCATGTCTATGTCCAGGGCACCACCCTGAGCGGGGCCGGGCGCGAACAGACGCTTGAGCGGGTGAGAAGCCTGCCCGAAGTGACCGAGGCGACGCCGCTGATCCAGGCCCAGACCTTTGCCAGCGGGCCGGGCGGGGCCTCGACCGGGGCGCTGGTCCGCGGCGTCAGGGGCGACGATCTGAGAGCCTCGGCGGTCGGGCAGGAGGGCCTCAAGGTCGGCTCGCTCGACAGTTTCGGACAGGGTGATTACGGCGGTGAAATCATCGCGGTGGGGGAGGTTCTGGCGCAGCAACTTGGCGTCGGGCCGGGCGACACCCTGACCCTGTTTTCCCAGGACGGCGGCGGCTCGGCCTTTGGCTCGGCACCGCTGGAAAAGACCTATGTGATCGGGGCCATCGTCACGACGGGCGTGGCGACCTTCGATCAGGTCATGATCTATATGCCCATTGAGCAGGCCGAGCTGTTCTTCGCGCGCGAAGGCCTGTGGGACATGATCCAGGTCCAGATCGAGCGCCCCGAACGGGCACCTGAAACCACCGAACGCCTGCGTGAGCTGTTGGGGCCGCAGGCTATGGTGCTGGACTGGACGACCCAGAACGCGACCATGCGTGGAGCCCTGGCGGTCGAGCGGACGGTGATGCGGCTGATCCTGATGCTGATCGTTCTGGTGGCGGCCCTGAACATCATTTCCGGCATCGTCATGCTGGTGAAGAACAAGACCCGCGACATCGCCATCATGCGGACCATGGGGGCGGGGCAGGGGTCTATCCTGCGGATCTTCTTAGCGGCAGGTTTCTCCATCGGCGCGGCGGGCACCCTGATCGGCTTTGCCCTGGGCGTGCTGTTCTGCCTGTTCATCCGACCGATCCAATCCTTCATCGAGAGCCTGATCGGGCGGTCGCTGTTTCCGCCGGAGATCTATTTCCTGGACGGCATTCCGGCCCGGATCGAATGGGCCGAGATCATCATTATCGCCGGGGCGGCCCTGATCCTGTCGGCGCTGGCGGCCCTGATCCCGTCGTGGCGGGCGTCGCGGATCGATCCGGTGGAGGCCCTTCGCTATGAGTGAGCCGCTGCTGGATGTGCGGGGCCTTTGCCGCACCTATGTCACCGGCGACCGGACGCTGGAGGTCCTGAAAGGGGCCGATGTCCAGGTCATGCCGGGTGAGGTCGTCGGCCTGATCGGCCCGTCCGGATCGGGCAAGTCGAGCCTGCTGCATGCGGCTGGTCTGCTGGAACGGCCCGATGGCGGCACCATTCTGATTGACGGCGAGGACGTCGGCTCGCTGGACGAGCGGGGCCGGACCCGGTTGCGGCTGGCCAAGATCGGTTTCGTCTATCAATTCCATCATTTGATGCCTGAATTTGATGCGCGTGATAATGTCGCCCTGCCGATGCGAATGGCCGGCCTGAGCCAGACGGCCGCGCGCGACCGGGCGTCGGAGATGCTGGGACGGCTGGGCCTGGCCGAGCGCCTGACCCACCAGCCTGGCCAGCTGTCGGGCGGCGAACAGCAGCGCGTGGCCATCGCGCGGGCCCTGGCCAACAGCCCGCGTCTGTTGCTGGCCGATGAACCGACGGGCAACCTTGACCCGACCACCAGCCAGGCGGTGTTTCAGGCCCTGCACGATCTGGTGCGCGAGACCGGCGTGGGGGCGCTGATCGCGACCCACAATATGGAGCTGGCGGGTCATATGGACCGGGTGTTTGCGCTGAAGGACGGGCATCTGGAAGAGCGGGCGGCGCAGAGCAAGGCGTACTGACCGGCCTCGGCCCGGGGCCGGGGGCCTCAGGAATAGTGCACGGTGAATAGGGTGCACTAAGTGCACTAGGTGCATTAGGTGCACTAATCATGGCTCGACGACGGCCCGAAAAACACCGTCCGAAGCGTCCAGACCGTCCAGACATTCGGGATCAGGCAACGGGGCCCTCCTCGGCAAAGCGAAGAACGCCGGAAGCCTAACGCGGTTTCGGAGCACGATAGTCGGCTGCGTCGAAGGGGCGTTGAAAGCGTTCGAATTCCAGAAGTTGGGTAATTCCTTTGTGGGGAAGGCGGCTCGGATGGCGCGCCGCCAAGCCACCACCTCCCGCCCGAGCGCTTCGCGTTCCGCTTAGCGGGCCGGGGCCCGCAGGGCGAGCGAGGCGATCAGATCGAGAAGCTGACGCCACAGCCGCAGTTGGCGACGGCGTTCGGGTTGACGATCTTGAACTGGGCCCCGAGCAGCTCGTCGACGAACTGGATCTCCGAGCCGGCCAGGAAGGGCATCGACACATCGTCGACCAGGGCGGTCTGGCCGTTGTGTTCGATGCGGTGGTCGTCCGGTTCGGCGGCCTCGACCAGATCCAGCCGGTACTGGAAGCCCGAACAGCCGCCGCCGTCGACGGCGACGCGCAGCATCAGGGGCTTGCCCTCGGCCTTTGACAGGTCGGCGAGCCGGCGGGCGGCGCTTTCGGCGAGGGTGACGGGTTTCAGGCTCATGGCCAGGTCTATATGAGGGGCGTTGCAGCGACTTCAAAGGGCGCAGGCCATGGGTGCTTTCAATGAAGCGGTGTTTCGTTCTCCCCCGAGGGGAGAAGGGCGCGATGCTAATTCAGTGATCGCTCCCTATGCCAGCGACCCGACGGCCAGCCTGGGGCGACTGTTTCCCGAGCCGCCGTCGGCCATGCGGACGGCCTTTGCGCGGGACCGCGACCGGATCATTCACTGCACGCCGTTTCGGCGGCTGAAGGGCAAGACGCAGGTGTTCATCGCCCATGAGGGCGACCACTATCGCACGCGCCTGACGCACAGTCTGGAGGTGGCCCAGATCGCCCGCTCGCTGGCGACGGCCTTGTCGCTCGATCAGGACCTGGCCGAGGTGATCGCCCTGGCCCACGATCTGGGCCATCCGCCGTTCGGCCACGCCGGCGAGGACCAGTTGAAGGCCCTGATGGAGCCGTGGGCCGGGTTTGATCACAACGTCCAGACGTTCCGCATCGTGACGCGGCTGGAGCACCGGTATCCGGCGTTCGAAGGACTGAACCTGAGCTGGGAGACGCTGGAGGGGGTGATCAAGCACAATGGCCCCATCGACCACCGGCTGGACGAGCCGGCCTGGCGGGCGATCAGGGAGTATCAGGAGGTTTGGGATCTCAGGCCGTCCACCTTCGCCTCGCTGGAGGCCCAGGTGGCGGCGGTGGCGGACGACATCGCCTATAACAACCACGACGTCGATGACGGACTTCAGGCAGGCCTGTTCGGGCTGGAAGACCTGGAGGCGGTGCCGCTGGTCGGTCCGATCCTTCAGGGCGTGCGGGCCGACTGGCCGGATGTCGATGCGCGCATGGCCGGGATCGAGACGGTCCGGCGCATGATCGGGGTGATGATCGGCGACATCCTGGCCGAGACGACACGGCGGCTGGTCGCCGATGGCGTCGAGACGCCCGAGGATGCACGGACCGCCGGGCGGGCCATGGTGCAGTTCTCTGACGCCATGATCCAGGATCTGGGCCGGCTGCGTGCCTTTCTGTTCGAGCGAATGTACCGGCACGACCGGATCAACCAGATGCGCGAACGCGCCGCGCGCACCATCGATCAGCTGTTTGGTCTGTATCTGGTTCAGGCCGATGAGATGCCGGCCGAATGGGCGGGCCGCGCCCGCGCCGGCGGGGAGGCGCGTCGGGCGCGGGCGGTGTGCGATTACATCGCCGGCATGACCGATCTGTTCGCCTTTGAGGAGCGTCGGCGGCTGTTCGGACTTGTGGATGACGGCGAGTTGTGATTCGGAAGCAGCGGGGGTTGGGCTAGACTTGATGGGTTCGTCTGCGATTCGTCGGCGAACGAAGATATGAGGTGACCCGATGTCCTATGAACGGCCCGATCCCGAGCGTGGCCCCTATACGCCCCGTAACGATGACGATCTGCCGTTCGACCGGTCCGGGTTCGATGCGCGCGGTCACGGAGGCGGACGTCCGCCCCTGCCGCTGACCCTGATGATCTCGGCCGGGGTCCTGCTGATCCTGATCATCGCCGTGGTCCTGTTCTACCGCGCCGGGGTGCGCGATCCGGGCGCGACGCCGCCGGTGATCGAGGGTGCCGAGGGCGTCGCCACGACGGCCCCGGAACCGGCGCGGACGGAGGCCGGCGAGGCCCAGATCGACGTCTTTGATCCTCTGGATGAACAGCTTGCGGCCCCGCCGCCGCCTGAGGCCCCCGGCCAGCGTCCGCCGCCCTTGACCAATGAGACGCGGCCGGTCGCCCCGACCACGCCCCCGCGCGCCGAAACGCCGACGCCGATCGAACCGCGCCCGACGCCGCCGCCGGCGCGACCCCAAACTCAGCCGCCGGCCGCGGCGGGGGGTGGCTCGGCGGTCCAGATCGGAGCCTTCTCGACCGAGCAGGCGGCCGAGCGCGCCTATGCCGACGTCGCCGCCGCCTTCCCGCAGTTCGCCTCGGGACGCACGCGGGGAATCCAGCGGGTGACGACCTCGGACGGCCGCACCGTCTATCGCACCACCGTCCAGGGCTTTTCGGCCCAGGAAGCGCGAGCCTTCTGCGGAGCCCTGCGGGCGGCGGGACGGGATTGCCTGGTTCAGTGAGCGCACCCTCGGCGGCGATCTATGGCTGTGCGGGCCACCACCTGACCGAGGCGGAGCGCGCCTTCTATCGCCAGGCGTCGCCCTGGGGCTTCATTCTATTCAAGCGGAATGTCCAAAATTCAGATCAACTGTCTGCCTTGACAGCGGATTTGCGCGAAGCAGTCGGTCGCGACGCCCCCATCCTGATTGATCAGGAAGGCGGGCGGGTCCAGCGCATGGGACCGCCGCACTGGCCGAAGTATCCGCCGGGCGGGGCCTATCGTGGGGCGACGAACGATCCGCTGGGCGACCGCGAGCTGGCGCGGCTGGGCGGCCGGCTGATGGCGGCGGACCTGAAGGCGGTCGGCATCAATGTGGATTGCGCGCCGGTCGCCGATACGCCCGTTTCCGGTGCCCATGACATTATCGGAGACCGGGCCTATGCGGCCGACCCCGCGACGGTGGCCCAGCTGGCGCGGGCCAAGGCCGAGGGTCTGATGGCCGGCGGCGTCCTGCCGGTGATCAAGCATATACCTGGCCACGGTCGGGCCTTCGCCGACAGCCACCACGAACTGCCGGTGGTCGACGCTGATCTGGAAACACTGGAAGCCTGGGACTTTCTGCCGTTCCGGGCGCTGTCGGACATGCCCATGGCGATGACCGCCCATGTCGTCTATCCGGCCATCGACCGCAGGAACCCGGCGACGACGTCGAGGAAGGCCATCCGGCTGATGCGCGAGAGCCTCGGCTTCGACGGGCTGATCATGACGGACGACCTGTCGATGAAGGCCCTGTCGGGCTCATTCACCGAGCGGGCGGAACGGTCGCTGAAGGCGGGCTGCGACGTCGTCCTGCATTGCAACGGCGATCTGGCCGAGATGACCGAAGTGGCCGAGGGCGTCGGGCCGTTGCGTGGCAAGGCCGGGACGCGCGCCGCAGCGGCGCTCGCCCGTATTGTCAGGACGCCCGAGCCGCTGGACGAGGTCGAGGCGCGTGCGCGGTTCGCCGCTTTGATGGCCGGCAAGCTGGGTGCCGCCCTGGGGCCTGCCGTTGGAGAAGCCCCATGACCGACGCCTTCCAGCCTAATCTCGATTTCTCGGCCGCCGACATTGTTGACGCGGGCGAGGCCTTCGTCGTGGACCTGGACGGGTTCGAAGGGCCGCTGCATGTGCTGCTGGCGCTGGCACGGACGCAGAAGGTGGATCTGCTGAAGCTGTCGATCACGCGCCTGGCGGAGCAGTATCTGGCCTTTGTCCATGAGGCGCGGCGGCGCAACTTCGCCCTGGCGGCGGACTATCTGGTGATGGCGTCGTGGCTGGCCTATCTGAAGTCGCGGCTGCTGTTGCCCAAGCCGGAGAAGAAGGGCGACGACGAGGTGCCCGCCGAGGTCATGGCCCAGGCCCTGGCGTTCCGGCTGATGAAGCTGGAGGCCATGCGAAAGGCCGTCGAGGCCCTGACCTCGGGCCCGGTGCTGAACCGCGATGTGTTCGGGCGCGGTGACCCGGAAGCCATTCAGGTCATTCCGTCGAACCGGCTGGATGCGAACCTGTACGACCTGATGGGGGCCTATGTGTCGCAGCGGCGGCGCGAGGCCGAACGGCACTATAATCCGACCCAACGGGTCGAGGCCTTCGCGCTGGAAGAGGCGCGCGACTGGATGCTGAAGCAACTGCCGCGGCTGTCGGCCTGGACCGAGTTGACAGCGGTGGCGCCGCACGGGCGCGACGGCGAAGGGCCGACGGGGGCGTCCTATCTGGCCTCGACCCTGTCGGCGAGCCTGGAACTGGTCAAGGAAGGCCGCCTGAGCGCCAGACAGCTGGAGGCGTTCGATCCGCTGTTCGTGAAGTCGCGCCGGGATGCCCTGGTTCTGGAGTCTGAAGCTTGACCATCTTTGCTCCCGATGAGGCCGAGATCGAGCGCCGGGTCGAGGCCCTGCTGTTCGCCGCCGCCGGGCCCCTGACCCTGGCGGAAATCGCGCGACGACTGCCCGAAGGTGCCGATGCTGGCCAGGCCATCGCGGGCTTGCGCGCGCGCTTTGCGGGGCGGGGGGTCGAGCTGGTCTGCGTGGCCGACCGCTGGGCGTTCCGCACGGCCCAGGACCTGTCCTTCATGATGACGGAACAGCGCGAGGAGCCGCGTAAGCTGTCCAAGGCTGCGTTGGAGACCCTGGCCATCATCGCCTACCACCAGCCCACGACGCGCGCCGAAATCGAAAGCGTGCGCGGCGTCAGCCTGTCCAAGGGGACGCTGGATCTGTTGCTGGAAATGGGAATGGTGCGGTTGCGCGGACGCCGGCGGACGCCGGGGCGACCGGTGACCTATGGCACGACCGAGCATTTCCTGGAGCATTTTGGCCTGGCGCATCTGGCCGACCTGCCGGGGGCTGCGGATATGCGGGCGGCGGGCCTGCTGGACCTGTCGTTGCCGGCAGACTTCATGACGCCCGATCCGTCGCGTGCCGGCGATGAGGACCTGGACCCCATCGAGGACGGCGACGACACGCCGGAGTTTGCCCAGGACTTCGTCACCGAGGACGAGGGGTGAGGTAGGTCTTAATTCCGCCTGTCACCGCCCGAATCCGCGAGATACTGTCGGGCCATGAGGGGTGGTTTCCGATTTCGCAGTTCGGCCGGTCTGCGTCGGAGGCTGCCTACTCGGTGGTTCAGCATTCTGGAGACCTCGACCTCATGCGCGATGTCCTGAGCCGGATGGAGCCACGGGTCGGGACCGATGAGCTGAATGGCAGTCAGTACGCCCGTCTCCGGGACCGCACCGCGCTGATGGACGGCAGGCCCCAACGCTACGCCACGCAAGGCACGGCTTGTGAGGGGGGCGGTATGTCATGCCGACAAACGTCGAAGCCCCCCGGATGCTTGCGGCACGAAGGGCATACCTCGGCCTGAACCCGATGTCTGAATACCTGGCGCATCAAAATCAGGCCGACAGTCGCTGCACACAATCTGAAGGCAAATAATTTTCAGAAACGCCGAGTTCTCGGCACGCATTGGGGTTAGTGTGGTCGGGATCGGAGACCTGTCATGAACCGTCGCGCCTTTCTGATGTCCGCTCCGGCCTTTGCGCTGGTCTCTGCGGCCTGTAGCCAACAGGGGGGCGGTGCCCCAGCCCGTACGACGCCGGTGTTCGGAACCTTCGGCCTGGACACGGCGGGCATGGACCGGTCGGTCGCGCCGGGCGATGACTTCTTCGGCTATGCCAACGGCACCTGGGCGCGGACCACGGAAATCCCGGCGGATCGGTCTAGCTTCAACAGCTTCACGCGCCTGGCCATCCAGGCCGATGAGCGCACCAAGGTCATCATCGAAGAGGCCGCTGCCGACAATCAGGCCGAGGGTGACCGTCGCAAGATCGGCGACTTCTATACGGCCTTCATGAATGAGAACGCCATCGAGGCGGCCGGACTGACGCCGGTGCGCGACGAACTGGCGGCCATTGCGGCGATCCGCGACACCAGCGGCCTGTCGCGGGCGCTCGGGCTGACGCTCAGGGCTGATGTCGATCTCTTGAACGCCACGAACTTCTATACGGACCGGCTGTTCGGTCTGTGGGTCAGCCAGGACTTCGACGAGCCGAGCCGCAATGCGCCGTATCTGGTGCAGGGCGGCCTGGGGATGCCGGATCGCGCCTTCTATCTGGACGGCGGCGACATGGCGGCCATGCGCCAGTCGTACCGGGCCCATATCGTCCAGGTGCTGACCCTGGCCCAGATCGCTGACCCGGAGGCCAAGGCTGGTGCCATCCTGGCGCTGGAGACGGCCATCGCCGGGGTCCATGCAACCGCCGAACAGACCAATGATGTGCGGGCCGGCAACAACCACTGGAGCCAGGCGGATTTCGACGCCCGTGCGCCCGGGATCGACTGGACGGCGTGGCGCGATGGGGCAGGCCTGAGCCAGCAGGGCAGCTTTGTGGTCTGGCAGCCGGCGGCGATCACCGGGATCGCGGCGCTGGTAGGGTCGCAGGCGTTGGACATCTGGAAGGACTATCTGACCTTCCACGCCCTGGATCGGGCCTCGCCCTATCTGCCACGCGCGTTCGACCAAGAGCATTTCAGCTTCTACGGCTCGACCCTGTCGGGCACGCCTGAACAGGCCCCGCGCTGGCGGCGGGGTGTCGATGCCGTCAACGCCGCCCTGGGCGAGGCGGTCGGCCAGATCTACGTCGAGCGCCATTTCTCCGACAATGCCAGGACCGCGATGCAGGCTCTGGTTGCCAATCTGATGACGGCCTTCGGGCACCGGATCGACAATCTGGACTGGATGTCCGACCAGACGCGGGCGGCGGCTCGGCGCAAGCTGGAAACGCTGGACGTCTCCATCGGCTATCCCGACGCCTGGCGCGACTACAGCGCCCTGGAGGTCCGACCGGATCAGGCCTGGGGCAACGTCCAGCGCGCCGGCCTGTTCGAGTATCAGCGTAACATCGCCAAGCTGTCGCGGCCGGTGACCCACGACGAATGGTACATGCTGCCCCAGACGGTCAACGCGCTGAATGTGCCGCTGGAGAATCGCCTGATCTTCCCTGCAGCCATCCTTGAGGCCCCGTTCTTCGACGAGGCGGCCGACGCCGCGATCAACTATGGCGGCATCGGGGTGGTGATCGGACATGAAATCACCCACAGCTTCGATTCGACCGGGGCGTTGTTCGATGAGACCGGACGCCTGCGGAACTGGTGGACGCCCGAGGACCTGGCGCGGTTCGAGGCGGCGGGCCGGGCCCTGGCGGCCCAGTTCGACGCCTATGAGGCCCTGCCGGGGGTGCACCTGAACGGGACGCTGGAACTGGGCGAGAATATCGCGGACGTGGCGGGCCTGGCCACGGCCTATGACGCCTACCGCCTTTCGCTGACGGGGGGGGAGGCCCCGGTGCTGGAAGGCTTTACCGGCGATCAGAGGTTCTATCTCGGCTTTGCCCAGGTCTGGCGGGCGAAATATCGCGATCCGGCGTTGCGCAATGCCGTGCTGACGGGGGTTCATGCGCCCGGACCCTGGCGGGCCCGCACGGTTCGCAACCAGGACCCGTGGTATGCGGCCTTCGACGTCCAGCCGGGCCAGGCGCTGTACCTGGCCGAACCGGATCGGGTCGAGGTTTGGTGACGGCCCGAGTTGGCTCTGGGCAACTATCAGCCTATATGTTGGGCGAATGCGGCCACAGATTCCGGTCGCAACCTTAGGAGACTATCGCGTGGGCAGCTTCAGCATCTGGCACTGGGTTATCGTTATCGCCGTGATTGCGCTGCTGTTTGGCGGTCGCGGCAAGTTGAGCGGGCTGATGGGCGACGCGGCCAAGGGTATTCGCGCCTTCCGTGACGGCCTGAAGGACGACGGATCGGCCACGAACGACCAGGCTCAGGCCGGCTCGCTGCCGCAGAACGAGCGCGAGCGCGAAGACGCCAACCGCTAGGCCGTCGCGCCAAGGAGAAACCCAGCCATGCTCGGCCCCGGAATCGGCGGGTTCGAAGTGGTGGTCATCGCCCTGGTGGCGTTGATCGTCGTCGGCCCCAAGGACCTGCCGCTGTTGATGCGCAAGGTCGGCCAGTTCCTGGGCCGGGCGCGCAAGATGGCGGCCGAATTCCGCGCCAGCTTCGACGATATGGCGCGCCAGTCGGAGCTGGATGATCTGCGCAAGGAGGTCGAGGCCCTGCGCTCGGGCCAGATGGTCGGCCTGGACAAGGACACGACCTTCAAGGACATCGACGCCGAGCTGAAAAAGCCGCTGGGGACGGCTGCGCCGCCCAAGGGCCTGCCGACGCCCGAGGTGGAGGCCGTGACCCATACGCCGC
The DNA here is from genome assembly GCA_963205025.1 of Pseudomonadota bacterium. Lineage (GTDB taxonomy): Bacteria > Pseudomonadota > Alphaproteobacteria > Caulobacterales > Caulobacteraceae > Brevundimonas. The sequence continues at coordinate 16,244 of CAUJHO010000068.1, read as the reverse complement.
CGATGACCGAGCCGGCGTTGCCAGCGGCTGAACCGGCCGTCTCGGCCAAGCCCCGGCCCAAGGGGACCAAGCCCGGCAAGCCGCGCGCCCGGCGCAAGACGGCGGCGTCATGAGCAAGGTGATGGATGAAGAGGCGGAGATCGAGGCCTCGCGCGCGCCGCTGCTGGAGCATCTGACCGAGCTCCGCTCGCGCCTGATCGTCAGCGTGGTCGCCTTTATCGCGGCCTTTCTGCTGTGCTTCGCCTTCGCCGAGCCGATCTCGCTGTTCCTGTTCCACCCGTTCCGGGTGGCCAACACCATTTTCCAGTCGCAGGGCAGCGGTCATGGGCACGGGCTGGAACTCCTGACGGCCCTGATCCAGGCGACCGCCGCGCCGCCGACCGGGGGCGAGCCGCTGAACCTGGTTTTCACCGCACCGCTGGAGTTCTTCTTCGCCAAGCTGAAGCTGGCCGGCTTCGGGGCTGTGGTGCTGTGTTTTCCGGTGCTGGCCTGGCAGCTCTACCGCTTTGTAGCTCCGGGCCTGTACCGGCGCGAGCGCGGGGCCTTCCTGCCGTTCCTGTTTGCCGCCCCGCTGCTGTTCCTGCTGGGGGCGGCGCTGGTCTATTATGTCATGCTGCCGTTCGTTCTGTGGTTCTCGCTCAGCCAGCAGATTACGGGCGAGGGGATTCAGGTGCAGATGCTGCCCCGGATTGCCGAGTATCTACAGCTGGTTACAGCCCTGATCCTGGCCTTTGGTCTCAGCTTCCAGCTGCCTGTGGTGGTCACGCTTCTCGGTATGGCCGGCATGATCAGCTCCAAGACCCTGGCCAGCGGACGGCGCTATGCCATCGTCGGCGTCGTGGTCCTGGCCGCCATCGTGACGCCGCCCGATCCCATCAGCCAGCTGATGCTGGCGGTGCCGCTGGTGCTGCTCTACGAGGTTTCGATCTGGTGCGTGCGCCTGATCGAGTTGCGCCGACGCAAGGCCGAAGGCGATGAACACGAGGATGAGGTTCCGGCATGAGGCCGTTGATGGCGGCCCTGGCCGTGGTGGTAATCGCCTTCTGCGCCCGCGCGCCCGGGGTGCAGGCCCAGTCGCTCGAGGTGAGTGCGGAACGTCTGATGACGGACGTCCGAGTGCTGGCGGCCGATGACATGGAGGGCCGTGGCTTCGGCCAGCCGGGCGGCGACCGCGCGCGTGACTATGTCCGGGCCGGGTTTGAACAGGCCGGGCTGATTGCGCTCGAGGCCGGCTGGCTGCGTCCGTTCACGGCACGCGGGACCGCCGGCGAGAACATCATCGGTGTGGTCCGCGGAACCGTCGCGCCCGACCAGTGGATCGTCGTCACCGCCCACTATGACCACGAGGGTGTTCAGGACGGCCAGATCTTCAACGGAGCGGACGACAATGCCTCGGGCACGGCCGCCCTGATCGAGATGGCCCGCCTGTTGCGGCAACAGCCGCCGCGTCATTCGGTGATGTTCGTGGCTCTGGATGGGGAAGAGGCCGGACTGCTGGGCGCGCGCGCCTTCGTGGCCGATTCGCCGGTTCCGCTCGAGAGCATCGTGCTGAACATGAACCTCGACATGGTTTCACGCGGTGACAATGACATCCTGTGGGTGGTGGGAACGCGGCTCTATCCGGCCCTGGCACCGGTGATCGAGGCCCTGCCCCAGCAGTCAGGGGTCGAGCGGCGTTTCGGCTACGACGATCCGGCCGTGCGCGGTCGCAACAACTGGGTCAATCTGTCGGACCAGGCCGCGTTTCATGCGCGCGGCGTGCCGTTTGTCTTCTTCAGCGTCGACGACCACACCGACTATCACCGGCCGACCGACGACGCCGACCTGATCGATCCGAGTTGGTATCGGGGGGCGGTCCAGATCGCCTGGGACACGCTGGTCGCCGTTGACGGGATGGACAATCCGCAGTTTCGTACGTCTCCGGCAAGCCGTCGCGCCGGAACCAAGCCCTGATCTGTCATGCGCCGCCTGCTGCACCTCCTTGCCGTCGCCGTTCTCGTTCAGGCCTGCGGTGCCGGTGCGGATGACAGCCCCTCGGCCCCCCCACCGCCCGAAGCGGTAGAGCCGCCGGGACCGCCGGCCGTCGAAGGCTTCGCCCATCAGTCCGGGGCCGATCTGTTCGGCTATTACCTGCCGGTCAGCGACGTCCAGATCGGCGATCTGAAGCTGAGCCATCTCCACCTTGGCGACGAGGCCGCCTTCGCCGACTGGGAGCAGGCGCGGGGGCAGGGGCCGACCAATTTCGCGCCGGTGTTGTTCCAGTTCGACGACCTGTCGTCGCCGACCATCGCCAACGAGCTCGGGGGGCAGACCCCCGAGGTCATCGTCCGGGTCCTGCCGACCGGCTATGGCATATCCGAGCGCATGGTTCGCTTCGCCGGAACCGATCCGACCCTGGGGGAGGTGCGCTACGAGGGTCAGTTCGTGCAACCGGCGTTTCACGACAGGCGCTCCGGCGCAGCCCCGACCGAGCCTGTGCTGCGCGGCACGCTGACGATCGGTGGCCGGATCTATGAGGGCCAGAGTTTCATCTGGTTCGCCGGCGACTAGCCTGTCGGTTGGCCGGGCCGGCCCTACCGGCCCCCGGAATCCCTTGTAAAAACCGCCTTTGGTACCGCCGCGCAATGACGCTTGCCATGAGAACAAAACCAGAATAGAACAAACGCAGAACATAAACCCAGGAGGTCCTGATGGTGCGCGTGGTTCGTGAATCCCTGTCACTGGCGTCGGTCGGGGCGTTTGTGTGGATGGTGTGGAGCGTGGCGGCGATGGCCGCCTGAGTTTCGTCCACAGTCGATCCGTCAGCCGCGCTTGAGCCGAGCGCGCCGAGCGGCGACGATGCGGGCTGGATCAGACTCGAACGATCAGACTCGAAAGGCCGCCAGGGTGAGCCAAGGCTTCGTCCATCTCCGCGTTCGCAGCGCCTATTCCCTGCTGGAAGGGGCGATCAAGGCCGGCAAGCTGGGTCGGCTGGCGGCGGACGCCCAGATGCCGGCCATTGGCATTGCGGACCGAACCAATCTGTTCGGGGCCCTCGAGTTCTCCCAGGCCTGCAAGGACGCCGGCGTCCAGCCGATTGTCGGTTGTGCCCTGCCGGTCCGGGACATCGGCGGCCAGCGGGCCGAGCGCTGGGCCCGGATGCCGACTGTCGTTCTGATCGCCCAGGATGAGGAGGGCTGGGCCAATCTGTCGGTGCTGTCATCGGCGGCTTATCTCGATATTGAGCCCAGTGACGAACCGGCGGTGCCCTGGGCGAAGGTCGCCGAGCACTCAGGTGGGCTGATCCTGCTGTCCGGTGGGCCGGACGGCCCGATCGACCCCCTGTTCGTCCAGGGCCGCGTCGATGAGGCTCGCCTGGCGCTGTCGCAGATGCAGGCGGCCTTCGCAGATCGCTTCTATGTCGAGCTTCAACGACATGATCTGCCAGAAGAAGTTCAGGCCGAGGCCGGGTTGGTGGCCTATGCCTATGATCACGATGTGCCGCTCGTGGCGACCAATGACGTCTATTTCGGCCCGCCACACATGGCCAAGGCCCATGAGGCCCTGATCGCGATTTCGGATGGGGCCTTCCTGGGCCAGGACGAACGCCGCAAGGTGTCGCCCGAGCATTGGTTCAAGCCGGCGGCGGACATGCGCGCCCTGTTCGCCGATCTGCCGGAGGCCTGCGACAACACCATCGATATTGCGCGCCGCTCGGCCTTCCTGGTGCAGCCGCGCGATCCGATCCTGCCCCGGTTCGACACCGGGGCCGGGCGTTCTGAGGCCGAGGAGTTGGCGCACCAGGCGCGCGAGGGTCTGAAGGGCCGGCTCCACGGGCTGGATATGGCGGCCGACGAGGCCGACTACTGGAGCCGGCTGGAGCGCGAGATCGGCGTCATCCAGTCGATGGGCTTTTCCGGCTACTTCCTGATCGTGTCCGACTTCATCAAATGGGCCAAGGCCCATGATATTCCGGTCGGGCCGGGGCGCGGCTCCGGGGCCGGGTCGATGGTGGCCTGGGCCATGGCCATCACCGATCTGGATCCCCTGCGGTTCGGCCTGCTGTTCGAACGGTTCCTGAACCCCGAACGGGTGTCGATGCCGGACTTCGACGTCGACTTCTGCCAGGAACGGCGCGACGAGGTGATTGCCTATGTTCAGGACAAGTACGGCCAGGACCGCGTCGCCCAGATCATAACCTTCGGCACCCTGCAGGCGCGCGCGGTGCTGCGCGATGTGGGGCGGGTCATGCAGATGCCGCTGGGCCAGGTGGATCGTCTGGCCAAGATGGTCCCGAACAATCCGGCCAATCCCGTGACCCTGGCCCAGGCCGTCGAGCTGGAACCGCGCCTGAAGGAGGCCAAGCGCGAGGACCGCACGGTCGAGGTCTTGATCGAGACGTCACAGAGCCTGGAAGGGCTGTATCGCAACGCCTCGACCCATGCTGCCGGTATCGTCATCGGCGACCGGCCCCTGACCGAGTTGACGCCGCTCTACAAGGACCCGCGCTCGGACATTCCGGCGACCCAATTCAACATGAAATGGGTGGAGCCGGCGGGCCTGGTGAAGTTCGACTTCCTGGGCCTGAAGACCCTGACGGTGCTGGAACGGGCGCTGGGTTACCTGGAAAAGCGCGGGGTCGAACTGGATCTGCTGAACCTGCCGCTGAAGGATCCGGCGACGTTCGAGCTGATGGCGTCGGGCCAGACCATCGGCGTGTTCCAGCTGGAAAGCCAGGGCATGCGCGACACGCTTCGCAAGATGCGGTGCGAGAGCCTGGAAGAGATCATCGCCCTGATCTCGCTGTACCGACCCGGGCCGATGGAGATGATCGACACCTATGTCGACCGCAAATTCGGTCGCCAGCAGGTCGACGTCCTGCACCCCAGTCTGGAGCCGGTCCTGACCGAGACCTACGGGGTCATCATCTATCAGGAACAGGTGATGCAGATCGCCCAGATCCTGTCGGGATACAGCCTGGGTGAGGCCGATCTGCTGCGGCGCGCAATGGGCAAGAAGAAGCCCGAGGAGATGGCCAAGCAGAAGGTCCGCTTCATGGAGGGCGCACGCCTTCAGGGCGTCGATCCCGAGCGGGCCGATTTCATCTTTGAACTGGTGGCGAAGTTCGCCGGCTACGGCTTCAACAAGTCGCACGCGGCCGCCTATGCCCTGATCTCGTTCCAGACGGGCTATCTGAAGGCCAATTACCCGGTCGAGTTCATCGCCGCCTCAATGTCGCTGGACGCGGCCAATACCGACAAGCTGGCCGTCTTCTACCAGGACGCCCGCCGCTTCGACGTACCGGTGCGCGCGCCCGACATCAACCGGTCCATGGCCGACTTCGATGTCGCCGACGGCCAGGTCCTCTATGCCCTGGGTGCGATCCGCAACGTCGGCTTGGAGGCGATGCGGTCGGTGGTCCAGGCGCGGGAGGAGGGCGGCCCCTTCACCGACATCTTCGATTTTCTCGAGCGGATCGACCCGCGCGCGGTCAACAAGCGGGCGATCGAGAACCTGGCGCGAGCCGGGGCCTTCGATTCGATCCATCCCAACCGACGCCAGCTGGTCGAATGCGCCGACGTCCTGATCGCCCACGCCCAGTCGATGGCGGCCGAGCGAGCGTCGTCGCAGGTCAGCCTGTTCGGCGAGGACCAGGCCGATGCGGCGCGGCCGCGCCTGCAGATCGTGGAAGACTGGATCGGGCCGGATCGCCTCGATGAAGAGTTCGCCGCCGTCGGCTACTATCTGTCCGGGCACCCGCTGGAGGACATGATCAGCGTCCTGCGCAAGAAGCGGGTGACCCTGTTTGCCGAGGCCTTGCCGCAGGCCGAGAACGGCCACGAAGCCTTCCTCATGGCTGGCGTCGTGCGTCGCCGACAAGAGCGCGCCTCGGCCCGAACCGGCGAGAAGTTCGCCTTTGTCGCCTTCTCCGATCCGACCGGAGAGTTCGAGGTCCTGTTCCCGCCGGAACAACTTCGCAAATGCCGCGATGTGCTGGAGCCGGGTGCCGCCGTGACCCTGCGGGTCCGGGCCAAGGCTGCAGATGGTGAAGTCCGCTGGTTCGGGGACGACGCCCAGCCGATCGATGCCGTGGTCGACGCCGCCGAGGGCCTGCGCGTCGTCGTCTCGCCGGGATCGGTCGAGATCGCGTCGATCAAGGCGCGTCTGAAACCGGCCGAGACCGAACGCGGCGGCGAGATCACTCTGGTGGCGGCGCTTCAGGGCACGACCGAGGTGGAGATGCGACTGCCGGGGCGCTACCGGCTGGATGCGGCGCTGCGTGGCGCGCTCAAAGCCGCCCCGGGAGTCCTGATGCTTGAGGATGCCTGACGGCGACGTCGGCCCGACTCGACGGCAGGCGAAGATCCGTTTCGGCCTGCCAGAATCGCGTCAACCTCGTCCCATGCCGCGCAGGGTTCTAATTCTCGGAGCATCAGGCTTCATCGGGTCCAGCCTGGCTCGGGCGTTCGCGCGCGACGGCTGGACCGTGCGGGCCGGCGCGAGGCGACCTGAGACGGCGCGGCGGCTCGCGCCCTCCCATGACTGGGTCCGGGCAGAGTTCGGCGATCTGACAACGCCGGAGTCCTGGGCACCATTGCTCGCGGGCGTGACCGTCGTCGTCAACTGCGTCGGTGTGCTTCAGGACGGGCCGGGGGACAGCCATGCTGTGGCTCATGTCGAGGGGCCCAGCGCCCTGATCGCAGCATGCGAGGCGGCGGGCGTCCGCCGGCTGATCCACATCTCTGCAGTCGGTGCGGATGACGAGGCGGGTACAGCCTATGCCCGAACGAAGGCTGAGACGGAGCGACGGGTGACCGCCTCAAGCCTCGACTGGATTATCCTCAGGCCGTCTTTGGTGCTGGCTCGGGCCAGCTATGGCGGCACGGCCATGCTTCGCGGCCTTGCGGCCTGTCCGGGCGTGATCCCGGTGCTGGGCGGTGATCAGATGTTCCGCCCGGTCGCCATGGAGGATCTCTGCGCCGCCACGATCGCCCTGGCTGACGAGAGCGCACCCGCGCGCATGACGCTGGACGTCGGTGGGCCCGATCTGGTGAGCCAGTCCAATCTGTTGCGGGGGCTTCGGGGCTGGCTCGGCCTGAAACCCGCGCCTGTGATACGCATCCCGGTCTGGATGGCCTGGCCGGCCGTGAAGATTGGTGACCTTATCGGCCTGCTGGGGTGGCCTTCGTCGTTCCGCACCACCTCCGTTCAGCAGATGGCCCACGGTGCCGCTGGAGGCCCGACGGAAATACTCACCGCCGCCACCGGTATTTCGCCGCGCGGGTTCGAGGCCATTCTGTTCGCAGACCCAGCGACCACCGCGGACCGCTGGCAGGCGCGGCTCTATTTCGTTCGTCCGGCGTCCATCGTCGCCCTGGGACTTTTCTGGCTCGCTACGGGCCTGGTCTCGCTCGGGCCGGGGTTCGAGGTGGCCAAACAGCATCTGATGACGGCCGGATTCAGCGACGCCGCCGCCTGGCACGGGACCTTCTGGGGTGGTTGGTTCGATGTGATCATGGGCCTGGCCCTGTGGATCAGGCGCTGGACCCGGACGGTGGCCGTCGGGATGTTTGTCGCCACGCTCGGCTATCTGCTTGGGGCGACCCTGTGGGCACCGCAATTGTGGCTCGATCCGCTGGGCCCCTGGTTGAAGGTCCTGCCGATGATGATGCTGTGTCTGGTCGTGGCCGCGACGGACGACCGCCGATGACCTATGAGCTGATCAAGCTGATCCACATCCTGTCCGGGGCGGTCTTGTTCGGGACCGGTGCCGGCATCGCCTTCTTCATGCTGCGCGCTGACGCCACCCGCGACGCGCGCACGGTGGCGGCCGTGGCCCGGATCGTTGTCCTGGCCGACGTCGTGTTCACGGCGACGGCTGTGGTCGTACAGCCGGTGTCGGGTCTGATGTTGATTGTCATCCAGGGTTACAGCCTGACGGAGCCGTGGCTGATGGCGGCCTATGGCCTCTATATCCTGACCGGGCTGTGCTGGTTGCCGGTGGTGGCGATCCAGGTCCGGCTCAAGGTGCTGGCCGAACAGGCCGCCGCGGCCGATTTGGCGCTGCCGGTCGCCTATGACCGGCTCTACAGGTGGTGGTTCGTCCTGGGGTGGCCTGCGTTTGCGGCGGTGCTGGGGATCTATTGGCTGATGGTCGCCAAGCCGGATTTCTAGGGGCGCGTCTGGAGTGCCGCGCGGGCGGCCGAGATCAGTTCGTCGAGGCTGTCGACCCGGCGAACGCCATAGAAGTCGGCCGTCACATCGATATTGCCCTTGCGCCAGAAGCCCGGCGGGCACAGCACAATGAGCCGCCCGGAGCGGGCATACAGGCCGAACTCCAGCAGCGAGATGGGGCTTTGCGAGGCCGGGTCGAGATACATGACGACGACATCGGAACTCTCCAGGGCGGCCAGTTCCCATTCGACCTGCCGGCGAAACTCCGGCTCATCGGCCTCGGTGCGCCAGGATCTGTCCCAGTCGGCCCGGCGTGGATTGAGGACAATGACGTCCAGATCGGCCAGGGCGGCGGCAAATTCGGCCTGCCAGTCGCGCGTTGCCCCCATGTTGATGGAACCGGCCAGAAAGATGCGGGGACGCGGATCTTCCTGGAGCAGGGGGGCAGGCGAGGTGATCACGGTGGCTCCCGGTTGCTGGGCCTGGGACGGACCGGCCAGGGCCAGGGCAAAGATCATGGCGATGGTGGACAGGCGACCCTTCATGGGGCCTTGTTAGCATCGTCCGCCGGTGCCGTAACGGGCCGATACGCGACGTGACGCGCCTTGCCGTGCGATTGTTGGCATGAGGAGATGTGTCGTTGCCTGCATCCTCATCATCAGAACGGCTGAGCCTGGCCGAGGTCGGGGCGATCATCGCCATCGTCCTGATCTGGGGCATCAACAATGCCGCCGCCAAGGTCGCGACGGAGGTGCTTCCGCCCTTGCTGGTCGCGGGTCTCCGCTTTTCGATGGCGGCCCTGGTCCTGGTCCCGTTCCTGCGACCGCGGATCACGGCGTGGAAGAGCCTGGGACTGCTGATCCTGCTCGGAGGGCCGATCCACTTTGGCCTGATCTATGTCGAGTATTGGCTGGCCGATGACCTCAGCCCGTTCGTCGTCGCCCAGCAGATGTGGATTCCCTTCACGGCCCTGATCTCGTTTCTCGTCCTGGGCGAACGACTGCCACGGATGGCGGTGATCGGGCTGGTGGTCGCCTTTGTCGGGGTCGCCTGGATGAGCCTGGACCCGCGTGCCATGCGCGACGGGCTGCCGATTGTCCTGGGTCTGATGGCGGGTCTGGCCTGGGCCGGCAGTACCGTGCTGGCGCGGCGCATGCAGGGCGTGTCACCGTTCACGATGCAGGGGCTGCTGGCGCTGGTCACCGCGCCGGTCATGCTGCTCGGGTCGTGGCTGTTCGAGGACGGTCAGGTCGCGGCCATGCAGGCGTCGGGGCCGCTGGTCTGGGCCTCGGTCGTCTGGGCTGGGCTGGTCTCGTCGGTGTCGGCCACGGCGCTTCTGTTCTGGCTGGTGCAGCGCCGCCAGGCCGGGCGTGTGACGCCCTATCTGCTGGCGACGCCGCTGGTGTCGGTGGCCATTGGCGTCGGGCTCATGGGGGATGTCCTGACGCCCCAGATCCTGGCCGGCGGTGCCATCGCCCTGGCCGGCGTCGGGCTGGTTGCCCTGGCGGAACGGGGGCTCCGCGCGGGCGTCAATGTGCGCTGACGGCTTGCGCCGGCGCGCGGGTGCCGTGCCGCCGAAAACAGGCCATAAAAATAAGTAGAATCATGACGTTGGCAGGGCCGCCCAAGCGCCTGGGCGGGGCGGGCTGGTTTTTGCGCTCGCGGCGCATAAATGCTAACACTCAGGCAGCGCTGAACGCTCCGATTCTTCTCAGAAAAACTTCCCCTTGACCGACGAAACCGAAGACCACGGCTCAGCCTCGGGCCGGGGCGATATCGCCCCCATTGCCATCGAGGACGAGCTCAAGAAATCCTACCTCGACTACGCCATGAGCGTGATCGTCAGCCGCGCCCTGCCGGATGCGCGCGACGGTCTGAAGCCCGTCCACCGCCGCATCGTCTATGCGATGCACGAGGAGGGGCGGACCCACGACAAGAAGTACGTCAAATCGGCCAATATCGTCGGTGACGTCATGGGTCGGTATCACCCGCACGGCGACAGCGCGATCTATGACGCCCTGGTGCGGATGGCCCAGCCGTTCTCGATGGGGCTCATGCTGGTCGACGGCCAGGGCAACTTCGGCTCGGTCGACGGCGATCCGCCGGCGGCCATGCGCTACACCGAAAGCCGCATGACCAAGGCCGCCGAGGCCCTGACCGACGACATCAACAAGGATACGGTCGACTTCAAGGAGACCTATGACGGCAGCCGGCAGGAGCCGGTGGTTCTGCCGGCGCGGTATCCGAACCTGCTGGTCAATGGGGCGGGCGGCATCGCGGTCGGCATGGCCACCAACATCCCGCCGCATAATCTGGGTGAGGTTGTCGATGCCTGTCTGGCGTTGCTGGACGATCCCGATATCGGCACCGACAGCCTGCTGGAGATCGTGCCGGGGCCGGACTTTCCGACGGGTGGCGAAATTCTGGGCCGGACGGGTGCGCGCAACGCCCTGATGACGGGACGCGGCTCGGTCATGGTGCGCGGCAAGGCCACCATCGAGACGATCCGCAAGGATCGCGAAGCGATCATCATCACCGAGATCCCGTATCAGGTGAACAAGGCGACGTTGCAGGAACGGATCGCCGAACTGGTCCGCGACAAGCGTGTCGAGGGCGTCTCGGATGTGCGTGATGAATCCGACCGGCACGGGATGCGGGTGGTGGTCGAACTGAAGCGCGATGCCTCGGGCGATGTCGTCCTGAACCAGCTCTATCGCTTCACGGCCCTGCAGAGTTCGTTCGGCGTCAACATGCTGGCGCTGAACCGGGGACGACCCGAACAGATGGGGCTACGCCGCTTGCTGGAGATCTTCCTGGAGCACCGCGAAGAGGTGGTGATCCGGCGGACGCGGTTTGAACTGGCCAAGGCCCGCGATCGCGGTCACGTCCTGGTGGGTCTGGGCCTTGCGGTTGCCAATATCGACGAGGTCGTGGCCCTGATCCGGGCAGCCAAGGACCCGGCCGAGGCGCGAGAGCAGCTTCAGGCCAAGGTCTGGCCGGTCGGGGACATGATGGCCCTGATCGAGTTGATCGCCGACCCCAGGTCGGTGGTCGTCGACGGCGACAAGCTGCGCTTCACCGACGAACAGGCGCGCGCGATTCTGGCGCTGACGCTGAGCCGTCTGACCGGCCTGGGCCGCGACGAGATCTTCGATGAGGCGCGCGAGGTCGCCGCCGACATCCAGGAGAAGCTGACCCTGCTGTCCGACCGCGCCAACATCCTGGCGGTGGTGCGCGAAGACCTGGTGCGGGTGCGCGCCGAGTTCGCGGTGCCGCGTCGCTCGGAGTTCGTCGAGGGCGATTTCGAACTGGAAGACGAAGACCTGATCCCGCGCGAGGACATGGTCGTGACCGTGACCCACGGCGGCTACGTCAAGCGGACGGCCTTGGCCGACTACCGAACCCAGCATCGCGGCGGCAAGGGCAAGGCCGGGATGCGGATGAAGGACGAAGATGCCGTCGTCGGCGTCTTCTCGGCCTCGACCCATACGCCGGTGCTGTTCTTTGCCACCAACGGCAAGGCCTACAAGCTCAAGACCTGGCGCCTGCCGCTGGGGGCCGCCAATGCGCGCGGCAAGGCGTTTGTGAACCTGCTGCCGATCGAGCCGGGCGACTCGATCATGAACGTGCTGCCCCTGCCCGAAGACGAGGCGACCTGGGACAGCTACGACATCATGTTCGCCACCAAGTCGGGCGATGTGCGCCGCAACAAGCTGTCGGACTTCGCCAGCGTCAATCGCGCCGGCAAGATCGCGATGGATCTGGAAGAGGGCGATTCCATGGTTGGGGTCGCCCTGTGTACCGCCGAGGACGACGTCATGCTGACGACGGCGCTGGGCCGGGCCATCCGGTTCAAGGCCGACGATGTCCGCGTCTTCAAAGGCCGCAAGTCGACCGGCGTGCGTGGTGTGCGCCTGCAGGCGAACGATGCGGTCATCTCCATGGCGGTCCTCGGCCGCTTCGAGGCGACCCCCGAAGAACGGGCGGCTTATGTCAAACATGCCAATGCCATGCGCCGCGCCCTGGGTGAGGGTGAGGACGACACCGTGGCAGACGACGCCGACGAGGGCGTCGAGGACGCCGTTCTGTCGGTCGAACGCATCGCCGAAATGGGGGCCGCCGAGCAGTTCATCCTGACGATCACCGAGACAGGGTTCGGCAAGCGTTCCTCGGCCTATGAGTATCGGCGAACGGGCCGGGGCGGCCAGGGCCTGACGGCCCATGGTCTGGGCGGACGCGCCGGCGACCGGCTGGCGGCCAGTTTCCCGGTCGAAGAGACCGACGACCTGATGTTGGTGACCTCGGGCGGACAGATGATCCGCACGCCGGTCGATCAGATCCGCATCGTCGGACGCGCCAGTCAGGGCGTCACCGTGTTCCGCACGGCCGAGGGCGAGAAGGTGGTGTCGGTCGAGCGCCTGCCCGACTCGGGTGAGGACGAGGAGGCCGGCCTGGGTGAGGCCGAGACCTAGGCGGTGCGTGGCCCTCGGGTCCTGATCGACGGCCAACCGGCGTCGCCGGAGGTGCTGCTGCATCAGGCCCTGGTGAACTACGGGGCCTATACCTCTTTTCGGGTCGAGGACGGCGGTGTGCGCGGTCTGGATCGGCATCTGGCACGTCTGGATCTGGCGGCGCGCGAGCTGTTCGGGGGTGCCCCCGACGCCGCCGATCTGCGGGTCTGGATACGCACTGCGCTCGAAGATCGCACCCGAGCATTTGTTCGGATCAGTTTGTTTTCACAGCAGATCAGTCATCGCGACCCAACCTGGGCGGGGTGCCCGCAGGTGATGGTCTGTGCCTTCGATCCGCCGCCGCCGCTGTCGGACGTCCCGTTGCGAATTCAGGCCCGGACCTATCGCCGCGAGGCCCCGCACCTGAAGTCCATTGCGACGTTCGGCCTGATGCGGGCGCGCCGCGCGGCGCGCGCAGCCGGCTATGACGATGCCCTGTTCGTCGATGACGACGGCGTCATAGCGGAAGGGACGCTGTGGAATGTTGGCTTCTGGGAGGGGGATCGCCTGATCTGGCCGGACGCCCCCATGCTGGACGGTGTGACCCAGGCACTGCTGAAGGAGGGTCTGGGGGGCGAACGCCGGCGCGTGACGCTCGATGACCTGCGGGGGTTCGACGCCGCCTTCATCTGCAACAGCGCCACGCCGGCCTGCGCTGTGTTCGCCGTCGATTCGATCTCGTTCGACCCGGCCCCGGAGCGGATCGCGCGGCTGACCGCCGCCTGGGCGGCCAATCCGGTCCAGCCGATCTAGGCCGTTGGCGAGCGCCGGGCGGACCCGGCGAATGGGATTCGGGTTCGGCTCCCGTTTCCAGCGCTGCGCGTTTGATCCGATAACCGGTTCCCACTTATCGGAACGCGCTCTATTCCGTGCTAGACGGAGGCCAACAGGCGATCCACCGGAGGACACCTTTGCGCATCGGCCTTTATCCGGGAACCTTCGATCCCGTCACCAACGGGCACCTCGACATCATCGGTCGGGCGGTGAAGCTGGTCGACAAGCTGGTCGTCGGGGTGGCCCGCAACGATGACAAGGGCCCGCTGTTCACGACCGATGAGCGGGTTCAGATGCTCGAAACGGCGGTCGAGCCGCTGCGAAACGGCACCATCATCGAGATCCGGCCGTTCGAGAGCCTGTTGATGCACTTCGCCGAAGAGGTTGGAGCCGCCGTCATCATTCGTGGGCTGCGCGCCGTCGCCGACTTCGAATATGAGTTCCAGATGACGGCCATGAACCAGAAGCTGAACGATGAGATTGAGACGGTCTTCCTGATGGCCGACCCGCGCCACCAGGCCATCGCCTCGCGTCTGGTCAAGGAGATCGCCCGTCTGAAGGGCGACATCGATGGCTTCGTGCCGCCCGAGGTCGCGCGTGCCGTCCGTTCCAAGTTGAAAGTCTGATCCATGCGTTTGCTGGCCTGCCTCACCGCCGCCCTGGCGGTTCTGTCGACCCCCGCTCTGGCCCAGTCGAGCGACTGGCGGACGGTCGATCCTGACGACCTCCTGGTCATCGAGACCACGCGCGGGCGTATTCTGGTGGAGCTGTTCCCCGAGGTCGCGCCCGGTCATGTGGAACGCATGCGGACCCTGGCGCGGCGTGGATTCTACGACGGTGTGCCGTTCCACCGGGTGATGGCGGGATTCATGGCCCAGACCGGCGACCCGACCGGCACGGGCGAGGGGGGCAGCGATCTGCCGGACATGGCCGCCGAGTTCAGCTTCCGCCGTGGCACGGAACTGCCCTATGCCGAGGTGACCGGAACGGATCGTGGCTTCACGCGACCGGCGGGCGTGCAACTGGGCCTGTTTGGGGCCCTGCCGGTGCAGACCCAGCCTGACGGCCAGATGTTCGCCACCCGGGATGGCCGGGTCGATGCCACGGCCTGGTTCTGTCCGGGTGTCGTTGGAGCCGCACGGACGGGCCAGAATATCAACTCAGCCAATAGTCAGTTCTACATCATGACGGCCCCGAACATGAGCCTGAATGGCCAATACACGGTGTGGGGCCATGTCGTTGGGCCGATGGATGCGGTCAATCTGCTGCAGATCGGTGATCCGGTGTCGGGGGTGGTGCCGGAGGATCTGCGCGATCGCATGACGCGCGTGCGTGTTGCGTCGGACATTCCGGTCGGTGAGCGTCCCGTCGCGCGGGTGCTGAATGTGAGTTCGCCCCGATTCGGGCAGTTGGTGGAGGAACAGAGGGCGGCGCGAGGCACGCGGTTTTCCGTCTGTGACCTGACGTTGCCGTCCGAGATCGAGAACTAGTCTGGGAGACCCTACGATGAAGGCTCAACTGCTGCTGGGGGCGGTCGCCGCCCTGACGTTTGCGGGGTCAGCCCTGGCCCAGGAGGCAGGGACCCAGACGCCCGAGGCCGCCGCCGCCGGTATTCCGGCCGCCGCGTGGCGCACCGTCGCGCCGGAAAACCTGCTGGTGATCGACACCAGCCGAGGCCGGATCCTCGTCGAGATGGCCCCGGAGATCGCCCCCCGTCACGTTGAGCGTGTACGCCGGCTTGCCCGCGACGGCTTTTATGACAATCAGCGATTTCACCGGGTGATCGACTGGTTCATGGCCCAGACGGGCGATCCGTTGAGCCGGGGCGGGGATCGCGCCCTGTGGGGCGAAGGCCAGAGCGCCTACCCGGACCTGGATGCCGAGTTCACCTTCCGTCGGGCCCCCGAAATGGCGTTCGCGCCGGTATCCAGCCCGATGGGGTCCCTGGAGGGCTTCATCGGCTCCTTGCCGATCATGAGCCAGCCTGACGAGCTGATGAGTCAGACCGGCGACGGCAAGGTCCATGGCTGGGCGACCTACTGCCCGGGCGTCGCCGGGATGGCACGCGACGAAGACAACAACAGCGCCAACAGCCAGTTCTTCATCATGCGCCAGGCCTATCCGTCTCTGGACAAACGCTACACCGTCTGGGGTCGGGCGATTGTCGGACTGGATGTGGTTCGCGCGCTGAGCCACGGCACGGATCCGTCGGGAGCCGTGGCCGAGCCGGACATGATGACCCGGGTGCAGGTCGCCGCCGATATTCCCGAGGCCGAGCGCCCGACGGTGCGGATCCTGTCGACCGGCAGCCAGACCTTCCGTGATCTGGTCGATCAGGTGCGCGCTGCGCGCGGGGCCGATTTCTCTCTGTGTGACATCGATCTGCCGGCCGAGGTTTCGTGAGCGACCTCGATCCCGACGTCCGCGATGAGGTCGACCACAGGCGCTATGCCCTCGACGTCGAGGGGGCGACGGCGGTGGTGACCTACAATCTGGTTCAGGGTGGCCTGATGGTGACCGAAACCCTGGTGCCGATCGCTCTGGAGGGCCGTGGTATCGCCAGCCGACTGGCCCGTCATGTTCTGGCCGATGTGAAGGCGCGGGGGCTGGTGATCCTGCCGGTCTGCCCGTTCTTTGCCGGCTATCTGAAGAAGCACCCCGAATGGGCTGAGGTCGTCCATCCGACCTATCGGGCGACGCTGGGGATCTGATGCAGAAGCGGCCCGGCGCAGGGGGGCCGGGGCGGGGGCCCGCAGATCCCAATGTGTGGGGCCCGCGGCGGGGAATTAAAGTCGAAGTGGCGCG
>CAUJHO010000067.1 GCA_963205025.1 Pseudomonadota bacterium | reverse complement strand
CCACCGGCACCCTGCGCCGCAATCCGGAAGCCCTCTATGCGCTTGGCCCGCCTGAGATCGCCAAACTGGCCGATGTCCAACACCGTCTGCTCGACGCTGCGGCGGCCCGGGTCAGGCCGGGGGGGCGGCTGGTCTATTGCGTCTGTTCGCTGGAACGCGAGGAAGGCGAGACCCAGATCCTGGCCTTCCTGCGGCGCCACTCTGATTTCCGCCTGACGCCCGCCGACCCCGGCGCGATCGGCGCACCGGTTGAGGCCTTGATGGGCGACGGCTGGCTGCGGCTTCTGCCCAGCCAGTGGCCGCAGGTAGG
This sequence comes from Pseudomonadota bacterium, assembly GCA_963205025.1. Lineage (GTDB taxonomy): Bacteria > Pseudomonadota > Alphaproteobacteria > Caulobacterales > Caulobacteraceae > Brevundimonas. The sequence continues at coordinate 14,420 of CAUJHO010000067.1, read as the reverse complement.
CGGACTGGACGGCTTCTTCGCCGCACGGCTTGAGCGGATACCCTCCGCCTGACCATGACGCCGAGCCGCCTGCTCAAGGTTCAGACGCCGGCCCTGCGCTGGCGGCGCAAGGGCGAGACCCCCGACCTCTGGTTCGGGGCTCATAATTTCGTGGCCGTGACCGATGATCGGGGCCACGTACTTCTCGAATTTCATGGCATCGCCCGAGGACCAGGCGGTGCGCCTCTCAAGATCTATGGCGGCCTCCTGCCGTTCCGGCGCGAGGTGATCTGGGGCGAGGCCTTCGATCACCCCACCGGCTTCTATGAGCAGCACTTTCCCCAGGCCGAACTGACGCCGGATCCGGGCACCTCCATCGAGGTCTGCCTGCAGCGGGCCGAGGCCGTGCGCCAGGCCGTCAATGCACGGGAGATCGCCTATCCCTGGCCGGCGGCCTTCGGGGCCAACAGCAACGCCTATTTCGCCACCCTGATCGCCGGCATGGGTCTGGCCGATGTGAGCGTGCCCGGCCAGCTCTGGGCCCCGTCCTCGGATCGGCTGTTGCTGGACGAGGCGGCTCTGAACGCGATCCGGTCTTCCGCATGACGTTCCTAATACCCATGGGCGACCGGCAGGGTTCACTTAAGATCCCAGGACACGCCGCGCCTATGACTTGTGTGATCTCTGGGCGCTGGGCAGCTTGGCCGCCGCCTTCTTAAGCTCGGCATACTCCCGCTCGACACGGTCCTTCTCGATGCGTTTTCGACGTTCGTCCCAGAGTCGATATTCTTCCCGAGCGGACTGGTCGGCCTCCTTCTTGGAGACCCGTCCGCCGCCCCTTAATACGATCCGCCCAAGCTGTTGGAGCTGCGTCTCGAAGATTTCGGTTGCCTGGGCCATTGTCGTCAGGCGGCCAAGGTCTAGCTGATCTTCAAAGATTGTCAGCAACAGGTCCGTGAGCCGATTGAGTTCTCGTATCTCGCCGGTGCCCAGGAAGTTCTTCGCCGTCGTCACATCGGCGGCCGTGACTCGCTCACCCCTCCAGGATCGCAGCCCCATATCCGCTTCGTCGGCGTTCGCACGAGCCTGCACGACCTCGGCAGGTGTCTGATTTGTAACGGCGTAGCAGAGCTTGCCTGGGTGTTCCGGTAGAATTCCCGCCAAGCCTGGGATTTGGGATCATAGTCTTGGCACATCGCGCAGATATGCCGGATCTCGGCATACAGGTTCGCTTCCGACGCTCGGATTTCGCGGACAACTTCGCGGAGTTCGCTGACCCGGTCCCTTGCACCGGGAGCCTTCAGCCTTTCGGCATCGACGACGAACCCACTGGTGGCAAATCGAACCAGAACATCCGTGGCCCAGCGCCGAAACAAGGTCGCCTGAGCCGAGCTGACCCGGTAGCCGACGGAGATCACCATATCCAGGCTGTACACGGTTCCTGGGCGACCGCCGGATGAGGTTGTTTGCAATTTCTGCAAAGAACTCCCCTCATCAAGCTCGCCCTCCTCAAGGATCGCGCTGATGTGCCGAGAGATGACTGACATGTCGCGCCCGAACAGCGACGCCATCTGGGCCTGACTCATCCAGAGTGCGTCCCCGTCATAGCGAAGTTCGACGCGGCTGCCCCCGACCGTACCGTAGATCAAAAACCGATCCCCCGTGACTTCATCCTGCTCCAGATGAACGGGTTCCTTATTCGAGGGCACGACAGGGATCTCCAGGCGGAACAATATTAGAACATACGCGCCGCCGCCTTGCCAATAGGGGGTAGATCTCAACCAGCCGCCTTGCCCCCGCCGCGCGCTCAGCCTAATCGACACCCATGACGTCGCCCCTGATCTGCCCGTCCATTCTGGCCAGCGACTTTGCGCGCCTGGGCGAGGAAGTCCGCGCCCTCGATCTGGCCGGGGCCGACTGGATCCATGTCGATGTCATGGACGGCCATTTCGTGCCCAATCTGACGATCGGGCCGGATGTGGTGAAGGCGCTGAGACCCCATACGAGCAAGCCGTTTGACGTTCACCTGATGGTCGCGCCGGTCGATCCGTGGCTGGAGGCCTTTCGCCAGGCCGGGGCCGACATCCTGAGCGTCCATCCCGAAAGCGGGCCGCACCTGCACCGGACGCTCGGCCAAATTCGCCGGATCGGGGCCCGGGCCGGGGTCGTGTTCAATCCTGCCACGCCCCTGACTGTCCTCGAAGAGGTGGTCGATCTGGTCGATCTGGTCCTGATCATGTCGGTCAATCCCGGCTTCGGCGGGCAGAGCTTCATCCGCGCGTCCCTGAACAAGATAGAACAGGCCCGACGCATCCTCGACCGGGCCGGCTCTGACGCCGTGCTCCAGGTCGACGGCGGCGTCACCGCCGACAATGCCGCCGCCTGTGTCTCGGCCGGGGCCACGGCCCTGGTCGCCGGAACCGCCGTCTTCCGCGGCGGCCCGGACACCTATGGCACCAACATCGCGGCCTTGCGGGGGTAGGGCCGTCGTGAGCGACTTCCTCGAGCGCGGTTTGCGGCTGCCGGACATGCGGCCGCCCCAGCTACCCCGCCTGACCTGGCTGCAGGCGACGGCGCGGCTGGTCGGGCGCCAGGCCTCCGCGGAATTGTTCGGGGCCCCTGGTTACAGCCTGACGCTCGCCCGCCCCAAGGCCTTCGGCTTCGCCTGCTCGCCGCGTGAATTCCGGCCGTCCGATGCCGCCGTCGGACGATCAACGGCGGCGGGCCGATTCGTCATCGCCGGATCGGTGGTCGATGTCGGATCGTCCGGCGACATCTGGGACCGGCCCTGCCCGACCCGGCGGTTCGCCGTCGATCTGCACCGCTTCGTCTGGCTGCCTGACCTCATGGCCTCCGGTGACCGCGCCCCGCGTGAAGCCCTCAGGCTGATCCTGGCCTGGGCCGAGATCTTCGGAAATTGGAACGCCTTTTCCTGGAGCCGGGAGACCCTGCCGCGCCGCGTCATCAATCTGGCCTGCTCGGCGCGGCGGATCGGGGCTTCCAGCTCCGAGGCCGACCGGGCCCGGCTAGCCGACCTGCTGGCGCGCCAGGCCCGTCATCTCGGTCGGCTGCGGCCCGGCGCATCCGCCGCCGAGATCGCCTGCGCCCGGACCCTGGCCGGCGCGACCCTGTCGGGGCCGGCGGGGCGCAGCCTGCTGGCACAGGGCCTGTCCAGCCTCAAGCGGGCCCTGGCGGTCGCGGTCCTGGCCGACGGCTGTCATGTCAGCCGCAGCCCCGAAGCCGGCCTGGAGTTGCTGTTCGACCTGCTCACTCTCGACGACGCCCTGCTGCAGATCGGGCACGAACCGCCCCAGGAGCTGGGACGCTCCATCGACCGCCTGACCGCCGGCCTCAGGGCCCTGACCTTGCCGGACGGTCGGCTCGCCGCCTTCCAGGGTGGCGAAATGCTGACGGCCCCCCGCGTCGCGGCGGCCCGCGCCCATGACGACACCGGCACGCCGGCGGCGGCCGAGCGTCTGCTCGCGGGAGGTTATGAGCGGCTCGACGGTCAGATGGTGCACATCATCCTCGATGCCGGGGCCCCGGCCGCCGGGGCCGCACCCCTGACCGCCTGTGCCCAGCCCGGAGCCATCGAAATCGTCTGCGGTCGCGACCGCCTGATCACCAATTCGGGCTGGAGTGAGCGCGCCTCCGACCGCCAGGGGTTTCGCCTCACCCCGGCCGGCTCGACCCTGAGCCTGGGCGAGGGGTCGGTCGGCGACATCCTCTCGGGACGGTCCGAAAAGGTCCTGGGGCCCCGCCTCAGCCTCCCGCCGATGAATGTGACGGTCCGTCGCGAAGCCGGCGAAGGCGCTGTCCTGGTCGAGACCGGACACGACGGCTGGGTGCCCCAGTTCGGCCTCCGTCACGAGCGGCGTCTCTATCTGGATCAACGCCTGGATGAGGTGCGCGGCGAAGAGCGGCTCGTGCCGACCGATCGCCCGGTCGAGGCCCTGGCGGCCCCCTATGCCGTCCGCTTCTATCTGCAGCCCGGGGCGACGGCCTCGATGGCGCGGGATCGGCGCAGCGTCATCCTTAGGGGGGAATCGGGCCGCGGCTGGTTCTTCCGCAGCGACGCGGCCGATGTCGCCATCGAGCCCAGCGCCTGTTTCGAGAATGGCCTGACCCGTCGTTCCGTCCAGATCGTGCTGCGGGGCAGCGCCCGCACCGACGCCGAGAGCCGGATCCGCTGGAAGCTGGAACCGGCCGGCGCGACGGAGAGTCAGATATGACGCCGATCGCCGGTTCGATCCTGGCCCGCAAGCCTCGCAGCCTGGATGCCGGCCGGACGCGCGATCTGCTGCACGGGCGACGGGTCCTGGTCACCGGGGCCGGCGGCACCATCGGCGGGGAACTGGCCCGCCGCGTCGCCGCCCAGGATCCCGAAAGCCTGGTCCTGTTCGACGCCTCGGAGTTCAACCTCTACGGCCTGGATCAGCACCTGACCGAGGCCGGTTCGAAAGCGCGCTGGACGGTGGCCCTGGGCGATGTGCGCGACCGGGCCCGGCTCGAACAGGTCTTCGATGTCCATCGGCCGGAAATCGTCCTGCATGCAGCGGCGCTGAAGCATGTGCCCTTGATGGAATCCCACCCGTGCGAGGCGGTGCTGACCAATGTGGGCGGGGTCGTGCATGTCATGGAGCTGGCGCGTGAGACGGCCGGGTCCTTCGTCTTCATCTCGACCGACAAGGCCGTCAATCCGACCAATGTGATGGGCGCGACCAAACGGGTCGGCGAACGTGTCGTCCAGGCCCTGGCGGTGGATGCGCCGGTGCGCGCCGCCATCGTGCGGTTCGGCAATGTGCTGGGCTCGACCGGCTCGGTCGTGCCCCTGTTCGAACGTCAGATCGCACGCGGCGGACCGGTGACAGTGACCCACAAGGACATGACGCGCTGGTTCATGACCGTGGGCGAGGCCGCCGAACTGGTGCTGCAGGCCGCCAGCCTGCCCCAGGCCGGCCACGCCGACGTCTTTGTCCTGGACATGGGCGAGGCTGTCCGCATCGATGATCTGGCGCGCCAGCTGATCCGCCTGGCCGGGCTCGAGCCGGACCTGGGCATCAAGATCCAGTACACCGACCTCCGACCCGGCGAAAAACTGACTGAAGAAATCTTCTACGCCGCCGAGGACGTCTCGGAGACGGCCGTTGACGGCGTCAAGGCCGCCCGCGCCGAAGCCGCCTCCCTGACCGATCTCAAGCCGGACCTGGAGGCGCTGCTCGCCGCCGCCGCCGCCCGGGATGAGGCCGAAACCCTGGCCCGCCTCGCGGCCCTGGAACCCCGTTTCGGCCTGCGCTGACCTCTGTTTTCCTCCCCCGACTGGATCGCCCCTTCCCATGCCCGCCGCTCCCGACTTTCCGCCGCCGCCCGACCGCGTCACGCCCAGGCGTGCCCTGATTTCCCTGTCCGACAAGGCCGGACTGGAAGCGGCCGCGCGTGCCTTGCACGCCCGGGGCGTCGAGCTGGTCTCGACCGGCGGCACCCGCGCCGCCCTCGAAAAGGCCGGCCTGCCGGTCAGGGACGTCTCGGATCTGACCGGCTTTCCCGAGATGATGGATGGCCGCGTCAAGACCCTGCATCCGGTCGTGCACGGCGGCCTTCTGGGTGTGCGTGACGAACCCGGTCACGCCGCCGCCATGACCGAACACGGCATCGGCGGCATCGATATCGCCTGGATCGACCTCTATCCGTTCGAGGCCACGGTGGCCGCCGGCGGCGGTTTCGAGGCGGCGGTCGAGAATATCGACATCGGCGGCCCGGCCATGATCCGGTCTTCGGCCAAGAACCACGGCTATGTCGCGGTCTGTGTCGACAAGGCCGGACTGGATGAGGTCCTGGCCGCGCTGGAAGCTGACGGCGCAACCTCGCTGGATCTGAGGAAGCGCCTGGCCGCGCGCGCCTTTGCCCGCACCGCCGCCTATGACGCCTCCGTCTCGGGCTGGTTCGCCGGCCAGGTCGGCGACACGGCCCCCGCCCGCAAATCCATCGCCGGGGCCCTGGCCCAGACCCTGCGGTATGGCGAGAACCCGCACCAGACCGGAGCCTTCTATCGCACCGGCGAGGCCCGCCCCGGCGTCGCCTATGCCGAACAGATCCAGGGCAAGGAGCTGGGCTACAACAATATCGCCGATGCCGACGCCGCCTATGAGCTGGTGGCCGAGTTCGAGGCCCCGGCCTGTGTCATCGTCAAACACGCCAACCCCTGCGGCGTGGCGGTGGGCAAGGACCTGTCCGAGGCCTATGCGCGGGCGCTGGAATGTGACGCCGTCTCGGCCTTCGGCGGGGTGATCGCCGTCAACCGGCCCCTGACCGGCGCCGATGCGCGGGCCATCACCGAGATCTTCACCGAGGTCGTGATCGCCCCCGGGGCTGACGACGAGGCGCGCTCGGTCTTCGCCGCCAAGAAGAACCTGCGCCTGCTGATCACGGCGGGCCTGCCGGATCCGCAGGGGGCCGGCGAGGTGTTCCGTTCGGTCGCCGGCGGCTTTCTGGTGCAATCGCGCGATCGCAGCCTGATCCGGCCCGAGGACCTCAAGATCGTCACGCGCCGCCAGCCGACGCCGCAGGAGATCGAGGACATGCTGTTCGCCTTCACCGTGGCCAAGCACGTCAAGTCCAACGCCATCGTCTATGCCAAGGACGGCCAGACCGCCGGCATCGGGGCGGGTCAGATGAACCGGCGCGATTCGGCGCGGATCGCCGCCATCCGGGCGCGCGAGGCCGGCGAGGCCAAGGGTCTGGCTCACTCGCTGGCCGAGGGGTCGGCCTGTGCGTCCGAAGCCTTCTTCCCGTTCGCCGATGGCCTGCTGGAAGCCGTTGCAGCAGGTGCGACCAGCGTGATCCAGCCCGGCGGCTCGATCCGCGACGAAGAGGTTATCGCTGCCGCCGATGAGAAAGGGATCGCCATGGCCTTCACCGGCACCCGGGTATTCCGGCATTGACCGATACGGTGCAACAGCGCTGGGCGCGGCTTGAGCCTCATGTCACCGCCTATGGGCCGGTCGATGGCGTGGTCCGGCCGGCGGTGATCCTGTTCCACGGCTGTGGTGGCCTCAGGCCCCACCTGCCGATGTACGCCCAGGCGGCGGTGGAGGCGGGATGGCGGGCTTTCATCGTCGACAGCTATGCCCCGCGCGGCTGGGACCGGAACATGTCCCTGACCCTGGTTTGCACCGGGGTCCTGCTGCGCGGACCAGAACGCGCGGGAGATGTCGCAGCGACGGTCTGGGGCATCGCCCAACGCCCTGATGTGGACGCCGGCAAACTGGTCCTCGCCGGCTGGAGCCACGGCTCCTGGTCGATGATGGACCTGATGACCATGCGGCTGGATCGGTCGGGCGAGGCGGGTCTGGCCGATCCGCAGACGGCGCGCGCGGCGCTGGATGGGGTGGTGGGTCTGGGCCTCTATTATCCCTATGTCGGCCCGGGGGCCTTGAGCCGTACACGGCCCTGGGTACGCCATCCGCAAACCCTGGCCGTGATCGCGCGCGACGATCACCTGACCTCGGTCGGCAATGCCCGCAATGTCCACGACCGTGTGGCGCGCGACGGGACGCCGGTGGAGGTCTGGATCGCCAACGGCACCCATGCCTTCGATGAACCTACCGGCCTGGGCCCGATGCAGCACGATCCCGAGTTGACGCAGGAATCGCTGAGGCGGTTGGGGGCGTTCCTGGGGCGGGTCTGAATCATTCCGCCTGACGGCATCGCCCCCTTTTCGTTGTCATCCCGGAATCCGCGCTGCCGATATCCGGGACAAGCGTTCCGAAAGCTCGAGCGCACGAGCTAACCCCACCCTTGTCCCGGCTCTGCGCCGCCAACGGCTTGGCCGGGATGACAATTTGAAGAGGCCACTGCGACGCCCTAGGGGGCTCGTGTAGCGAGCTGCACGCCGCCTAGCCTTCAAACACCGTATAGACGATCCGCTGGCGCACCTCGAAGCCGAGCGAGCGGTAGAGGGCGATGGTCGCCTCGCGGTCGGCGAAGGCGTGCAGGAAACAGGCGTCGCCCTCATCCAGAATCTGGCCGACGACCTGACGCATCAGGGCCTTGGCCAGGCCGCGTCCGCGATGATCGGGGTGGGTGCAGACCGCCGACACCTCTGAGAAGCCCTCGACCCGAAGGCGTGTGCCGGCCATGGCGATCAGCCGGCCGTCTTCACGCACCCCGATGAAGCCACCGAACTCGAAGGTGCGCGGCTTGAACGGGCCGGGCCGGGTCATCATCGCCAGCTCATGAATGTCGTCGGCGTCGGCCTCGCCCAACGGCCGGGCCTCGATTCCCGGGCCGGGCACCAGCCGGGTGCAGACCATCTGGGCCAGGACGGCGTGGATGGTCGGCTCGACGCCGGGCGGAGTCCAGCCGGCCAGGGGCGTGCCCTCGGCCTCCAGCGACCCAGCCCCGGGATAGCGCGCACAGATGGCGGCCAGGTCGTCAGTCGAAGCGGCGTCCTTGCCCGCGACGAAGACGCCGACGTCGGGCCGCAGGCGCACGGCATCGCCCTGACGGATGGCCAGATGGGCCTGACGCCCGGTCAGGGCGTTCCAGACGGGATGATCGAGCGGGCGGGTCATGGCCTGTGATTTGGCGGATTGCTCTGGCTTCCGCATCCCGAAAATTACGATCAAACCGTCGATCCCCTCTCCCGGCGGGAGAGGGCCGGCTCCTCGCCCGACAAGCGGAGCGGTCGGTCGCGTGGAGGGTGAGGGGTGACACGCCGGAAGGATCTACGCCCTCATCCCCCGCGCGGACCTTCCCCGGCCCCAGGCCGGGGCCCGGTGCGCGGGGCCCCCTTCTCCCCTCGGGAGAAGGAAGTGGTCAGGCCCGCCAGAACCCGACGATCTGCTTCACCTCGGCCACGACCGGGGCGGCGATGTCGCGGGCCTGTTCGGCGCCAGCGGTCAGGACCCGGTCGATCTCGGCGGGGTCCGCCATCAGCCGGCGCATCTCGGCGGTGATGGGGGCCATGGCCTCGACCGCCAGCTCGGCCAGTTTCGGCTTGAAAGCCCCGAAGCCCTGGCCGGCGAACTCGGCGACGATCTGGTCGCGGCCCAGGTCCGACAGGGCCGCATAGATGGCGATCAGGTTCTTGACCTCGGGTCGCTCATCGAGGCTCTCGCCGATCTCGGGCATGACGCCCAGATCGGTCTTGGACTTTCTGATCTTGTTGGCGATGGCGTCGGCGTCATCGGTCAGATTGATCCGGCTCATGTCGGACGGATCGGACTTGGACATCTTGGCCTGGCCGTCACGCAGGGACATGACGCGGGTGCCCGGCCCCTGGATCACCGGGTCCGGCAGCGGGAAATATCCCGGCACCGAGAAGTCGTTGTTGAACTTGGCGGCGATGTCGCGGGTCAGCTCAAGGTGCTGTTTCTGGTCCTCGCCGACCGGGACCTCGGTGGCCTTGTACAGCAGGATATCCGCCGCCTGGAGCACCGGATAGGTATAGAGCCCGACCGAGGAGCGTTCCTTGTGCTTGCCCGACTTCTCCTTGAACTGGGTCATGCGGTCCAGCCAGCCCAGCCGCGCCACGCAGTTGAAAATCCAGGCCAGCTCCGCGTGCTGAGGCACCGCCGACTGCGGGAAGATGGCGGCCCTGGCCGGGTCCAGGCCCGAGGCCAGATAGGCGGCGGCAATTTCACGGGTCTGTTGAGCCAGCAGCGCCGGGTCCTGCCACACGGTGATGGCGTGCATGTCGGCCACGAAGACGAACAGGGGGTCGCCCTGGTCCTGCAGGGTCACGAACCGCTTGAGCGCGCCCAGATAGTTGCCCAGGTGCAGCGCACCGGAGGCCTGAATGCCGGAGAGAATGCGGCGCGGGCCGGAGTAGGCGGGAAGAGGAGCGTCAGACATGCCCGCCGCCTAGAGCCTTAAGCCCCCGGCGGCAAGGCCTCAGGCCCGGCGTTCGCGTCTCAGAATGCCCTTGATCTCGCCGATCGTCACCGCGCGGGTCAGAAACAGCAGCACCAGATAGACCAGGCCACCGACCCCGGTGGTCAGGACCAGAGCAATCTCCTTGGCCCCATGCTCGGTGAGGGCCGCGATCGGAGCCTCGATCATCGGCCGATAGACCTGGGCCGCCACCAGAACGGCCCCGAGCACCGCCGAGGCAATCCCGATGCGGATCAGGCGCGACACCGCCGAGCTACCCGGTCGATAATGGTCCCGCCGAAACAGCGTCAGCCCCAACAGGCCGGCGTTGGTCCAGGCCGCCGCCGAGGTCGCCGCCGCGATACCCGACACGCCCCAGCCGAGGCTGAACAGGGTGATGGCCAGGGCCGCATTCACCGCCACCGAGACCAACGCGAAGACCATGGGCGTGCGGGTATCCTGACGCGCGAAGAAGCCGGGGGCCAGAACCCGGATCAGCACAAAGGCCGGCACGCCCCAGCCAAACTGCAACAGGGCTTGGGCGGTGTTCTGGGCGTCAAAGGCGAGAAACTCGCCGCGCGTGAACAGGCCGTCGATCAGAAACAGCGGCATGGCCATGATCGCCGCCGCCGCCGGCAGGGTCAGGGCCATGGACAACACCAGGGCCTCGTCCATGGAGGCCTGCTCCTGGCCGCGATCTTCAGACGCGATGGCCGACGATAGTTTGGGCAACAGGGCGATGCCGATGGCGACCCCGATCAGGCCGAGCGGCAACTGGTACAGGCGATCCGCCGTCGCCAGCCAGGTCCGTCCGCCATCCACGAACGAGGCCAGGTTGCCCGAGATGAAGACATTGATCTGGGTCGCCGAATTGCCGATGGCGGCGGGAATGGCGGTGATGATGATGGCCTTCACCGCCGGGGTCAGTTTCGGCATCGACAGCCGCACATTGGCCCCGGCCCGGCGCACGCCCCACCAGCACAGGCCAGCCTGGGCCACGCCGGACACCAGCACCGACCAGGCCGCCGCATAGGCCGCCTGGACCTGATCGCCCCGCCAGATCAGCAACGCCGCCAGCATGATCAGGTTCATGGCGATCGGATAGGCCCCCGAGACGATGAACCGGCCGCGCGCATTCAGCACGCCCGACAACAGCGCCGCGATGGCCATGCACGGCAGATAGGGCATGGTGATCTGGGTCAGGATGACGGCCAGGCGGAACCGGGCCGGGTCATCCAGAAAGCCGATGTTGATGCCCATCATCAGCCACGGCATGGCCAGCTGGGCGATGACGGTCAGGATCAGGGTGACGACCGCGACCGTCGCCAGGGCGTCGGTTGCGACCTGATCGGCCTCGGCCTCGCCCTTCTGTTTCAGGGTCCTGGCATAGGCCGGCACGAAGGCGGCCGCGAAGGCCCCCTCGGCGAAGATGCGCCGGAACAGGTTCGGGAAGCTGAGTGCGGTATTATAGGCGTCCGCCGCCGGCCCGGCCGAAGCCCCCAGAAAGGCCGTGACCGCGATGTCGCGGGCGAATCCAGCCAGCCGGCTGACCAGGGTCAGGCCCGAAAAGATCGCCGAGGACTTCATCACCCCGCCCTGTTTGGGCGGTTCCGGCGCGGGCGGATTGGTCGAGGCGGAGGCCCGGATCTCGGGGTCGACGGTCATTCGGGTCTCGGAGGCAGGGAATGTCTCGGCTTAGCGCCGATCACGCCCGAGGGAAACAGACGCAGATTTCGGATTCCCTACCGCGCGCCCGAGGCGCGGGCGCGCGCCATCTTTTTCGGGGCCACCGGTTCGACCGGCGGACGCAGCGCCGCCAGCAGCGCCGCTCGCACCCGGGCCTGTTCCGCCCTGCCGTTCAGGCGCGCCCCGGCCCGCGTCGTCACATAGAAGGCGTCGACGGCCCGAACCCCATGGCTCTCGATATGGGCCGAGCGGATGGTCAGGCCGCCGTCCGACAGGGCGTGCGCCAGGTCGGCCAGCAGGCCGGGCCGATCCCGCCCGGACGCCTCGATGATGGTGGCCGCCCCGTCTTGCGGGTTGTCAAAGACGACCACCGGCGAGACGTCGAACACCGAGGTGCGCGGCCCCTGGCTGGCCGGAGGTCCGGGCCGGCGTCGACCGAGGGCGGCGTCGACCACCGCCTTTTCCAGTCGGCGGCTGACGCGGGGGTCGTCCTCGGCATAGGGACCGCCCTGGCTGTGCTGGAGCTGGAAGACGTCGATGGCCCAGCCATCGTCCGAAGTATGCACCCGCGCGCCCGTCACATCGGCCCCTTCGGCGGCCAGCGCGGTGACGACATCGGCAAACAGGCCGTGCCGATCGCGCGCCACAAAGGTCAGCTCGGAGGTGTCCCAGGCGCGCCGATGCACGAGCTCGGCGGCGGCCCCCTGTTTGACGGCCCGGGCCATCAGGCTGGTTTTCGGCTCCGGCCCGATATCGCCGGGGGCGTTTTCGCCGCGGAAACGGGCCTCGGTGGCGGCATAGAGGTCGCGCATGAGCTGGCCCTTCCAGCCGTTCCAGACGCCTGGACCCACGGCCCGTACATCCGCTGCGGTCAATACCAGCAACATTCTCAGCCGCTCCAGATCCTCCACGATATTGGCAAAGGCGGCGATGGTGGCCGGATCCGTCGCATCGCGCTTCTGGGCGAAATCCGACAGCACCAGATGATGTTCGACCAGCCAGGCCGTCAGCTCGGCACGCGGCTTGCTTAAGCCCAGCCGCTCGCAGGCTCGACGCGCAGCAATACCGCCGTCCTCGAGTTGGCCCCGCGTCCCGCCCTTGCCGACATCGTGCAGCAACAGCGCCAGATACAGGACCTCGCGGTCGTCGATCAGCGGAAAGATCGAATGCGACAGGGGGTGATCGTCCCTGAGGGCCCCGGTTTCGATGTCCTTCATGATGCCGATGGCCTGCAGGGTGTGCTCGTCGACCGTATAGGCATGGTAGCGGTTGAACTGGGTCTGGCCGACGATGCGGGCGAACTCCGGCACGAACCGACCGAGCAGGCCGGCCTCGTTCATCAGGCTCAAGGTTCGATAGGGCCGGCGACCGTGCGCCAGCACATCGATGAAGGCGCGCGCAGCCTCCGGATCGCGCCGCAGGGCGGGCGTCACCCGGTCCAGCGATCGGGCCACGGCCCCGAAGGCGTCGGGGTGCAGGTCCAGCCCCTGACGGTCGGTCTCGCGGAACAGCTCCAGCATCCGCACCGGATGGTCCGACAGGGCCGCGCTGCCCGTCACCGTCAGGCGTCCGGCCTCCTCGACCACCCCCTCGACCGCCGACGGGCGGGGGCGTCGACGCGGCAAGGGCAAGAGCCGCATCAGGCCGACCGCCGGCTTGGCCTGCATCGCCTCCAGCTTGGCCGACATGGCCCGCGTCAGGGCCCCGACATCGCGCGCGATGACGAAATAGCGCCGCATGAAACGCTCGACCGCCGGCTCACCCTTGCGGTCCGTCCAGCCCATGCGGCTGGCGACCTCGGGCTGATACTCGAAGGCCAGCTTGTCCTGGGCCCGCCCGGCCAGCCGATGCAGGTGGATGCGGACCGCCCACAGAAAATCGAAGGCCTGGACCGCCAGCCGTTGCTCCTTGGAGGTCAGCAATCCCTCCAGCGCCGCCCGGCCCATGTCGCTGTCCGGGGCCAGGGCCCGGGCGATCCAGAACAGGGAGTTCAGATCGCGCAACCCTCCCTTGCCGTCCTTGACGTTGGGCTCGACCTGATAGCGGACCGTCCCGGCCTTGGCATGGCGAATATCCCGTTCCTCAAGCTTGGCGGCGATGAAGGGACGGGGATCGGTCGATTTCACCATCCGGCGGAAGCGCTGGAGAAAGACCTCGGACAGCCGAGCATCGCCGGCAAGGTGGCGCGCTTCCAGCAGGCTGGTGCGAATGGTCATGTCCTGACGTGCCAGCTTCAGCGCCTCGGACCCGGTGCGGACCGACCAGCCGACCTTGAACCCCAAGTCCCACAGGCTCTGCAGCAGGGTCTCGATCAACGCCTCTGCAGCCGCGTCAAGGCGCGCCGGCCTGAGCAGCATCAGGTCGAGATCGGAATAGGGAGCTCGCACGCTGCGCCCGTAACCGCCGACGGCCAGCAGGCTGATGCTCGCCTTCGTTGCCGCGCCCTCGGCCAGGGTCTGCCACAGGGCCATGGCCGCCTGATCCGAGGCTGCCGCCTCCAGCCGCGCCGCCTCGACACCCTTGAGGCCGGCATCCAGCTTCTGGCCCGCCCGCTCGCGCGCGGCCTCGAGGTCGGCGCGGATGCTCGCCAGATCCGGCGCACCGGTCACGAGCGGGCCGCCCCCTTCAGCCGATAAAGCGCCTCCAGCGCCTCGCGCGGGGTCAGGTCATCCGGCTCGATCTCTTGCAACAGGGCCTCGACCGGCGAGGGTCCGGTCACCGGCACCTCCTGCACGCCGACGGCGAACAGCGGCAGGTCTTCCAGACGGGCCGGCGGGGCCTCCTGACCTTCCAGCCGCTCCAGCACCTCGCGGGCGCGGCTGACGACCGGGGCCGGCACCCCGGCCAGCCTGGCCACCTGAACCCCCTAGGACCGATCCGCC
>CAUJHO010000066.1 GCA_963205025.1 Pseudomonadota bacterium | reverse complement strand
ACACCGACGATCAGGAGCGCCTGATCAAACAGGTGATCGAGGCCGCCAATCTCGACCCCAAACGCTGGGCCCCGCGTGCCCTGGCCGGCCTGATCGACCACTGGAAGAACCGGGGCTGGACGCCCGAGAAGCTGCCGGCCTCGGAAGATTTCGCCGAAGGGCGGGGTCAGACGCTCTATCGCGCCTATCAGGACCGGCTGAAGACCCTGAATGCCTGCGACTTCGGCGATCTTTTGCTGCACAACCTGACAATCCTCTCTCAGCATGCGGATATTCTTGAGGAATATCACCGGCGCTTCCGCTACATCCTGGTCGACGAATATCAGGACACCAATGTCGCCCAGTATCTGTGGCTGCGCCTCTTGGCCGCGCCGCGCGACGGCCATGCCGCCAATATCTGTGTCGTTGGCGACGATGATCAGTCCATCTATGGCTGGCGGGGTGCCGAAGTCGATAATATCCTACGCTTTGAGAAGGACTTCCCCGGCGCTGTTGTCGTTCGACTCGAACAGAATTACCGCTCGACGCCGCACATTCTGGCGGCCGCTTCCGGGCTGATCAGCGCCAATCGCGGGCGACTGGGCAAGACCCTGTGGACCGATGAATCCGGCGGCGACAAGGTCCGCGTCACAGGCGTCTGGGACGGCGAGGCCGAGAGCCGTTTGATCGCCGATGAGATCGAACGCCTGCACCGTCAAGGCGTGCGCTATCGCGACATGGCCATTCTGGTGCGCGCCGCCTTCCAGATGCGGACCTTCGAAGAGCGGTTCGTCATGCTGGCCATCCCCTATACGGTGATCGGCGGCCCGCGCTTCTTCGAGCGCGCCGAGATCCGAGACGCCCACGCCTATATGCGGCTGATCCTGTCGGAGGACGACGACCTCGCTTTCGAACGCATCATCAATACGCCCAAGCGCGGCCTGGGCGATGCCTCGGTCCAGCGCATCCTGACCATCGCGCGCGGGGCCGGCGTTTCGGCCATGGCGGCGGCGCGCGATCTGGTCCTGACCGACGAGCTGACGGCGCGGGCGCGCACGCCCCTGACCAACTTCATCCGCGACATCGACCGCTGGCGCGCCCTTCTGGAGACCACGCCGCACCATCAGCTGACCGAGACGGTGCTGGAAGAGAGTGGCTATGTCGATATGCAGCGCGCCGACCGAGCGAGCGGCGCGACGCGGCTGGAAAACCTGAAAGAGCTGGTTCAATCCATGAGCCAGTTCGACACCCTGGGGGCCTATCTCGAACATGTCGCCCTGGTCATGGACCTGGATCGCGGGGCCGGCGAGGACGCCGTCCAGGTGATGACGCTTCATGCCGCAAAGGGGCTGGAGTTCCCGGTCGTCTTTCTGCCCGGCTGGGAGGAAGGCGTCTTCCCGTCGCAGCGCTCGATCGACGAGAAGGGTGAAAAGGGTCTGGAGGAGGAACGCCGCCTCGCCTACGTCGGCGTCACTCGCGCCCGGCGCGAAGCCCGCATCTATTTCGCCGCAAACCGCCTGGTCTATGGGCGTTGGACCACTCAACTGCCCAGCCGCTTCATCGACGAATTGCCGCACGACCACGTCGAAGCCTCGTCCGAGACCGGCTATTTCGGCGGCTCACCGCATCTGGCCGAGGCCCGCTCGCGCTTCGATGAGGCCCCGGTCTTTTCGGGTGGCTATGCCTCGCCCGGCTGGCGACGCGGTCAGCAATACGCCCAGAAGACCCCGGCCCAGAGCGCCCGCGACCGCCAGGCCCGCCACGCTGTCATCGAGGGCGAAGGCCGCCTCGTCGCCACCGCCGCCTCGACCAGCGCCTATGCCCGTGGCGACCGCGTGTTTCACCAGAAGTTCGGCTACGGCAAGGTCACGTCCATCGAAGGCAACAAGCTGACCGTCGCCTTCGACAAGGCCGGCGAAAAGCGCGTGATCGACAGTTTCGTGGAGCGGGCGTAGACACGTCCGCCGGTATGGATTGTGAAATATGAGCCCGTCTGTTTCAGAAATTCGGCGCGCATTTAGTATTCTCTATGAGGCGTTTCACGACCCCTCTTTTCGAAAGTCGCGCGGCTTCAATAGCTGGGGTGAAAGCCACCTACTCCCGCTCGTACGGACATTTCTTCTCGGCTATTTGGGGCATTGCGAGCCAGAGTCTGCCGCCTCTCTTCCTGGGTCACTCTCGAAAACCGGGAGAATCGACTTCAAGATAGGAACAACGGCGATCGAGTTTGCGGTTCGAAAGCCCAATCAGGCTAGCTCCCCCCTATCAGCTTCCGTCAATAACACCGAGGCGAAGAAGCTCCTGAAACACGATTGACTTTCAGTGCTCGTACTATTTAATTTTTCGAAAAAGCCATTATCGGAGAGCCAGCTCACCGCGTTCCGAAATTGGCCATCGCTTGGCAAGGGCAATCACAAAATTAGCCCTTTCAATGTGCTCTATTTTCACCTTGAGGGCGGCAAACGACCGATCTGCACAACCAAGAATATCAGGGTTTAGCGCCGGGTCTCACTGTCTCCCACGCCGCCACCGCAACCAGCACCCCCGTCGAGAACAGGCTGAGCATCACCGGTGTCACCATCGGCACCAGCAGCCACCCCCCGATCAACACCGCGCACCCGATCAGGCGCGGCCAGGCGATGATGCGCCAGATCGCCCAGGTCGCCACCGCGCTGCCCAGCAGGAACAGCGCCGGCCCGCCCAGCAGGGTCAGGGCCATCGCCGGCTCGGTGTGACCCAGCGGGTGCGCCAGCACCAGCTCGTCGGAAACCGCCACCACGATGATGCCGGCCACCACCAGCAGAGGCGAATAGGTATAGCCCCGCCGCGCCAGAGCGCCCGGGTCTTCGGCGTGGGCGATGGTGTGGCTGGCCACCTCGTGCGCCCGGCTGAAGTAGAGCCACCACATGGCGATGGTCGAGACGATGGCGGACCCAAAGGCGGCGATGACCGGCATGGTCCAGTCCATCTCGGCGAAGGTCGCGCCTGAAATCAGCAGGGTCTCGCCCAGGCAGATGATGGTGAACAGGCCGACGCGCTCGGCCATATGGGCACCCTCGACGTTCCAGTCCTGCGTTGTCGAACGCCCCAATCCCGGCGTCCTGAAATAGAGGATCGGCCCGGCATATTCGATGGCCAGCGCCCCCAGCCACCACCACAGGCGCTGATCCGGCTCGGCCAGCCCACCCATGATCCACAGCACCGCCGAGATCGACAGCCAGACGAGAATGCGCTGGAAATTCCGCCGCAGGCCGGCGTCGTCATAGCAGGCCAGAATCATGAATACGGTGCGCCCCACCTGGATGAAGGCAAACGACGCCGCAAAGGCCAGGCCTGTGTCATCGAAGGCGTGCGGCAGGGCTGCCGACATCACCAGACCCGCCGCCATCAGGACGAACAGGCCGATCTGCACCGCCGGACGTTGTGGGTCGAGCCAGTTGGTGATCCACGACGTATAGATCCAGGCCCACCAGACCGCCGCCACCATCATGGCCGCCTGAAGCGCCCCCAGCCAGGTCAGGTTCTCCAGCAGGAAGTGCGACACCTGAGTGATCGCAAACACGAACACCAGGTCGAAGAACAACTCGACGAAGCCAACCCTGGCCTCTCCGCCGTCACGCACTCTCAGCAGACTGCTCATCGCGCACGCCCCTTCGTTTTCAATGTGATGCCGCGAGTCGGTTCGGGCGTCACGCGGCTGGGCTGTGTCAGCTGGCAGCCGTCGGCTCGGCTGGCCCGATGCGCCGCAAGTCATCCAGCAACTTCGGGTGTCGAGCCAGGTATTTACTGGCTTGCCGGTAGAGATTGGCCATCTCGGGCTTTAGCCAGCGTTCCACATCGGCATCGCTCTCGCTCAGCGCGGTGAATATGGCGAGGGCGAAGGCCCAGCTATTCGGCGACAGATAGCCCGCGCGGCTCCATTGCCATCCCTGACTAAAGGTGTCGCCGTGCTGGCTGAAGCTGAAGGCCGTGTTGGCTCCAAACAGCCCCAAGCCGGCATAGGCGACCGTCAGGTCGGTCGCCAGCTCATAAGTCTCCTCATCCAAATCCTCGGCAATGGCCTCTAGGAGATAGTGGCTCAACTCGTGTGACAGCGTCGCCGTCAGCCGCCATGGGTCATCGGCCAGTTCCGGCGCATAGGTGATCACCGCCTCGCCGCCCTCAATTCTGAAGGTGCCCAGCGGTGCCCCCTGGGTTTCCAGGACGGCCAACTCGCCGAGGCGCGCCATCGCGGGTCGATGCTCCTGCGGCTCAAGTCGGCAGGCCCATTCGCTCATGCCCATCGCCGCCTTCACGGCCGCAAAGACGTGCTCAACCTTCTCGTGGCCCGTCGCATCGGTCGGTGGAAAATGCTCGCGCGTCGGCGTTACCATCACGGCGTCGGTCACCGGCCCAAGACCTGCCAACAGTAGCGCCCAAGTTTCCAGGTGCCAGTCTTCGACATCTGGATCGAGGAAGCTCGCCTTGCCGAACAGTCCCCCGAACATCCGGCAATCTACCCGGTGACCTGGCCGAAGTCCGCGACCCGGCCCATGACGGCGCGGACCTGAGCCAGCAACTTCAGCCGGTTCTCACGCTCGGCGGGAACATCCGAGTTGACCAGCACGGCCTCAAAGAAGGCATCGACCGGGCCACGCAGCCGCGAGAGGGCCGTCATTGCGGCCTCGAAATCTTCGGCTTCCAGAGCGGCGTCGACCTCAGTGGCGACGGCCGACACCGCCATGGCCAGGACAACCTCTTCCTCGGGCTGGCCGGGCAGACCGACTTCAGCCGCCCCTTCGGGCAACGGCCCCTTCTTCTCCTCGGCCTTGAGGATGTTGGAGGCCCGTTTGTAGCCGGCCAGAAGGTTCGCGCCATCTTCGGTCGCCAGGAACGTGGACAGGGCATCGACCCGCGCCAGGATCCGCACGAGATCATCGTCACCCAAGGCGAAGACGGCATCGACCAGATCGTGCCGGTGGCCGCTATCGCGCAGCAATACCTTCAGGCGCTCAACGAAAAAGGCCGCGATGTCGGTCGTGCCATGGAACATGGCATCGATCTTGTTCTCCCAACCGGCCTCGCTGGCAGCGGCCTCAAGGTCGCCACCAGCCTCGCGCACCAGGGCGTAGGGCACCTTTTCAAGGGCCCGCATGGGCTCCTCAGCCAGTCGCTCGGTCACCAGCCACAGGTGCATGAAGGCCAGTCGCCTGAGCGGCAGCCGCACCTGATTTTCCAGGATCAACCGGATCATGCCCAGGGCGGCACGGCGCAGGGCATAGGGATCCTTCGAACCCGTCGGCTTCTCGTCGATCGCAAAGAAGCCGACCAAGGTGTCCAGCTTGTCGGCCAGGGCCACCGCCACCGTCACCGGCGCGCTCGGAACCGTGTCGGCGGGCCCCTGCGGCCGGTAGTGATCGCGCACGGCATCGGCAATGGCGGCGTCTTCACCCGCTGCACGCAGATAGTACCCGCCCATGATGCCCTGAAGTTCTGGGAACTCACCGACCATGCCGGACGCCAGATCTGCCTTGACATAGCGCGCCGCCAGCTCGGCCGCCGCCGGATCGGCCCCGACCATCGGCGCAATCTCACGCGCCAGAACCGCGATCCGGTCAACCCGATCGGCGAGCGTGCCGAGACGGGCATGGAAGGTCACGCCCTTGAGCTTCTCGAGCCAGGTTTCGAAGTTGCCGGCCTTGCGATCCTCGTCCCAGAAGAAGCGCGCGTCATTCAGGCGCGCCGACAACACGCGGCTGTTGCCGGCGGCCAGGGCCTGGCCACCATCGGTCGCCTCGACATTGGCCACCACCACGAAGTTGGGGGCCAGCCCTGCGACCGCCGGATCGCGCACCGCGAAGTATTTCTGGTGAACCTTCATCGACAGCCGGATCACCTCGGGCGGCAGGTCCAGGAAGGACGGGTCCATCTCGCCCAGGATCGGGGTCGGCCATTCGGCCAGTCCGGCGACCTCGTCGAGCAGCCCCTCGTCCTCGACCAGCTCCAGACCCCGCGCCGCGCAGACGGCCCGCGCCTGGTCGAGGATGCGCCGGCGCCGATCCGCGGCGTCCAGCATCACGAAATCGGCTTCAAGTTGCTGTCGGTAGTCGTTGAAATTTCGGATTTTCAGCGGACGCCCGGTGCCCAGGAAACGATGCCCCTCGGTGGCGTCTCCCGAGACGATGCCATCAATGTCGAAGGGCACGACCTGTCCATCGAACAGGCACAGGATCCGCTTGATCGGTCGCACCCAGCGCAACGTCCCGTCGCCCCAGCGCATCGACTTGGGCCAGGGGAAGGCGCGGATCGTCTGATCGACAGTTTCAGCAATGGCTTCCGTCGTTTGTCGGCCCTTGCTGGATAGAATTGCGAAGAAAACACCGTCGCGCTCGACCAGTTGATCGCGGCTCAGGCCTGTCTTTCTGAGAAAGCCTTCGAGGGCCTGTTCCGGGGCCGAGGTCTTGGGCCCCTTCAACTCCTCATCGCGGTCGGGGGTCGCCGTCGGCAGCCCCTCGACCAACAGGGTCAGGCGGCGTGGCCCGGCATAGGCACGGATCGTCTCCCAGGTCAGGCCGGCGGCCTTCAACCGGTCGCCGACCATACGCTCCAGATCACGCGCGGCCCCGGCCTGCATCCGGGCCGGGATCTCTTCGGAGAAGATTTCAAGAAGGAGTTGGGGCATCAGGCGCGCGCCCTCTCCTGCTCGACCCACTCGGTCGCGCACGCCTTGCACAGGTCGCGTATGCGGCCGATGTAGCTCTGGCGCTCGGCGACCGCGATGGCCCCACGCGCATCCATCAGATTGAACAGGTGGCTGGCCTTCAGCACCTGGTCGTAGGCCGGCAGGACCAGCGCCTGCCCCTGCGGCCCCGTCATGGCCAGCATCCTTTCGACCTCACCGACCATGTCGTCAAAACGGCGCTTCAACCCGGCGACGTCATAGCCGTTGAAATTCGCCTCGGACTGCTGGCGCTCATTCTCGAGGAAGACGTCGCCATAGGTCAGGCCGTCATTGTTGAAGCGCAGGTCATAGACGTTGTCGACGCCCTGGACATACATGGCCAGACGTTCCAGCCCATAGGTCAGTTCGCCCGACACCACATCGACCTCAAGGCCGCCGACGCCCTGGAAATAGGTGAACTGGGTCACCTCCATGCCGTCGCACCAGACCTCCCAGCCCAGACCCCAGGCCCCGACGGTCGGGTTTTCCCAGTCGTCCTCGACGAAGCGGATGTCGTGGAGCTTCGGGTCGATGCCGATGCGCTTGAGGCTGTTCAGATACAGATTCTGAAGGTCGTCGGGGTTCGGCTTCAGAATGACCTGGAACTGATAATAGTGCTGGAGCCGGTTCGGATTTTCACCATAGCGCCCGTCGCCGGGACGCCGGCTCGGCTGGACATAGGCCACCTTCCACGGGCGCGGACCGAGCGCGCGCAACACCGTGGCCGGATGCAGGGTGCCGGCTCCGACCTCGATGTCATAGGGCTGCAGGATGGCGCAGCCCTGTTCGCTCCAGTAGTGCTGGAGGGTCAGGATCAGGTCCTGGAAGGAAAGTGGTTGGTCGGGCACGGAAAGTCCGGTCAGATTCAGGTTCGCCCCGTCCTAGTGCCCGACCGCGCATCGCACAAGGACACGCCGGTCGGCAGACGACATCGTCGGGGTCAGGCCGCCGTGGCATCCGCATTCAGGAGACAGGACCGGACCCACCAGCCCGGTCGCTCTGCCGCCACGGCGGCGGCGGCTCGCTCGGCCTCGGCCGGCGTCGCGAACAGGCCGAATACGGTCGCGCCCGACCCCGACATGCGCGCCAGCAGGCAGCCGCCGCGTGCCGCAACGGCCGCCAGAGCCTTACCGATCTCCGGGGCCAGGTCGATGGCCGGAGCGGCCAGATCGTTGCGCTGAAGCCTCTGAAAATCCACAAACTGGGCCACATTCATGAAGCGGTCCGGTAGATCGGGTCGGTCCGCCGTAAAGGCCCCGTCACTGAGGTCATAGGCCCGATAGACCGCCCCGGTGGGGCTGGGCACCCCCGGATTGATCAGGACGGCCGGCAACACCGGCATGACCGGTGCCGCCGACAGGATTTCGCCCTCGCCCTCGGCCAGGGCCGGGCGTGCATGAAGACACATCAGCCCATCGGCCCCCAGTCGCCGCGCCGCCGTCTCGATCTGGTCGGTCGTCACCTCAGGATATAGCCGGGCGGCCAGCCGCAGCGCCGCCCCGGCATCGGCAGTCCCGCCCCCCAGGCCCGAGGCCGCAGGCAGATCCTTACACAACAGCACCCGCATCGGTGGGGTCTCGGCCAATGCCAGGGCACGCGTCACCAGGTTGTCGGCCAGGGGCCCGGCCTGGTCAGCAAACGGACCGTCGACCGCCAGTGCCGGCACCGCGGTCGGTTCGGCCTCCAGCGTGTCACCGACATTGGCAAAGACGACCAGGCTGCAGACCGGATGACGACCATCCGCGCCGGGACGACCGACATGAAGGAACAGATTGACCTTGGCCGGGGCGAACTCGGTCAGGCTCACGGGATGGCCGCGGCCGTCGTTGTCGGGGCGACCCCAGCCAGCTTGGCCTCAATGGCCTGGCGCTCGCGATCCTCCGGGTCCAGACCCAGCGCCCGCTGCCATTGATAACGAGCTTCTCGCCGACGCCCGACCTGCCAGTAGGCGTCCCCAAGATGATCGTTGATCGTGGCGCTGCCCGGTTCCAGACCGATGGCCCGCTCCAGCACCGTCACAGCCTCGTCGAACCGGCCCATCCGATAATGGGCCCACCCCAGGGAATCCTGGAAATTGCCATCCTCCGGCTCGGCGGCCACAGCCCGTTCGATCAAGGCCAGCCCCTCGTCCAGCCGAACGCCGCGATCCACCCACATATAGCCCAGATAGTTCAGCACACCGGCCTGGTCGGGAGACAGCTCCAGCGCCCGCTGGAAAGCCGCTTCAGCGGCTTCGAAATCGCCGCTGCGCTCATGGACGACACCGCGCTGAAAGGCGACGGTCCAGACATCGACCTCCGCGAGCGCCGGCCCATCCAGGACGTCCAGGGCCGCGTCGAGCTGGTTATGTGCGGTCAGGAGAACCGCCAGGGTAAAGGCCGAGGCCGGGCCAGGCCGCCCATCGGCGACGGCGCGTGCGACCCGAACCGCCTCCTCGCCCTGGCCGTCTTCGTCCAGACTGGCCGCGATTCGGATCTGGCCATCGACGTACTGGTCCGAGGCAACCGGCACCCGCCCCCAGGCCTCGCGGGCGGTCGCGGACATGTCCATCTCGTTCAGGGCATCGCCCAGCATCACCCACGATTCGCCATTGTCTGGATCGAGCGTCAGCGACATCCGCAGATAGGCAACCACGAACTCATGCACATCGGAAATCGCGGCGGCCGCAGCTGCGTGCCCAAAGGCCAGGGCTGCGCCGTCACGCACCGTCATCAGGGCCGGTGGCCGCCCACGGGAGGCGGCCCGGGCCCGAGCGGCCGTCAGGGTGGCATCCGCCCCCTGCGCCAGTCCGGCATCATAAACCGCAATCGCCTCCGCACGCCGCCCCCGGCGCTCGAGGAATTCGCCATAGGGCAGGCGCGTCATTTCGGACGCCGCCCCATCCAGCAGCAGGGCGCGGTACTGTTCGTCGGCCTCGTCGTAGCGCCGACGACGCTCCAGCAACAGCGCCCGGTAATAGCCGCCCAGAATCCGGCTCAGGGCATCGCTGTCCGAAGCCATGGGGGCCAGGGCGGCCTCCCAGTCATTGGCCGAGGCCGCCAGCCAGCGATCGACCAGCCGGCCCGCGAGCAGATGCGGGGCCTGTACCGGATGCGCCCGTACCTCGCGAAGGACCTCGCGCGATCGCCCATCAGCGATCGCCTGGGCGATCCGGGCCAGTCGCCCGCCCTCGACAAGGGCGGCGTGCGATTCACCGGCCTCCAGCGGCACCGCGGCGGCGACCCGAATTTCGCCGGCCAGGACGGCGGCCGAAAAGGTGCGCTCCCTGACCAGACGGGCCCCGGCCGATTCCGTCAGGGCCTGGGCCAGAAAGGCTGTAGCCGCCTCGCCGTCGCCCCGGTTCATGGCCGCCCGCCCGGCCAGGAACTGGCCGTAGCTTGACCCTCCATCCAGATCAGGCGGCCCCAGGTCCGGGGCCTCGACGACCGGCGCGGGGGTATCCTCGATCGGAGGCTCGGCCTCCTGGCCGAGCGCCAGGGACGGCACCATCACGGCACAGGCAACGGTCGCAACAAGACAGCTCAGACGCATGGGAGAACCCTCGCGCCTTCGTGCGGCGCAAACAAGACGCTAGTCTCACATATTCGGATAGTTGGGCCCGCCGCCGCCCTCGGGCGTCGTCCAGACGATATTCTGCGACGGATCCTTGATGTCGCATGTCTTGCAGTGGACGCAGTTCTGGGCGTTGATGACGAAGCGTGGATCGGTCCGGGCGGCCTCATCGCCGTAGACCACTTCATAGACGCCCGCCGGGCAATAGAGCCGGGCCGGCTCGCCGTACTCGACCAGATTCACGGTCACCGGAATCTCAGTATCCAGCAGCTTCAGATGCGCCGGCTGGTCCTCGGCATGGTTGGTGTTGGAGATGAAGACCGAACTCAGCTTGTCGAAACTCAGCTTGCCGTCGGGCCGGGGATAGCTGATCGGCTTGTGGTCCTTTGCCAGGCCGGTGGCGGCGGCATCGGTCTTGTGGTGCTTGAGCGTGCCGAATAGCGAGAAACCGCCGAAGATCGACTGGAACCACATGTCGAACAGGCCGGCCGCGCCGCCGAATGAGGTCCCGAGCTTGGTCAGAAGCGGCTTGGCGTTGCGGACGAGTTTCAGCTCTTTCTTGACCCAGGATTTCTCGAAGGCCGCCGGATAGGCGTCCAGGGTGTCGCCTTCTCGCCCGGCCTGGATCGCGGCATAGGCGGCATCCGCCGCCATCATGCCGGTCTTGATCGCATTGTGGCTGCCCTTGATGCGGGGGACATTCACGAAACCGGCGGAATCCCCGATCAGGGCACCGCCCGGAAAGACCAGTTTCGGAATCGACTGCAGCCCGCCTTCGACAATGGCCCGCGCGCCGTACGAGATGCGATTGCCGCCCTCCAGATGCTCGGCGATGGCCGGGTGGTGCTTGAAGCGCTGGAATTCGTCGAACGGCGACAGCCACGGATTGGCGTAGTTCAGATGCACCACGAAGCCCACGGCGACGTAGCGATCCCCGAAGTGGTAGAGGAACGAACCACCGCCCGTCTTGTCGTCGAGCGGCCAGCCGGTCGTGTGCTGGACCAGGCCGGGGCGGTGTTTATCCGCCGGAATCTGCCACAACTCCTTCAGACCGATCCCGAATTTCTGCGGCTCGGCGTCCCGGGCCAGGCCGTGGCGCGCCATGATGGTCTTGGACAGCGAGCCGCGCGCGCCTTCTCCGACCAGAACGTATTTTCCGGTCAGTTCGATCCCCGGCTGGAAATCGCCTGTCGGCCGACCTTCACGGTCAATACCGAAGACGCCGGCGACGACGCCCTTCACGCGACCCGTCGGCTCGTCCCAGACGACATGGCTGGCGGCCATGCCGGGATAGACCTCGACCCCCAGAGCCTCGGCCTGTTCGCCCAGCCAGCGACAGATGTTGCCGAGCGAGGCGATGTAACAACCGTGGTTGTGCATGAAGCCGGGCATGGCAAACATCGGCAGGCTGAGTTCGCCTTGCGGCCCCAGCATCAGAAACCGGTCGTGGGTCACCGCCGTTTCCAGCGGAGCCCCCCTGTCCTTCCAGTCGGGGAACAACTCGGCCAGTCCCTTCGGGTCGATCACCGCGCCCGACAGGATGTGACCACCGATCTCAGCGGCCTTTTCGAGCACCGCGACCGAGATTTCCTTGCCGTCGGCCGCCGCCTGCTGCTTGAGCCGGATGGCTGCGGCCAGGCCGGCGGGGCCTGCCCCCACGATGACGACGTCATAGTCCATGACCTCGCGTTCAACGCCGACCAGGGCTTCGGCGGCGGGCAGTTTGTCGATGACGGCTTCCTGCCAGGCATCCTTGGCACCGCCTTCGCGCGTTTGCTCAGTCATGTCGGTCGAATCCCGTAGCGCGCCAGTTTTTCTGTTGAACGGTTATCGGAAGGTGACGCCGGGGCGGTCAAGGACTATCCCTGTGCCGCGATGACGTCGAGCGAGGCCGCGATACCTGACCGGGAGCTGGAAAGCGCCCTCGCCTTCTGGCGGGACGCGGGGCTGGAGGTGTGTGTCGAAGACACGCCGATCGACCGGATCCATGTCCCCCAGCCCGTTCGGCGGGCCCCGTCGGTGGTCGCCGGAACGTCTGTCCCGGCCTCTGATTCAGGGCCGGACATCGCTGCCGCCGTCGCAGACGCCAGGGCCCGTGCCGCCGAGGCCGAGACCCTCGACGCCCTGGCTGCGGCCATATCGGCCTTTGAGGGCTGTCCACTGAAGAGGATGGGCGCGCGCCAGCCGGTGTTTTCGCGCGGCAAGCCCGATGCCGGGGTCATGCTGATCGGTGAAGGCCCCGGAGCCGACGAAGATCAGCGGGGCCAGCCCTTCGTCGGCAAGGCCGGTCAGTTGCTAGACCGCATGCTGGCGGCCATCGACATGAAAGACGAGGTCTTCATCACCAACACGGTCTTCTGGCGGCCACCGGGCAACCGGACACCGACGCTGGAGGAACAGATGGTCTGCGCCCCCTTCGTGGAGCGAGCCATCGCCCTGGTCCGTCCCCGGCTTCTGGTCCTGGTTGGGGGAGCCTCGGCCAAGTTCATGCTCAAGGCCGATGAGGGTATCCTCAAGCTGCGCGGCCAGTGGCGCGACTGGCGACCTGCCGAGGGGGGGCAGAGCTATCCCGCCCTGCCAATGCTGCACCCGGCCTATCTGTTGCGGCAGCCGCGCGAAAAAGCCAAAGCTTGGCAGGACCTTTTGTCGCTGTCCGAGCGCCTTGCCGCGCTCGCGCCGCCCTCGCTAGACTCCTGAGATATCCAGGGGTGGAGTCGATCCGAATGCGTAGTCTGTGCAGCGCCGTGGCTGCTCTTGCGGGGCTGTTCCTGATGGCGACGGCCGCCGTTGCCGAACCCCGCCCCTTGAGCGAAGCGGACGAGGCGGCCTACCGGTCCGCCTTCAGCGACGTTCGCCGCGGCGATTTTGCCGCTGCTTTGGACCGCGCCGGGCGCGTGTCGGACCACACCCTGTATGGTCAACTTCAGTTCGAGATCCTGTTTCACCGCGACTATGTCGCCTCCTACGGCGAACTGTCGGCCTGGCTGAACCAATATGGCGATCTCGCCGATGCGCCGCGCGCCTATGCCCTGGCCGTGCGTCGGATTCCGCCGGGCGAATCCGAGCCGCGGCTTCCGCCGACGATGGCGGCGATGCGGGCCTATCAGGCCTCTGTGGGCATGGGCGAATTTCGCGAGCGGGAAGCCCGCCATCAGTTGAATGACGGATTTATTCAACGCGCCTGGGAGGTCGGCCAGATCCAGGGCGATTACTGGGTCGCCGGCATGGCCGCCTACCGCCTGGGGCAGTATGCCGACGCCTTCCAGGCCTTCGAGCGTGTCGCGATCGACCCTTCGGAAAGCGGCTGGATTCGCGCCGGGGCCGGCTACTGGGCGGCCCGCGCACTGATCCATGATCGCCGTCCGCAACAGGCGACCGACTACTTGCGACTGGCGGCGCGCTGGCCGACCACCTTCTACGGCCAGATCGCCATGCGACAACTGGGATCCGAACCGCTCATCCTGAATGCGCCCTGGATGACCCCGCCGGCCAATACGGTGGTCTATGCGGCGCCAGAGGTCGATGAGGCGGCGGCGGCGGCCTTTGTCGCAGCCAATCCGGTGGCGCGGCGCGTTGCCGCCCTCGCCCAGGTCGGACGATCCGAGGATGCGATCGAAGAGTTCCGGCTGGCGATGTTCAATGCGCCCACCCAGGGCGAACGTCTGCAATGGGCCATCCTGGGCGAGAGCCTCGCCTATCGCCTGGGCCTCGAGCGGACCAGCCAGATCAATGCCGACGACTATCCGATGCCGGACCTGCAGCCCCAGGGCGGCTTTTCCCTGCCGCGCGGCCTGGTCTATGCCATCGCCCGCAAGGAGAGCCGGTTCAATCCGCAGGCCCGCTCGGGCGCCGGAGCCTATGGTCTGATGCAGGTCATGCCCGCCACGGCCGCCGAGCTGGCCGGCAACGCGGCGTTCCGGCGCGAACCGACGCTGCTGTTCGACCCGGCCCTCAACATGCGCCTGGGCCAGATGTACGTCGAAAACGTCATGACCATGGACGCCATCCAGGGCGACCTGCTGCGCGCCATCGTGGCCTACAACGGCGGCCCCCGTCCGGTCATCGAGGCCAGGCGTGCACTGGGGGCCGACGCCGATTCCCTGCTGATCATCGAGAACATTCCCGTGTCGCAGTCCCGCCAATATGTCGAGGAGGTCGTCGCGGCCTACTGGATCTATCAGCGGCTGCTGGGAGGGCGACTGAATACCCTCGATTCGGTAGTTCAGGGTCTGCCGCTCATTCACCTGGCGCTGGACCGCGATCCCGTGCCCGCACCGGTGATCGCGCCCGATCCAGCGGCTGCGACAGGGGGCGCGGGGCCCACCGAACCCTCAGCTGAGCCGCCCCCTGGCTAGGCCGGACAGCGCCGCCACTCGACCGAATAGCCCTCATTGCGCCAGCTTATCTCCAGCCGATTGGCATCGGCCTCGATGCCGACCGGATGGGTTGAGGCCTGCCCCTCGGCCTGACAGTTGAAGGTCGCCTCCCAGCCGTCCGCGGATTGGGCCACATCGACGATCTGGCAGGTATTCTCGTAGCCGCGAAACTCGGTGGCCGTGACCTCGATGGGCCGTTCGGGTCCAACCGTGTTCTGGCACCAGCTCAGGTCGGCGACCCAGGTGCCGATATAGGCCGGCGGCGGCTCAGCAGCCGGGGCCCGCGCACCAGACGAGGTCGCCTCCTGGGCCGCGTCTTCCTTGGCGTCGGTCGCCTGATCCGCCGCAGGCTGGCACGCCGCCAGCAACGCGCAACATCCAATCAGAAAGGGTGTTCTCATGGCAGGCTCCCACCTCCGTTCAGCCTTTTCGAAGATGTCCCAAAGCCCGAGACTATGCGAGTCCGACCGCTCGCCCTGTCGCCGGGCCGGTTCAAGCCGCCGCCACCGCCTCGATCTCGACCAGCCAACCCTCTTCAAACAGGTCGACGATGATCACCGTCAGGGCCGGCTGGCGTCCGGCCAGAACCTCGAGCCGAACCTGGCGGTTCTCCAGCGAGGACCGTCGATCCGACAGATAGGTCGTGACCTTCACCAGATTGTCGAGCGTCATCCCCGCCGAGGTCAGCTGGGTCTCGATATTGGCCCAGACCTGTCGGCACTGCCCCTCGAAATCCGCCGCCAGCGCCCCGTCCGGCGCGACCGGAACCTGGCCTGACAGGAACAGCCAGCGTGAGGCCTCCGTCACCTCGACGGCTTGAGGATAGCTGCCCTGGACCGGCGGCGATCCGTCTCCGGTGAGGGCGCGCAGCCTCACTGACGCGCGGCGTCCGTGGCCGCTCGCGCGGCAGCGAATTCCGAACCCGGCTTCCAGCCCGGCCACTGCCGACCATCGGCCAGGTCGCCGATCAGGGCCTCCAGCAGGGTCAGGTTTTCGACCGCCGAGCGCCAGTCCAGCTCGGCCGACCACGCGTCGGCACGCTGGTGATAGTAGGTCGACCATTGGGCACGATAGGCCGGCTCACCGGCCGCGCGACCGCCCTCGTCCCAGTCCACACCGTGCCATGCCATCAGGGCCGGTACGCCCGCCAGTGCAAACGGAAAGTGGTCCGACCGGTAATAGAAGCCCTCATCCGGCCGGCCGTCGTCCGTCACGACCCGGCCTTCGGGTTCGGCCAGGCGCGCCAGATCATCCTCCAGCGTGGTCTGGCCGTAGCCGAAGATGGCGATGTCCCGCGTCGGCGGCGACAACGGCAGCATGTCGATATTGATGTCCGCCACGGTCGTCTCAAGCGGCCAGACCGGGTGTTCGGCATAGAAATAGCTGCCCAGCAGGCCCATCTCCTCGGCCGCCATATGGGCAAAGACGATCGAGCGCGCGCGCGGTCCCTGGGCGTGGAGCACCCGCGCCAGCTCGAGCACCCCGGCCGTGCCCGAGGCATTGTCCCAGGCACCGTTGTAGATGGCATCGCCATCGGCATCGGGCGCGTCGGCCACACCGACGTGATCCCAGTGCGCCGACACGATGATGGTCTCGTTCGGACGCTCGGTCCCCGGCATCCGCGCCAGCAGATTGTAGGTCTGGATCGTCTCGACCGTCTCGCTCGCCTCCAGTGACATCGTCACGCCGTCCAGACGCCGCGCGCGGAACGAACCTCCGCCGGCTTCCTCGAACCACTGCTCGGGGTCGCCGTCATTGGACTGGATCCAGCCGATGATCGGATCCATGGCGATGTAGCCGGACGCCTCGATATTCTCCACGCCCACGACCTGCACGCTGGGGCGCGCAACATAGCCCAGAAGCTCGGTCCAGTCGGCAGACCCGGCCTGGAACGGCAGCAACGTCAGCACTGCCAGCGCCCCCCGCCGGTGCGCCTCTTCGGTCTTGTAAACGTCCAGCGCGTAGAGACTGGGATAATCGCCGTTGAACCGGTCGTCCTGCGGCTCACCACTCAGCACGATCACGACCGCCCCGCTCACATCGGTGCCAGCATAGTCGTCCCAGCCCCGGTCGGGGGCCGAAATCCCGTAGCCGGCAAAGACCACGGGGGCCTGGGCAAAGCTGGCCCGGCCGTCGCCATAGGTCGCCCGCACGACTGCGGCCTGAGCGGCTCCCGTCAGATTGACCGTAATGCCGTTGTCCATCGCAGCTCTCAGCGACGCGCCAGCGACAGGTGTGTACCGCGTCAGGGTCACCGGCTGAAGCCATTGGCCGTCGGGGCCGCCCGGTTCAAGGCCCATGGCCTCATACTGGGCCTCGAGATACTCCAGCGTCAGGCGTTCGCCGTCCGTGCCCGGTTCGCGTCCCTGAAAACCATCGGCGCTGAGGATACGGACATGCTCCGACAGCCGTGACGCCGCGACGCCGCCGGTGTCGACAACCGGGGTCGGAGCCGGCGCGGTCCCGGCACAGCCTGCCAGCACCAACCCGACGACCGCGATCATTCCTGACTGCCAACCCACGCGAGACCTCCCAAATATCGATCAGGCCTCGCTGCCATGAACAGCGAGGCCTGACCAGTTACGATTCCATCATATGGCTACTGGCGCCGATCGTCGGTGCGCGCCCGGATCAGCTGGAACTCGGTGCCGTCGTTCCACCGCGGCCATTCGCGGGAGTTCGCCAGTTCCAGCCCCATGCCGTACATCAGCATGATGTCCTCAGCCATGCCCTCCAGGTCCCAGTCAGCCGACCATTCGTCGTCCGCCTGATGGTAGCGATGGGCCCGATAGTCGGCACTGGCGGCCCGAACCGCCTCGGCCCCGCCGACGCGCAGCGCCGTGCCACCGTCGGCGTACAACATCGGAATACCGCGATTGGCGAGCGGGAAATGGTCAGAGCGGAAATAGTAGCCGGCCTGCGGTTCCGTATCGGCGGCGACCGTTCGTCCCTGCAGCGCCGCATGGCGGGCCAGGTCGACTTCCAGCGACGAATAGCCTGAGCCGGTCACCGAAATGTCCGTCATGCGGCCCAGCACGTTCATGCCGTCGAAATTGAAGCCCGCCACCGTCAGCGCCGGGTCGAACATCGGATTGGCGGCATAGAATTCCGAGCCGAGCAGCCCCTTCTCCTCAGCCGTAAAAGCGAGCACCACGATGGACCGCTCCGGTCGCGGACCCGAGCCGAACAGCCGGGCGAACTCAATCAGGCTGGCGACGCCCGTGGCATTGTCCACAGCCCCGTTGAAGATCGCATCGCCGTTCGCATCCGGCTGACCGATGCCGATGTGGTCCCAGTGGGCGGTGAACAGAATCGTCTCGTCCGCGTGGCTGGTTCCCGGCAGCCGCCCCACGATGTTGGCCGTCTGGATCGTCTCGGTGGTCAACTGATAGGAGGCATCGAAGGTCGCCCCCGGGATCTCCACCGCCTGGAACTCCGGCGTCCGGGCCTGGGCCTTCAGGGCGTCGAAATCGAGGCCGGCCTGGGCGAACACTTCCACCGCCGTATCGCGCGTGATCCAGGCCTCGAGCACGGTCCGCTCGCTCGCCGGATCGGCCCGCTCGATATCGAACTGGGCCTGGGCCCAGGAATTCCGCACCGTGCTCCAGCCATATGACGCCGGATCATCCTCATGCACGATCAGGACACCGGCGGCGCCCTGGCGGGCGGCCTCCTCGAACTTGTAAGTCCAGCGACCATAATAGGTCATGGCCGCGCCGTTGAAGGTGTTGAGGCCCGGCGCCTCAAAATCCGCGTCATTGATCAACACGACGATGATCTTGCCGCGCACATCTATGCCGTCAAAATCGTTCCAGTTCCGCTCAGGCGCATTGGTTCCGTAACCAACGAAGACCAGAGGCAAGCCGTCCATTTCGACCCGACCGTCGGCGTCCGGCAGCCGCGTCGACATGGTGATCTCCTCGCCCTGGTCCAGGCGGATCATCCGGCCCCCGACCGAGATCGACGCCTCGGGCGCATCCATCTCGAAGCGACGCAGCGTCACCGGCTGGACCCAGCTGCCGTTGGCCCCGGCGGGTTCGAACCCGGCAGCCGCCCACTGGCGCGAGACGTAGTCGACGGTCATCTGTTCGCCCTCGCTGGTCGGGCCGCGACCACCGAATTCGTCAGACGCCAACACCCGGATGCTCTCGGACAGGACGACCGTCTGCGTCGGCGCCGGTGCTGCCGGTGCCATCGGCTCGGGGGCCTGCGGCGTGCCGCAGGCCGCGAGCATCAAAAGTGCGCCCCCGGCCAGTGTTGAACGGATCATTCGAAAGCCCTCCTCCAGGAAACTGCCGGGACCGTAGCCAAGCCGTTTCGGCCTGTCACGCCGGGGTCACTCGATCTCGACGACCTCGACGCGCTGGCCCGACAGCATCAGGGCGATCTCGCCGCGTTTGAGCTTCAGGGCATCTTCGCCGAACAGGTCGCGCCGCCAACCCGACAGGGCCGGCACATCGGCCGTGTCGGAAATGGCGATCTTCTCAAGGTCGGACACATTGGCAACGAGCTTGGGCGCGACGCCCTTGTTCTCGCACTTGGCCTTGAGCAGCACCTTCAGCAGTTCCACCACCGAGGCCGGAGCCGGCGGCTGATGGGCCGGACGCTCGACCTCGGGCGCACTGGCCTCCGGGTCCTTCAGCACCACCGCCAGAGCGGCAATCAGGTCCGATCCCAGGCGCGACGCGCCGAATCCCTTCGGCACCGACCGCAATCGATTGAAGCCGTCGGCGTCCAGCGGCGTCTGGGTGGCGATCTCGTCGATGGCCTCATCTTTCAGAATGCGACCGCGCGGCTGGTCGCGCTCCTGGGCCGTGCGCTCGCGCCACTCTGCCGTCGCCTTGAACGCCGCCAGATATTTGGGCGTGAACCGCTTGGGTTTCAGCCGCTTCCAGGCATTCTCCGGCGATACATCATAGAGGGCGGGGTCGGTCAGGGCCGACATCTCCTGGCTGACCCACTCCAGCCGGCCCTCCTTTTCGAGCCGCTCGCGCAGCTTGGGATACAATCGCGCCAGATGCGTCACATCGGCCAGGGCATAGTCGAATTGGGCCGCGGTCAGGGGCCGCCGCGCCCAATCGGTAAAGCGGCTGCCCTTGTCGACCTGCTTCTTCAGCATCTGGCGGACCAGCGAATCGTAGCTGACCTGATCGCCGAAGCCCGCCGCCATGGCCGCCGCCTGGGTGTCGAACAGCGGCGTCGGCATCGCCCCCAGCTTGTTGAAGATCTCGACGTCCTGACGCGCGGCATGAAACACCTTCACCGTCGCCGGATCGCGCAGCAGTTCCAGGAACGGCGTCAGGTCCAGCCCTTCGGCCAGCGGATCGATGACGGCTTCATGCTCCGGCGTCGCCGCCTGGATCAGGCACAGCTTGGGCCAATAGGTCGTCTCACGCATAAACTCCGTGTCGACGGCGATGAACGGCGCGCCTTTGACGGCATTACAGAACGCCGCCAGCGCAGCGTTGTCAGTGATCGAATCCATGAAATCAGCTATAGCCCCGCCCTGCCGCTCTCTGGCAAGAGCACGCGCGCAACAGTTTCATCTTCACGGGAGTGCGACGGCACCATGTCCGATCGGCCGAACGGTCTCACCTATGCCGATGCCGGCGTCGACATTGATGCCGGCGAAGCCCTCGTCGATGCCATCAAGCCCCTGGCAAAGGCTACCCGACGCCCGGGGGCCGAGCCGTCGCTAGGAGGGTTTGGGGCCCTGTTCGATCCCAGGGCGGCGGGCTTCGTCGACCCGCTGCTGGTCACGACCACCGATGGGGTCGGCACCAAGTTGAAGATCGCCATCGAGACCGGACGCCACGATCATGTCGGCATCGATCTGGTCGCCATGTGCGTCAACGACCTGCTGGCCCAGGGCGCAGAGCCGCTGATGTTTCTGGACTATTTCGCCACCGGAAAGCTGGACGTCGAGATCGCGCGCCGTGTGGTGGCCGGCATCGCCGAGGGCTGCAAGCGCGCCGACTGTGCCCTGGTCGGCGGTGAAACCGCCGAGATGCCGGGCATGTATGCGCCGGGCGAATACGATCTGGCCGGCTTTTCCGTCGGCGCGGTCGAGCGCGGCCAGGTCCTGCCGCGCCTGGATGAACAGAAGCCCGGCGACGTCATCATCGGCGTCGGCTCGTCCGGCCCGCACTCCAACGGCTATTCCCTGATCCGCAAGATCGTCGAGCGTTCCGGCCTGGGCTGGGAGGCCGAGGCCCCGTTCGCTGTCGGACAGACCCTGGCCGAGGCCCTGATGGAGCCGACCCGTATCTACATCCGCTCGATTCTGCCGTTGATGAAGTCCGGTCGCGTCTCCGGTGGGGCCCACATCACCGGCGGCGGCCTGATTGAAAATCCCCAGCGCGGGGTCGCCGAAGGTCTGGTTCCGGCGTTCGATTGGGACAGCTGGTCGCTCTCACCCCTTTTTGACTGGCTGGCCGAACAGGGCGGTGTCTCCGACCATGAGATGCACAGGACCTTCAACTGCGGCATCGGCTTTGTCCTCTACGCCGATGAAAGTCAGGCCGATTCCATTATCGCCGATCTGACCGCAGCCGGTGAAACCGCCTTCGTCTGCGGAACCCTGCAAGCCGCATGAAGAAGGCGCGCGTCGCCATCCTGATCTCGGGAACCGGCTCGAACATGGTTGCCCTGATCGAGGCCGCTCGCGCGCCGGCCTGTCCGTTCGAGATCGTCTGCGTCCTCTCAAACAAGCCCGAGGCACCGGGCCTGGATCGCGCCCGCGCCGTCGGCGTCGAGGCCATCACCGTCGATCAGCGCCCCTTCGGAAAGGACCGCGCCGCCCACGAACTGGCCATTCAGGCCGAACTGACCGCGCGCAACATCGAGTGGGTGGCGTTGGCGGGCTATATGCGGTTGCTGACGCCCGGCTTCGTTGATCCATGGCAGGGCCGGATGCTGAACATCCACCCGTCCCTGCTGCCCAAATACCCTGGCCTCGACACCCACCGCCGCGCCCTCGAAGCCGGCGACGCCGAGGCCGGCTGCACCGTTCATCACGTCGTCGCGGAAATGGACGCCGGCCCGATCATCGCCCAGGTCCGTGTGCCGATCCTCGATGACGATACGCCTGAGAGCGTCGCCGCGCGAGTACTGGAAGCAGAACACCGGCTCTATCCGTCGTCTCTGGTCAGGGCGATCGCAAAATCAGTCTGATTGCGATGCGGGCTTTCACCGCTGGGCCGCCCGATCGCGAGACGACAAAAGGCCTGCAAGGCCGGCCAAGCCAGTGCAAACACCCGCGGCGATCCAGAAGGCAGCTCCTGCCAGTAGGGCTTGGGTGATGCAGCCCAGAATCGCGCCGCACGCCATCGCCAACCAAAGCAAGAGGTACGGAACAAAAGCCCATCGCGGGCCGCCCTTGATCATGCTGGCGATGCGGATGCCCATTCGGGCCAGACCGCCCGTCATGTAGGTGACGCCGAAGGCGATATCGCCGTCTCGCTCAAAGACGATATTTAGCGCCCCCATCGCTGCCGCGGCGAATCCGGCAGCAAGCCAGGACGACTGATCCGAAAAAACAGCCGCAAGACCGAGCAGTGCCGCCACGCCGACCAGAAGCGCAGACCTCCGCCAAGGCGCGGGCTCCGGAATCAGGGAGGCAACGACCACCCCAACGACGAACAACCCGATAAGGAGCGCGGCGAAACCGGCAGATACCCAGAGCCCAGACCCGAGGGCCACGCCCAGACGCGTGGTATTGCCACTCATGAACGACAGAAAGAAGCCGCCGAGTTGAAGGAACCCGACGGCATCAACAAAACCGGCCGTCAAGGCGAGAAGCGCTGCCAAAACGAGCGCTTCTCTCCCCAAGCGGATCATGGCTTAGCCCGGGATCTGCGCGTCGTCGAAGAACTGGGCGATCTCGATGCCGGCGTTCTCCAGCGAGTCCGAACCGTGGACCGAGTTCTCGCCGATCGACAGGGCGAACAGCTTGCGGATGGTGCCCTCGGCGGCTTCCTGCGGGTTGGTGGCGCCCATGACTTCGCGGTAGCGAGCCACGGCGTTGTCGGCTTCCAGCACCTGCACGACCACCGGCTCGGCGATCATCTGGCCGACCAGCTCGTTGTAGAACGGGCGGTGGGCGTGAACTTCGTAGAACTTCTTGGCCTGATCTTCGGTCAGGCGGATGCGGCGCTGGCCGACGATGCGCAGGCCGGCGGCCTCGATCACGGCGTTGATGGCGCCGGTCAGATTGCGACGCGTGGCGTCCGGCTTGATGATCGAGAAGGTGCGTTCGGTCATGGGGAGTGACTTCTTGTTTGGGGTTTTGAGGGTCGCGGGCTTATAGCGGCGCCCTCCCCGCTTTCCAACCCGCCGATTTCATCATGCTCCAGATCAAGGATCTGACCTTTTCCGCCTGGGGTCGTCCGTTTCTCGACAACGCCTCCGTCAGCGTCCCGCCCGGCGCGAAAGTCGGGCTGGTCGGCCGCAATGGCGTCGGCAAGTCGACCCTGTTCAAGCTGATCCTCGGTGAGCTTCAGCCGCCCGGTGATGAAATCAGCCTGCCGAACCGGGCGCGGATCGGCTCGGTCGATCAGGAGCATCCGGCCACGCCCGTCTCGCTGCTGGACACGATCCTGGAGGCCGACGAAGAACGTCACGCACTGATGGTGCGCCTGGAAACCGCCCCGCCCGAAGAGATGGGCGAAATCTGGGAACGATTGATCGCCATCGACGCCGAAAGCGCGCCCTCGCGTGCCGCCGAGATCCTGGTCGGCCTCGGCTTTTCGCAAGAGGACCTGTCGCGGCCGATGGCCGAGTTCTCGGGCGGTTGGCGGATGCGGGTGGCTCTGGCTGCGGCCCTGTTTGCGGAACCAGACATCCTGCTTCTGGACGAACCGACCAACTATCTCGATCTGGAAGGCGCGCTCTGGCTCGAAGCCCGGCTTCGCAAATATCCGCACACGGCCATCATCATCAGCCACGACCGCGAGCTGTTGAATGCCTCGTGCACCCATATCCTGCACATGGCCAACCGCAGGCTGGAACTCTACACCGGCGGCTACGACGACTTCGAGAAACGGCGGGCCGAGAAGCTGCGCCTGCTCGAAGCCAACCGGGTCAAACAGGAGGCCGAACGCGCCCACCTCCAGGCCTTCGTCGATCGTTTCAAGGCCAAGGCCTCCAAGGCGACCCAGGCCCAGTCCCGCGTCAAACGCCTGGCCAAGATGCAGCCGATCAGCCTGCCGCCGGAAGAGCGCGTCGCCCCCTTCGTCCTGCCCTCGCCGCCCCGCCCGCTCGCTCCACCGCTGATTCGACTGGAAAAGGCCGATGTCGGCTATGAGCCAGGCAAGCCGATCCTGCGAAATCTCAATCTGCGCATGGACGAGGACGACCGCATCGGCCTGCTGGGCGTCAACGGGGCCGGCAAGTCGACCTTCGCCAAGATGATCGCTGAGGCCCTGGTCCCCGAAAAGGGCGAGTATCTCCATTCGACCAAGATGAAGGTCGGCTGGTTCCACCAGCATCAGATCGAGGCGCTCGATCCGAACGACACGGCACTGGAAATCATCCGCCGCGCCATGCCCGAGGCCTCTGAATCGAGCCGCCGCTCGCGCCTGGCTCAGTTCGGCCTGCCGTTCGAAAAGCAGGAAACCAGGGTCGATAGCCTGTCCGGCGGCGAACGCGCGCGCCTGTTGCTCAACCTGGTCGCCATGGACGCGCCGCACGTCCTGATCCTCGATGAGCCGACCAACCATCTGGATATCGACAGTCGCCGCGCCTTGCTCGATGCCCTGAACGATTATCAGGGCGCGGTGATCCTGATCACCCACGACCGGTCGCTGATGGAACTGGTCGCGGATCGTCTGTGGTTGACGGCCGATGGCACGGTGAAGCCGTTCGACGGCGACATGGACGACTATGCCCGCTACGTCATCGAGCGGGCCCGGGCCGCCGGGTCCAGGCCGCGCCAGGTCGAGACGGCGGCCCCTGTCTCGACAGAGGCGGAACCCGCCCCGACAAAGCCAAGGAAAAAGGACGGCCCGTCGCCCTCGACCCTGCGTTTCGCCGCCAAGAAGGCCGAGGACAAGCTGACGGCGGTGGCGGCTCGGCTGGCTCGGATTGACGACGAACTGGCAAACGCCGCCATCGCCAATCCCAAGACTCTGGCCGACCTCAGCCGCGAGCGCGCCAAGGTTCAGTCGGACCTGGACGCCGCCGAGGCCGCCTGGATGGAAGCCGAAGAAGCCTTGGCTGACACCTAGGTCAGACGCACTGAAGCCGTTCGATCAGGCCGGTGTCGCGATCATAGAAGACCGTCAGCCGGTCGGGGCGATAGTCCCGCGTCATCGGACACTCGGTACAGACGAACCGGGTCGTCGCATCCGCCGGAAAGGTGACCGCCGCATAATGGCTGCCGATCAGCGACTGGGCCGCCTCGGCGTCGCATTGCCAGGCAACAGGCGTCTCTGGTTCAGGCACCGCCGTCGCGCAGGCCCCAAGCAGCACGGCCGCCGAAATCAGGATCAGCCGCCTCATCCGCAACTCACACTTTGGATGATCTCGGTGCGATCATCATAGACGATGTTCAGGCGCTGGGGGTTGTAGTCCATCGTCACCGCACAGCTGGAGCAGCTCACCCGCCAGATCGCGCCGGGCGGGGCGGTGGGAATTTCCGAGCGATGACGCCCGATCAGATCCTGGCGCACCGAAGCCCGGCAGCGGTCATTTTCCGGCGGGATCGGATCGGGTCCGCCGATCTGGTGCGGCGGCGGAACCGGCGCACAGGCCGCCGCCAGGGCCAGGGATGACATCAGCAGGATCTGTTTCAAGATCGACCTCCAGGATCAGCCGCAGAAGACTCGCTCAACCAAACTCGTTTCTCGATTGTACAGAATATTCAATCGACTCTCGGAATAATCTTCCGTGATGGGACAGGTTGTGCAGGTCACCCTACGATGGCTCACATCCACAGGAACGGGAATGGAGGTCCGGGGTTCCCCAACCAGCCATTGGTGTTCGGTCGCTCCGCAGCGATCCGGCCCGGGCGACGGAACAGAAGCCTCCACCGGCGCCTCGACAGGCTCCGGGGGCGTCGTCGCGGCTCCGCCGCAGGCCGCAATCACCGCCGCCATGCCCGCGAATGCCAGGCTTCTCAGGCCGCTCTTGACCATGTCCCCTCCTCAGTTTGACGCCAGTACGACGCCGCAGCCCCCCTCTGCTTCAGAGACTTCCACTGTTCGCGCGCACGGGCCAGAGCCTCGGCATCCTGACCGTCAAAAATGATCAGGCACCGCGCAAAATCGCCGACATCGGTCGCCTCGGCCCCATCGACCAGAAACAGCGCATCGGCTCGATTGGGGTTGCCGCCCCCCTGGGTCAGGAGGATCGGCTGGCGGTCGGCATGGTCGACGTCGGCGCGCCCATGGGCCAGGAAGGATTCATCGCGCCAGGTCCAAAGGCGCTCATCGAGAAACGCCAGCAGCGCCGGCTCCCGCACGCGCACAAGTGCGCGCCAGCCACGCTGGATCGTTTTTTCCAGCAAACCCGGCAGCACCTGATCCAGCGACGAGTTTTCGAGGTGATAGAACCAGACATCACCAGCGGCTTCGGGCTTCATATCTTCATCCAACGAGGTTTCGTCACTTTACCGCCCCCACCGACTGTGCATCCTGAAGGACACGGACCCGGAGCCGCAAGCCGTCAAATCGCGACGAACGGATTCCCCCGCCCGTTTCTGGAGAACCACGCCATGAGAATCCGCCTTACCGCCCTGGCCGCCACGGCGGCCGTCCTGCTTGCCGGCCCTGTCCTGGCCCAGGACGTCAGCATGGAGCCGACCTTCGGCACGCTGAATCTGATGACCGGCTACATGCCGGATCCGGCCGTCATCCCGATGATTGCCGGTGGCGACATTGATGCCAGCAGCCTTGGTGATACCTGCAACGGCTATATCGCCGAAGCGCCCGATTTTCGCGTGAACTACGAAGCCGGGACGAGCTTCCCGCTCATCATCTCGGCCGTATCGGAAGCCGACACCACCCTGGTCATCAATGCCGCTGACGGCAGCTGGCATTGCAATGATGACAGCGGCAACGGATTGAACCCGGCGGTGTCCTTCACCTCGCCGCCGTCGGGCCAGTATGACATCTGGGTCGGTGTTTATGGTGAGGCGGCGACGGCTCCGGCCGGTCTCTACATCTCGGAGGTCACGACCGGGGAGGAGATGATGGAGTCAGGCCACGAACACTAGAACCCGGCTCAGGTCGGTGATGACGCCGGGCACGTTGAACGTGCCCGGCGTTTCCTTTTCCGATCAGCCTTCGTAGCGATCCTGAACCATCTGGTTCAGCAGCCGCACGCCATAACCGGTCGCGCCGTTGGGCACAGTCTCGACCTTTGAATCCTTGGTCCAGGCGGTCGGTGCAATGTCGATATGGGCCCAGGGCACCGAGTTGACGAACCGCTGGAGGAACAGGGCCGCCGTGATGGAGCCGCCCGCGCGGCCATTGCCCATGTTCTTCACATCGGCGATCGGGCTGTCGATGTGGCGCTCATACGCCTCCGGCAGCGGCAGCCGCCACACGTTCTCGCCCGTCGTCGGCCCCGCCGCCAGGATGTTGTCGGCCAGCTTGTCGTCGTTCGAGAAGACGCCAGCATACTCCATGCCCAGCGACACGATCATGGCCCCCGTCAAGGTCGCCAGATCGATCATGAACTTCGGCTTGAAGCGATCCTGAGTGTACCAGAGGGCATCGGCCAGGACGAGGCGGCCTTCAGCGTCAGTATTGATGACCTCGATGGTCTGGCCCGACATCGACTTGACGACGTCACCAGGCCGCTGGGCGTTGCCGTCGGGCATGTTTTCGACCAGGCCGATGACGCCCACGACGTTCACCTTGGCCTTGCGACCGGCCAGGGCGTGCATCAGGCCGGCGACCGCGCCGCCACCGCCCATGTCCCACTTCATCTCCTCCATGCCCTCGGCCGGCTTGATCGAGATGCCACCGGTATCGAAGCAGACGCCCTTGCCGATGAAGGCGATCGGAGCCTCGGTCTTGGCCCCGCCGTTCCAGCGCATGATCAGAAGCTGGCTCTCGCGCACACTGCCCTGGCCGACGCCTAGCAGGCTGCCCATGCCGAGCTTCTCCATCTCCTTCTCACCCAGGACCTCGATCTCGAGGCCAAGGGTCTTCAGCGCCTTGCAGCGTTCGACGAAGGACTGCGGATAGAGGACGTTCGCCGGCTCAGAAACCAGGTCACGCGTGAACATGATCCCCTCAGCGAGGGCATCCCAGGCCTTGGCGGCCGTCTTGGCGGCCTTGGGATCGGCACAAACGATCCGCACGGTTTCGACCGACGGCACCTTCTCGGGCTTCAGGGTCGTCCGGTATTTATCGAACCGGTAGGCCGCAAGACGAACGGCAAAGGCCGCACGGGCCGCCCCATCCGCCGGCAGCTGGGTCAGCTCGATCGCCAGGGTCCGGGCCCCCGACATCTTGGCGGCATTATAGGCATTGGCAGCCGCCGTCTCGACGGCCAGATCGCGAAAAGCTGATTC
The DNA here is from genome assembly GCA_963205025.1 of Pseudomonadota bacterium. Taxonomy (GTDB): domain Bacteria; phylum Pseudomonadota; class Alphaproteobacteria; order Caulobacterales; family Caulobacteraceae; genus Brevundimonas. Next base: position 11,596 of record CAUJHO010000066.1, on the reverse strand, counting down.
GGCACCGGCTCCGATCAGCCAGGTCTGGACCGACTCGGAGGCCCCCCCGAACGACAGGGTCTGACCGGCCTTGCCCGAAAAGCGTCCTTGACGAGCCCCGCGCGAAATCAGCCCGCCCAGGGCCGCATCCGCGTCGCGCGCGGCCGAAGAAAGCCTAGACTCTTCAAATACAAGCAGGGCGATACCATCTGCATCGCCGGCCTTGGCGACGAACTCGATCTTCATCAAAGGGCTCCTGACTGTTCGGCAGCCCACCGAACGTCGACTCTAAACTGACAGCGGACATGGCGTTCGCCATTGAGCGTGATAAATGCCTCGCGCGGGCCTCGCTCGCAATGTCCGCTATGAAGATCATTGATCGCTATCTTTTCCGACAGATTGCCGGGCCGGTCGTTGCAGCGATCGGCGCGCTGACCCTTGTCGCGGTCCTGGGCCAGAGTCTGGGCCAGCTCGACCTGATCGTCGAGCGCGGCCAGAGCGCCTGGACTCTGGTCAAGGTGACGGCCCTGGCCCTGCCGCAGATCGTCACGCTAATTCTGCCGATCGGAGTTCTGGTCGGAGCCCTGATGGCCCTGAATCGCCTGCATTCGGAACACGAGATCGTCGTCTGCTTCGCTGGCGGCATGAGCCGCTGGCAGGTCATCGATCCGGCCTTCCGCCTGGCCTCGCTGATTGCGCTGGTCGCCCTCGCCTCCAACCTCTTCCTCCAGCCGGTCGCCATGCAGGAGATGCGGCGCGAACTGCATTCGGTGCGGGCCGACCTGGCCTCGGTCCTGGTGCGGGAAGGCCAGTTTGTCGAAGGCGCGCCGGGCCTGACCATCTATGCCCAGCGGATCGATCAGAACGGTCTGCTGCGCAACCTGTTCATCCACGTCGAAAGAGACCAGGGCGCGACCCTCTATGATGCCGAGGAAGGTCGCATCTCCGAACTCGACGGGCGGCCGGTGATGATCCTGTCGTCCGGCTCAACGTCGGAGTTCTCGAGCGGCGGCGTGCTCAACTACGTCTCGTTCGACGACTATGTCGTCGAGCTCGGGAGCTATGCCGTCTCGTCAGGCCCCCTGCATTACAAGGAATCCGACCGCTGGCTGTCGGACCTCCTGTTCCCAAATCCGGCCAATGAATGGGAGACGGGCAACCGTCTCAAGCTCCTGGCCGAGGCCCATGCCCGCCTCTCAGGCCCGCTCTATGTCCTGGCCTTCATGGCGGCGGCGCTGGCGGCAGTGCTGGGCGGGAGCTTCAGCCGAATGGGCTATTCCCGCCGGATCGCGGTTGCCGCCTCGGTAGCGATCGCGGTGCGCCTGCTCGGATTCGCCGCCGTGTCGGCGTGCGGTTCCAATGCCTGGCTGAACATCATCCAGTATCTGCTGCCGCTGGGCCTTCTATGGTTCTCGGTCCGCCCGATGTTCCGCCAGAAGATCCAGCGGTTCGTCGAGATTGGTTCGGGCCGTCAGTTCGGATTGGAGGGTCGGGCCTGATGCGAAAGATTCGAGCCCGACTGCCCGGATTTCGGTCCAACTGGCAAGGCCGCCTGACCAGCATCGAGCGCTATGTCCTGACCCGTACCCTGCGGGCCGTGGCGGGGGCGCTGGCGGTCATTGCCGCAGTGATCATGCTGATCGATTTCGTCGAGATTTCGCGCGACATCGGAGGCCGAGTCGATGTGTCGGCGATCGGCCTGATCGGCCTGATGCTGATGAAATCTCCGGGAGTCATCCTCCAGCTTCTGCCCTTCGTCTTCCTGTTCGGGGTGCTGGCGGCCTTCATCGGGCTCAATCGCCGCAGCGAACTGATCGCCATGCGTGCCGCGGGCGTGTCGGCGTGGCGCTTCATCTTCCCGGCGGCGGGGGCCGCCTTCGTCATCGGCATCCTGACCGTCACGGCGCTCAACCCCTTCGCCTCCTGGCTCGACGGCCAGTACCAGCGCAGCAGCGCCGCCCTGCTGGAAACGCGCCCCGGCGCCAATACCGAGCCCTCGGCCGTCTGGCTTCGTCAGGGGGACGGGCGAACCCAGGTGGTCATACGCGCCCAGGCGCGCGATGCCGAATCCTCGTTGCTCCGCAATGTCTCGATGTTCGTGTACGCGACCGGCGATGACGGTCGCCGCGCCTTCCAGCGGCGAATCGAGGCCGAAACGGCGCGACTGGTTCCGGGGGCCTGGGAACTGACCAATGCGCGTGAGGCCGCCGCCGGTGAGCAGGCGGTCACCTATGCCACCCTGTCCATCCGTTCCAATCTCACGCTCGACAAGGCGTTCGAGGGCTATGAGCCGCCTCGCAGCACGCCGTTCTGGCGGCTGCCGGGGCTGATTTCGACGATCGAGTCTGCCGGATTTTCAGCCACCCAGTATCGCCTGCGCCTGCAGGAGCTACTCGCCACGCCGCTGATGTTCGCGGCCATGTCGGTTCTGGCGGCCGCCTTTTCACTCCGGCTCATGCGCCTGGGCGACATGCCGCTGATGGTCGTTTCGGCCGTCGGCCTCGGGTTCGTCTTCTACTTTGTCAGCGCCCTGATGCGCGCCCTGGGCGAGTCCGAAGTCCTGCCGCCGTTCGCCGCAGCCTGGATTCCGCCCTTGCTGGTCGTCCTGTCAGCCTTCACCTTGCTTTGCTACACCGAGGACGGCTAACCCGTGGCGAAGCTTCAGTGGGACTCGATGTTCAGGTTTGAACGCGACGGTTTTCGATCCGGGATCCGCGCCCAACTCCTCGCCGGGATTGGGGCGGCGGCGTTCGGGCTGTCGTACGGTCACGCCTTCGCCCAGGAAACTCCGCCGGCCGGCCCGGCTACCGAAACGCCCGGCCCGGACGGCCTGACGGCGGACGGCCTGTACCTCGAGGCCGATGCCATCACCCATGACAGCGAGACGGACCAGATCCTGGCGGTCGGGACCGTCCAGGCGCGCTATCAGGGCCGCCTGCTGCGCGCGGATCAGGTCGACTACAACGTCACCTCCGGGCTGCTGTCGGCCGCCGGCAATGCCGAGCTGATCAATCCCGACGGGACCGTCCAGTACGCCGACACCCTCGAACTGGATGATCAACTTCGCGCCGGCGTCGCCACCGGCTTCGCGGCCCGGCTGGGCAACAACATCAAGATCTCGGCCGCCAGCGCCGTGCGACGGACCGAAACCGTCAATGAACTGTACAATGCGATCTTCACGCCGTGCGACATCTGCGACAGCGAGGGTGAGCCGAGCGAACCGACCTGGTCGATCCAGGCCGATACTGTCGTGCAGGATCAGGACAATGCGATCGTCTTCTATCGCAATGCCGTCATTCGCGTGGCCGGGATTCCGGTCTTCTATTCGCCGGTCTTCTGGCACCCGGACCCCTCTGCCGAGCGTCAGTCCGGCTTTCTGATCCCGACGGTGACGGGATCCGACGCGCGCGGCTTCTCCTACGAGCAGCCCTACCTTTGGGTCATTTCCCCCCATCAGGACCTGATCGTCAGCCCCCAGATCAACACCTCGGTCAATCCGTTCCTGAACCTGGACTGGCGACGGCGGTTCCATTCGGGAAATGTCCAGATCCGTGCCGGCTATACCCATGATCGGCTTTTCGGAAATGTCGACCAGGACCCGGGCGTCGGCGTCGATCTGGACAACACCCGCTACGGCACGGCGGAATCGCGGGGCTATGTCCTGGGTCGAGGTGCCTTTGCCATCAACCCGGAATGGCGCTGGGGCTTCACGATTGAATATGCGACCGATCCGACGCTGTTCGACCGCTACGACATCGAGGACGCCTACAGCACCCAGGGTCTGTATCAGGCCGACCATCGACGCCTCGCCAATCAGATCTATGTCGAGCGTCAGAGCGAGCGGGCCTATTTTTCGGCGGCGATCGTGGCCTTCCAGTCGATGCGGGTACTCGGGGTCGACACCACAAACTACCCCCTCGGCGACGTTCGGGGACTGGTCTTCGAAAACGACGATACCCTGCCGGTTGTCGGGCCGCTGATTGAGGCACGGTGGGAGCCTGCCTCCCCCGTTTTCGGCGGCCGACTGCGGCTGCACGGCTCGGCTGTGGCCCTGTTCCGCGAGGACTATGTCGGCTCGCCGGTCCTGTCGGCCCCTTACCTTCCTCCCGTGGTGACGCCGGATCTCCCCGGGGTCGACAGTGCCCGCGCGACCTTCGAGGCCGATTGGCGGCGCGCCATCACGACCGATTTCGGCCTGAGGCTCGAACCCTTCATGTCGGCCCGTGGCGACTTCTACACGGTCGAGGATCTGCCCACCCTTCCCGACCAGACCGAACAGGTTTCAAGGTTCAATGCGACGCTCGGGCTGGACATTCGCTATCCGCTGATCCGGCGCTTTGAAGGCGGCGCGATCATCGTCGAACCCATGGCCCAGATCGCCATATCGCCCCAGACCGACATCGACGCCCTGATTCCCAACGAGGACAGCCAGGCGATCGAACTGGACGAGACCTCGTTGTTCCAGGAGAACAAATTTCCGGGCTATGACCTCTATGAAGGCGGCCTTCGCGCCAGCCTCGGCATGAGGGTGGCCGCCGAGTGGGCGCAGTCGCGCAGCGCCAGCCTGTTCGTCGGGCGCATGTTCCGCGCCGAGGAAGCGACGGGGTATTTGCGTCAGATCACCGGTGCGCCGCCTGGCGACCTGTACGATCCGACCGGAATTTCCGAGACGTCGTCCGACTGGGTCGTGGCTGCGACGGCCCAACCCTTGCCGGGCGTGTCCGGCTGGGCGCGGTTGCGACTGGATGACAATTTCGAACTGCGCCAGGTCGAGGTCGGGGCCGGGGCGAGATTCCGTGAAGCCGACCAGATCGCGGTCCGCTACATTTCCGATCAGACCGACCCGTCGTCGATCGGCAATGCCAACTATCAGTCGCTGCAGCTTTCCGGGCAGGTCTTCATCTTGGGGGATTGGGGCGTATCGTTCCAGGCCCACCGAGACCTCGACGAGGAACTGTGGCGCAGATCGGAGATCGGCCTGCTGTACCAGGACGAATGCCTGCGCTTCGAACTCATCTATGAAAGAAACGAGGACCTGTTGGCCGGACGCGGAGTTCGCGCGTCCGAGGGCGTCTTTGTTCGCCTAAACCTCGCCACATTGGGCGGTTCAAGGTAAGACGCGCTCATGTCTCTCGAACGCCGTCCGACGGCCAGACTCGTTTTGAACCCGCTTGTCGGAGAAGGAATACCGTCCCCTATGCGCTGGATGCTTTCCGCGGGCGTCGTCGCCCTCGCCCTGTCCATGTCCCAACCGGCCTTTGCTCAGGCCGCCGGCCAACCCGTCGAGCCTCCGGCCGGCACCGGAGCCGCGCCCGACATCGCCATGGCCGAAGGCGTGATGGTCACGGTGAATGACGACCTCATCACCAGCTATGATGTGCGTCAGCGAATGCTGTTCCTGATCTTCACCTCGCAACTGCGGCCGACCGAGGAAAACCTTCCGGCCATTCAGCAGCAGGCCCTGCGCAGCCTGATCGACCAGCAACTTCAATCCCAGGAGCTGGAACGCTACGAGGTCGAGGTCACCGACGAGATGGTGAACTCGGAGATCGCCGCCATGGCCCAGGAAAGCGGGGCCTCGGCTGAACAGATGCTGGCAGCCATGACTGATTTCGGCCTGGACCCGGCCACCTTCCGCGAGAAGGTCCGGGTCGACATGGGCTGGGGAATGCTCGTGAACGGCCGCTATCGTGACCGTACGCGCGTCGGCACAGATCAGATCAATGCCGTTCTGGAGCGGATCGAACAGGCGGCCAGCCGGCCCCAGTGGCTGCTCGGTGAGATCTATATCGACGCCGCCGCCGTCGGCGGCATGGACGTCGCCATGAACGGGGCCCGTCAGCTGGTTCAGCAGCTTCTGCAGGGCGCGCCCTTCCCGGCTGTTGCGCGCCAGTTTTCCTCTGCCCCGTCGGCCCAGGGTGGCGGCGATGCCGGATGGGTGATCGAAGGCGAAACTCCGGCCCAGGTCCAGGCCGCTCTCAACCAGATGAATCCGGGCCAGTTGTCCAATCCGATCGCGGTGGACGGTGGGGTCTATATCATTCTCGTACGCGACGAACGCACCGGGGCCGTCTCGACCATGGCCAATCTGCGTCAGGCCGGTGTGCGGCTTCCGCCGAATGCCAGCGAAGCCCAGGTTGCCGAGGCGACCGCGACCCTCAATGCGCTGCGTGACAGCAGCCTGACCTGCGACAACATCGTGGCCCGCGCCAATGCGACCGCCGGGGTGATCGGGTCGGAGCTCGGAGAGGCCGATGTCGCCGATCTGGCGGCTCCTTTCCAGGAAATCGCCCGTAGCGCCAGCGTCGGCAGCATCAGTACGCCGCAGCGATCCGAGCAGGGCCTGCACCTGATCGCCATGTGCGGCCGTCGGGCCGCCAGCGATTCGATTCCGACCCGCGAAGAGGTGCAGCAGCAGCTGAGCCGACAGCAGCTCGACATGCTGAACCGACGCTACATCCGTGACCTCCGCAACGCCGCGACGATCGAGTCGCGCGACAGCGAATCCTGAACCCAACGATGATGGCCCCGCCGCTCGCCCTGAGCTTGGGCGATCCGGCCGGGATCGGGCCCGAGATCGTGGGCGCAGCCTGGCAAAGGCTGCATCAGGCCGGACCGGTGTTCTTTGTCGTCGGCGATGCCGACCTGCTCCAGGGTGATGGTGTCATCGTCGCGCGGATCGACGATCCGCTCCAAGCCGGAGCCGTGTTCGAAAGCGCCCTGCCGGTTCTGCATCGTCCAGTCACAGTCCCGACCCAGTCGGGCCGATCCGACCCGGCCCATGCCGCGTCGATCGTGGCCTGGATCGAAGAGGCGGTGGACCTCACGCTCGGCGGCTTCGCCTCCGGCGTCGTCACCTCCCCCATCGCCAAGGCTCCGCTTTACCAGGCCGGATTTCGATTCCCCGGGCACACCGAATTCATCGCCGAACTGACCGCCACCGCCCCGTTCGAGGGGACGCGCGGCCCGGTCATGATGCTGACGTCCGCCGACTTGCGGGTCTGCCTCGTCACCATCCATGTGCCGCTTGAGCGGGTGCCTGGCCTCGTCACGACACAGAAGGTCATCGACACGGCGCGCGTCGCCCACGAAGCCCTGCAGCGCGACTTCGCTATCGCCCGACCGCGCCTGGCCTTGGCCGGCCTCAATCCCCATGCCGGCGAGGATGGGACCCTCGGCACCGAGGAGCGCGACGTCCTGATGCCGGCGGTCGACCAACTGCGCAGCGAGGGCATCGACATCTCGGTGCCGTTGCCGGCCGACACGATGTTCCATGCCGAGGCGCGGGCGCACTACGACGCGGCCATCTGTCTGTACCACGACCAGGGCCTGATCCCGGTCAAGACCCTGGATTTTTGGGGTGGGGTCAATGCCACACTCGGCCTGCCGATCATTCGAACCTCACCGGATCACGGGGTCGGCCATGACATCGCCGGGAAGGGTCTGGCGCGGCCCGACAGCCTGATCGCCGCCATCCAGCTGGCCTGGGAAATGGTCCGGAACCGCGCACGACCATGACCGAGCTTCCTCCTCTCAGAGATGTGCTAGAGGCCCACGGCCTGTCGGCGGACAAGCGGTTCGGCCAGCATTTCCTGCTGGATCTGAACGTGACGCGGAAGATCGCCCGCCTCGCCGGCCCGTTCGAAGGGAATGTGGTGATCGAGGTTGGCCCAGGTCCGGGGGGCCTGACGCGAGCCCTGCTGGAAAGCGATGCTGCCCAGGTTGTCGTCGTCGAGAAGGACCGGCGCTTCATTCCCCTGCTGGAAGACCTCGCGGCGGCCAGTGGAGATCGCCTCGCCGTCGTCGAGGGTGACGCCCTGAAGGTGGACGAGACGGCACTCCTGGAAGGGCGCGTCGGTCACCTCGTCTCGAACCTGCCCTATAATGTCGGCACGCCGCTGCTGATCAAATGGCTGACCGGCCCGTGGCGGCCGCAGTCCCTGACCCTAATGTTCCAGAAGGAGGTCGCCGACCGCGTCGCGGCGCGACCCGGCACGGCGGCCTATGGCCGCCTCACCGTGATCTCCCAGGCGGTCTGCGAGGCCCGCGTGGTCATGGACCTGCCCGCGCGCGCCTTCACCCCTCCGCCGAAGGTCGCTTCGGCGGTCGTGCGCCTTGACCCGCGCGCAGATGCGCCTTCGAGCGACACATTGAAAGCCCTCGAAAAGGTCACAGCCGCAGCCTTCGGCCAACGCCGCAAAATGCTGCGGTCCAGTCTGAAATCGCTGGGGGGCGCAACCCTGTGCGAGGCGGCCGGCATCAGCCCGGACGCCCGGGCCGAAACCATCGACGTCGCCGGTTTCCTCAGACTGGCCGAGGCAACGGGAACCTAGAACGCTTCCGACCGGTGCAAGCTGTTTGCCGGACCCGAACACCCAAATCCGAAAGCTCGAGCACGGCTTCAGACAGATCCGATCAGGCGCGCACGGCGCTAGGTGTCGATCTCTTCAGCCAGAAGGTCGCCGACGAATTCCCCGACCCAGGGATTGCGCACACGCTTCAGCCGCTCGGCATGGAAGATGTGCGCCAGGTCCGCGTAAGCCCGGTCGAAATCGTCATTGAGCAGGACATAGTCAAAGGTGTTCCAGCCGCAGACCTCGTCCTTGGCACGGGCGATCCGCTTGCGGATCACCTCTTCGGAGTCCTGCGAGCGCGCGGTCAGACGCCGCCGCATCTCCGCCAGCGACGGCGGAAGGAGATAGACCAGGACCGAATCCTGCGGCAGGTGGCCGGCTATCGTCTTGGCACCATGGTCGTCGATGTCGAACAGGGCGCTCTGCCCCTTCTCCAGCGCCGCCATGATCGGGGCCTTGGGGCTCCCGTAACGGTTGCCATAGACCTCAGCCCATTCGAGGAAGGCATCGTCGGCGACCATCTGATCGAAGGTAGCGCGATCGACGAAATGATAGTCGCGCGCATCGTGTTCGCCGGGGCGTGGCTCGCGTGTCGTATAGGACAGCGACAGGTGCAGGTCGGGGTGGTCCGCGATCAGGCGACGAGTCAGGCTGGTCTTGCCCACACCCGACGGCGCGACAACCATCAGCAACAGTCCCCGGCGGGGCGACGGATGGATCTGGCCGTCACTCGACATTCTGCACCTGCTCCCGGAGTTGCTCGATGGTGGCTTTGAGGTCCAGACCCGCCGAGGTCAAGGCAAGTGTGGCCGCCTTCGAACACAGGGTGTTGGCTTCGCGCATGAACTCCTGGGTCAGGAAGTCCAGTCTGCGGCCGACGGCCCCGCCTTCGGCCACGAGGGCGCGGCCGGAGGCGGTATGGGCGTCCAGCCGGTCCAGTTCTTCTCGAACATCGGCGCGCGCAGCCATCATCGCCGCCTCCTGAAAGATGCGATCTTCGAGACCCACAGCCCCATCGGTAAGGTCTTCGACGCGCTTGGTGAAGCGCTCGCGAATCGCCAGGGTCTGGGCGTCGGCCTCCTGTCTGGCCCGACCAGCAAGGTCAGAGATCCGATCCAGAAATCCCAGGATCAGGGGTTCCAGGCGCGCTCCCTCGTCCCGCCGCGCAAGTTTCAGATCATCGAGGGCCCGGGCCAGGTCGCGGGCCAGGGCGGCCTGGACCTCCGAAAGATCTCCGTCATCGGCCTCGGCAGCCTCGAGAACGCCTCTCAGGCCCAGCAAGCCGTCGGCCGTCGGAGGGCTGGCCCCGCCGTCGACCAGATCAGCCATGACCTCCCGGTAGGCGGCCAGCACCTCGGTGTTGATGCGGATCGCAGCGGCGCGCTCGCTGCGCCGCGCCTGGACGGTGATTCCGATCTGACCACGTTGAAAGCGGGCCTGTGCGGCCTCCCGACCCTCGCGGTCGAGGCCGTCCAGGCCGGCTGGTGTCTTCAATTTCACATCCAGCGAGCGTCCGTTGACCGAGCGCACCTCGATCGTCCAGGCCCAGTCACCCAGCGCCCCTTCGCAGCGGCCAAAGCCGGTCATGCCTGAGATCACACCACTCATGGGGCGGTCGCTTCGGACGGGGTCGATGGTACGGTCTGCGGCTCTGCCGGCGGCGTGACGGACGGCGTTTGCGAGGAAGCCTGTTCCTGTTCGATGGTGCGCCAGCGTGCGACATTCTGCAGATGCTGCTGATAGGTCTCGGCGAAGGCGTGGCCGCCCGATCCATCCGCCACGAAGAACAGGTTGCGTGAGTTGGGTGGATTCAGCACCGCAGCAATCGCGTCCCGACCGGGATTGGCAATGGGCGTCGGTGGCAGGCCGTCGATCTGATAGGTGTTCCAGTCAGTAGGCCGGTCGATTTCCGAGCGCCGCAGGCCACGACCCAGAGGGCGTCCCTGGGTGATCCCATAGATGATCGTCGGATCACTTTCGAGCCGCATGCCCAGCCGCAAGCGGTTGACGAAGACCGCCGCCACCTGCCGGCGCTCATCAGCCTGGCCGGTTTCCTTCTCGACGATCGAGGCCAGGACCACCGCCTGCTCCGGCGTCGAGAACGGCAGTCCTTGCGCCCGACCGGGCCAGAGCTCGGCGATGACGGCCGCCTGCGCCGACTGCATCCGCTCGATGACCGCCTGGCGGCTCTCACCCCGGGTCACCTCATAGGTATCGGGCATCAACGACCCCTCAGCCGGGATCTCGGTGATCTCCCCGGTCAGGACGCCCTCATCATTCAGGATGTCGATGGCCTGCGCCACCGACCAGCCTTCGGGGATTGTCACAAAGTGCCGGGCCACATCGCCGGTTCGCAAGGTCTGGATCACCTCGGCCAGGGAAGCCTGGCTCTCGATCCGGTATTCGCCGGCTCGCAGGTCACGGTCCGCCCCGGTCAGCTGGGCGGCGACCCTGAACCCCGTCGCAGAGCGTATGACCCCCGCCTCGGCCAGGACGCCCGCGATCTCGGCGACGCCTGCGCCTGACCGCAGGACGACGACCGTCTCGTCACCACTGGGGGCCGTGGGGCCGTCGGCATTGTAGCTGGCGAAGGCCCAGGCCAGGCCCGCAATGAAGATCAGGGCGGCGGTTGCCAGGGCACTAAGCACCCCGGCCTTGAACGCGGATCCGCTCATGCGACCTTCTTGAAGATGACGGCGGCATTGGTCCCGCCAAACCCGAAGGAATTCGACATCGCCACATCGATGACCATCGGTTTCGCCGCATTGGCGCAAAGATCCATCGGCGTCTCGAACTCCGGGTCATCCAGATTGATCGTCGGCGGGGCGACCTGATCGCGGATCGCCAGCACGCTGAAAGCGGCCTCAATGGCACCGGCCGCACCTAGCAGGTGCCCGGTCATCGACTTGGTCGAAGACATGGCGGCCTGCGAGGCCTGATTGCCCAGCAGGCGTTCCACCGCTCTCAGTTCGATACCGTCGGCCATGGTCGAGGTGCCGTGGGCGTTGACATAATCGATGTCCGACGCCTCCAGGCCCGCATTCTTCAGCGCCGCCTTCATGGCCCGCAAGCCGCCGTCGCCGTCCTCCGACGGGGCGGTGATATGATAGGCGTCACCGGACAGGCCGTAGCCGGCGACCTCGGCATAGATCTTCGCCCCGCGCGCCCTGGCGTGCTCATATTCCTCCAGAACCAGAACACCGGCCCCCTCGCCCATGACGAAGCCGTCGCGGGCCTTGTCATAGGGGCGCGACGCCGTCTCG
>CAUJHO010000065.1 GCA_963205025.1 Pseudomonadota bacterium | reverse complement strand
AAGGCTGAAATTGCGGCTCTGAGAGCTGAAATCGCCCAACTTCGGGACACCCCGAAGACGGGAACGGGACGTAAGCCGGCTCGCTCAAAGGACGCAGGCGGTTGAGCCGAATCTCGCAATCCCTCTACAGTTTGATGGCGGCGACTGAGTCGCCCGAGAGGATCGAGCATGACAGCGTCAACGGCTGAGGAATTCGAAGCTCCGCACGTTCCTCTGGATATCGTGGAACACGTTCTGGTCGCCGAAAACCTGCCGTTTGATCGGATTGGCGACGGAGACCTGGCCTTTTCCATCGCCGGGGCCTGGAAGGACTATGAACTGTGGTTCGCATGGCGCCCCGAGGGCGACTGCCTGCAGATTTGCTGTTCCATCGACCTGCGGGCCACCAAGGCCAAGCGTACGGCCCTGCATGAGCTGGTAGCCTTGATCAATCAACGGGTCTGGCTCGGGCATTTCGAGATCTGGACCGAGGACGGCGAGATTGTTTTCCGCCACGCCCTGTCTCTGCCGGACGGTGAGCGACCGACCCTGGCTCAGGCGGCGGCCATGATCGATGCTGCGGTAGAAACGGCTGACCGGTTCCACCCGGCTTTCAGCTTCCTGCTGCGCGGGGCCAAGTCGCCGGTCGAGGCACTGGACGCCTGTATGTTCGAGACCGTCGGCACGGCCTGACGCCGTGCCCATCGAGACCCTTCTGGTTGGTTGCGGTCGTCTGGGAGGTGCCATCCTGGATGGCTGGCGGCTGTCCGATGCCGTCAGGATGGATCAACTCGGAATCCTGACGCCTTCCGAAAAGCCGATCGCCCTGGCCGCTTTCGCCGATGGGGCGCAGATCAATCCCGCAGGCGATCTGGGCGGTGTCCGGGCGGTGGTTCTGGCCGTGAAGCCCGCGAAATGGCGCACCGTGGCACTGGACCTGAATGACCGGCTGCAAAGCGATGCGACCATCGTGTCCGTGATGGCCGGAGTCTCGACGGGTGCCCTGACGGCGGCCTTCGGTGCGCGTCCGGTCGCGCGGGTCATGCCGACCACAGCGGTATCGACAGCGCGCGGCGTGGCGACCTGTTTTGCCGGCGACGACCGTGCCGTGGCGGCAGCCCGGCACCTGTTCGGACCCATCGCCACCCTGGTCTGGGTTGACGACGACGCCCTGATCAATGTGGCGACGGCGCTGTCGGGCTCGGGGGCGGCCTATGCCTATGCATTTGTGCGTGACCTGGCGTTGGCCGGCGCGCGTCGCGGCCTGCCGCCGGATCAGGCGCTGGTACTGGCCCGTCTGACGGTCAGCGGAGCCCTGTCGCGGCTTGAAGGCGACACCCCGGTTCAGACCCTGATCGACGAGGTGGCATCTCCGGGCGGCACGACCGAGGCGGGCTTGCGGGTTCTGGAGCCGGGCTTGTCGAGCTTGCTGGACGCGACGGTCGAGGCGGCGCTCAATCGGGCGGGGGAGTTGTCCTCCTAGCGGGGCAGGCGGATGACCGCCTTCAGACCCCCGAGGTCCGAACGATCCAGGGTGATGTCGCCGCCGTGGCTGCGTACCAGGTCGCGAGCGATGGCCAAGCCCAGGCCCACACCCTTGCGGTTCTGATTGCGCGAGGGGTCCAGCCGCGAGAAGGGCATGAAGGCCTCGTCGTAGGAGTCCGGCTCGATGCCGGGACCGTCATCCTCAACGGCGATCTCGACGCCGCCCGATTTCAGAGTGCGCGAGCTGATCCGCACGGCCCGACCGTGGCTGGCGGCATTATCGACGAGGTTGGTCAGGGCGCGGCGCAGGGCTCCGAATCTGGCGATGAGATCCAGCCCGGGCTCAAGCTTGAGCGAGACGTCCGCTCCGAGGCGCCGCGCGTCTGCGGCCGCTGTCTCGGCCAGGGCCGTAACGTCGACCGTGACCGGCAGTTCTCCGACCTCGCCTTCGGCAAAGGCCAGGTATTCGTCGATCATGTGCTCCATCTCGGACAGGTCACGCGACATGGCGTCGGTCCGGGTCGAGGGCTCGGCCAAGGCCAGTTCGAGCTTCAGGCGGGTCAGGGGCGTGCGCAGGTCGTGGCTGACCGAAGCCAGCAGGATCGTGCGCTGATCGATGTAGCGCTGGATGCGTTCACGCATCGACAGGAAGGCGGTGGCTGCGCGGCGGACCTCGCGCGCGCCGTGGGGTTTGAAAGCGACGTCTTCCTCGCCCTTGCCGAAGGCTTCAGCGGCATCGGCGAGACGTTCGATGGCCCGGACCTGATTGCGGATGAAGAGAATGGCGATCGCGGTCAGGAGAATGGTGGCACCGCCCAGCCAAAGAATGAAAATATGTCCGCGCGTGGCGAACGCCCGCTCACGCGGGGCAATGAACCTGAGAACACCGGCCTCGACCTGGACCTGGATCTCAACGTGGTTGGGGTAGCGGGTCGTGTCGAACCAGAAGGGCTGGGGATCCAGCCGGTCAGACAGGGCGTTGTCGAGCGACCGGTCCAGGGCCACGAAGAAGGCCGGGCGGTCGCGCGTCGGCAGGGTGCCCCCCTCGCGCAGCGCCACCGACAGCTGCATGATCTGGGCCTGATCGGTGATCTCGACGAGATGCTCCGGCGTCGGTTCATCCAGATAGCTGTCCACGGCCCAGGCCACATCTCCGGCCAGGCCCTCGGAGAGACGGGCCGTCACCGTCTCCCAGTGCGCCTCGAAGAAGGCCCAGGTGACCGCCACCTGCATCAGGGCGATCGGCAGGACGATGATCAGCAGGGCCCGCCCCCACAGGGACGTTGGGAGCTGCCGTCGCAGCACGCGGGTCCAGAGCCGAGCCGAGGTTGATGCGCCTGATGCCATGGCTCAGTCGGGGGCCAGCATGTAGCCGACACCGCGCACGGTCTGCAGATATCGCGGTGTGCGCGGGTCGTCCTCGATCTTGCGGCGCAGGCGGGTGACCTGGACGTCAACGGCCCGACCGGCGGCATCAGCGCCCGACGAGGCCAGAACGTGGCGCTCGACCGGCGCATTGGCACTGAGTGCCAGAGCCTTGAGCAGATGCCCCTCAGCCTCGGTCAACCGAACCGGCATCCCGTCGCGGGACAGTTCCTGCCGCTCCATGTCAAAGATGCAGGCCCCCAGTCGGATCTGGCGCTGAACGCCGGCCGGTGGCCCGGCCCGCCGCAGGATCGCTTCGATCCGCAGCAGCAGTTCGCGAGGCTCAAAGGGTTTGGCGAGATAGTCATCGGCACCGAGGGACAGACCCTCGATCCGGTCTGACGCCAGCCCCCGGGCCGTCAGCATCAGGACCGGCACATTGGACAGGCCGGGTTGCCCGCGAAGCCACCTGGCAAAGGTGAAACCGTCTTCGCCCGGCATCATCACATCCAGGATCATCAGGTCGAAATCGAGCATGGCGATCAGACGGCGCGCGGCGTCCGCATCCTGGGCCCCGGTCACCCGGAACCCGGCCCGCGACAGAAACTGCTTGAGCAGGTCGCGAATTCGGTCGTCGTCGTCAACGACAAGCAGGTGGCGCTGGCTCGCGCCCGAACCGGCCTGGCTCATGAGCGGGCATCCAGCTTGACCGGGCGGGCCGGGCACAGTCTAACGCCGCCAGGTTCTGTCCCGTTCTTGTCGCAGGAGATCTCGTTCAATGGCCTTCGTTCCTTTTGACGACCGCGATGGCTGGATCTGGATGAACGGCGACTTCGTGCCCTGGCGGGAGGCGAAGACTCACGTTCTGACCCATGCCCTGCATTATGGGTCGTCCGTCTTCGAAGGCGAGCGAATGTACGCTGGCGAGATTTTCAAACTGACCGAGCATACCGAACGCCTTCACCGCTCCGCCAACCTTCTGGACTTCGAGATCCCGTTCACCGTGGCCGAGATCGACGAGGCCTGCAAGGCGACCTGCGCGCGCATGGGGCTGGATGACTGCTATGTCCGGCCCGTGGCCTTCCGGGGCCCGGAACAGGTCAGCGTCTCGGCCTTCAGGAACAAGACCCATGTCGCCATCGCGGTCTGGGACTGGCCGAGCTATTTCGATCCCGAGACCAAGCGCAAGGGTATTCGGATCGAGTGGGCCAAGTGGCGTCGCCCCGACCCCCTGACGGCACCGTCAACGGCCAAGGCGGCGGGCCTGTACATGATCTGCACCATGTCCAAGATGGCCGCCGAGAGCCGGGGCTATTCCGATGCCATGATGCTGGACTGGCGCGGCTTCATCGCCGAGGCGACGGGTGCCAATGTCTTCTTCGTGCAGGACGGTGTGCTGCACACGCCCTGCATCGATGCCATTCTGGACGGCATCACGCGCCAGACCGTAATCGAGCTGGCACGAGCCAAGGGCATTGAGGTTGTGGTCCGCGACATTCTGCCCGAAGAGCTGGCCGGATTCTCGGAGTGTTTCGTCACAGGCACGGCCGCCGAGGTGACGCCGGTGTCGGAGATCGGCGAGCACCGCTTCATGCCAGGCGACCTGTCACTGGGCCTGATGGAAGACTACGGACGACTGGTCCGTCGCCAGCTTTAGCTATTCTCCGACATCCACCGGAGCCTGGCGAACGGCCTGCGCGGCTGAGCGACGCGCCTTGCGCCGGCGCAGCGTCCGCATGATCAGCCAGACAATCGGCCCGATCACCAGCAGGAACGGCAGGCTGAAGGCCAGGACCGACACGATCGCGGCCAGCCCCATCATGAAAAGGCCGAGCGCCCCTGTGAGCGCAGATTCAAGCGGCGCTGTGGCGCTGTCAGGGGCCAGGACGCTGCGCGACTGGTAGGTGATCGTCAGATGCGACATCGCCACGCGAGCGCGCATGGCCTGGAGCGTCGAGGTCGCCGAATCGATTTCGCCCTGAACCCGTGCGAGTTCACGTTCGACCTCCAGCACCGTCTGCAGATTGCCGTCGCGGGTCGCCAGCATGGTCTGCAGTCGATCCCGCAGCGCCGTCTTGGCGCGCAGATGCGCCTCGGTGTCGATGAGCGCGCGGGTGAGGTCCTCGCTCTGGGTGCTGGATCGGACGACCTCGCCGTCGGCAGCTTCGGCCTCAGCCGCCAGGCCGTTTCTGAAAGCCGTCAGCCAATCGGGTGTCGCCCGTAGTTCCAGCCGAACGGTCTGGGAATCCTCACCGGCCTGTTCGTTGCTCGACCCGATCAACTGACACCGTTGAGGACCGGCCTGGACACAGGCCTGCTCATGGCTGGCTGCTAGGCGCCGCACCGACCGGGTGGGGAGGGCGACCAGATAGTCGTAGCTATAGGCCAACTGAGGCAGGCTGGCAGTCGGCGCGCTGTCGTCAGCCGGAAGCGAGCGCTCGGACTGCGCATCCGCGTCGGGCGCACCGGGGGCGATCTCGGAGGGAACGGCGGTAGGGTATTCGGCCATCTCTGCTGCGGCCTCAGCCGAATCTTCGCTGACGGCGCTGGAAAAGTCCTGACAGGCTGTCAGTGAGACGGCGACGGCGATGCCGGCGAGGACGACGAAGCCAGAGGAGGTGGAACGGCGCATAGCTCTTCTCCTGATCACAGACTTGTGATCAGGCCCGTTCAATCTGGCCGGATTAGGGCAGGTGGATCATCACCTGTAGTTGAAACTGATCGAGATGCGGAGATCGTCGGACCGATTCGCAGGCACCTCGTGCCGAAGCCAGCTCTCCCACATGATGACCTTGCCGGGAGCCGGTGTCAGATAGACGAACGGGCGGCGATCTTCCGACGCCTGGGGGGTGAGGGTAGGGCGCGCCATCATCATCGGCAGGCGCGGATCTTCCAGCTTCAGGGCGGCTGACCCCTCGGGCACGGCGACATAGACGGTGCCTGACAGGACGCTGTGCGGGTGGATGTGGCTCGTATGAACCCCGCCGGGCTCCAGGACATTGACCCACAGGCTGTCGAGCCGTGGCCGGTGCTCCATCTCGAAATCGAGCTCGCGCGCGAAGGTGGCGGCATGGTGATCGAGTCGGCGCTTCAGATCGCCGAAGCTGGGATGGCGCAAGGGCAGGTCGTCCAGCGACGCATAGGAGGTATAGCCGGGGTAGCCCTGGGCTTCGCTCCAGGCCTGGCCGGCCTCGTCCTGCTCGGCAAGGTCGAAACAGGCGGCTTCCAGGTCCTGCAGGAGCGAATCGGCTGTCGGCCCCTCGATCAGGGCCGATTCATAGATCAGGGTTGGGAACAGGGCGCGCAGGCTCATGGCGCTGGCATAGCACCGGGACGTCTCGAATGCGGGAAAGAAATGGTCGGAGTGAGAGGATTCGAACCTCCGACCCCTGCGTCCCGAACGCAGTGCTCTACCAGACTGAGCCACACTCCGACCTGCCCGAGCCGCGCAAGCGCCGTCCGGGGAAGCGGGCTTATAGCGACACGCCCCATCGGCGGCAAGCGCCTCATTTGTCGTGTTGCAAGCCGCGTTCGGTTCGGCTATCTCGCCCGCTCCCCGGCAATGCCGGGTCGCGCCGGACCTGCTGGGGAATGGTGTAATGGTAACACAGCGTTTTTTGGTACCGTCATTCTAGGTTCGAGTCCTAGTTCCCCAGCCACCGTCGCCGTTTCTCGACAATCAATGCGAGCGCGGGGTCACCCTCGGCTGATCCAGCGGCATCCGGTCATCGAGCACCGCCAGGGCCGCGCGAAAGGCCTCAGTACGCTCCAGAGGTCGGCCCGCGTCGTCGGTAAAGCCGGAGCCGGCCAGCCGACCGACCAGGCCCTCTAGGGCTTCAAGAGGTGTGATCTGGGCGTTCATCGCATGGCCTCCCTGTTGTCCTGCCGTAACTAAATCCATCAGAACACGAAGGGTTCGCCAATTTGGCGAAGACACGTTGTCGCGGGGCTTTGCCTTGGCCGGCGAGGGCGCGTAAGCCTGCGTTCATGCGCCAGACCTTTGAAGAAGCTGCCGACCGTTCGTTCGCGTCCAGACACCTGCCGCGCCTGAGGGCAGAGTTGGAGAAGCAGGGGCTGGACGGCTTCGTCGTCCCGCACGAAGACGAACACCAGAACGAATATCTGCCGGCGGCCAATGAGCGTCTGGCCTGGGTGTCCGGCTTCACCGGGTCAGCCGGCGCTGCGGTCGTCATGAAAGACCGGGCGGCGATCTTCACTGATGGTCGCTATACGGTTCAGGTCCGCGATCAGGTCGATCCGGCCTTCTTCGAATATCTCGACCTGGTCGAAGGCGGCCCGCCGGCCTTCATTGCCTCCCAGGCCGCCGGAGCCGTGATCGGCTATGATCCGCGCCTGCACAGCCCGACGGCGCTCGGCCACATCCAGCGCGCGGCTGAGCGCGCCGGTGCGGTACTCAGGCCCGTCGACGTCAATCCGATCGACCTGGCCTGGGGCGATGACCGTCCGCCCCAGCCGCAAGCCGCCGTCGTGCCACAGCCGGAACGATTCACCGGCGAGGCCAGCGAGGCCAAGCGCCGCGAGATCGGCGCGGCCATAGTCGCAGCGGGGGCTGATGTAGCGGTCCTGACCGCGCCGGCGTCTCTGGCCTGGCTGTTCAATATTCGCGGGGGAGATGTCATCCGGACGCCCCTGCCGCTGGGCCAGGCGGTGGTCGACAAGGACGGCAGGGCGCGCCTGTTCCTGGATCCGGCCAAGGTGACCGACGAACTTCCCGCCTGGCTCGGCAACGAGGTTGCCCTTCAGTCGCCCGAGACCCTTGCGGGCGCGCTTGATGCGTTACACGGGCAATCGGTCCTGATCGACCCGGCGCAATCATCCGCCTGGTATTTCGACCGCCTGATGCAGGCCGGGGCCAAGGTCGTGCGCGGGCCTGATCCCTGCATCCTGCCGCGCGCCGCCAAGAACGAGATCGAAATCGAGGGGTCACGCCAGGCTCACATCCGTGATGGTGCGGCCCTCTCCAACTTTCTGCACTGGGTCGCCACGACCGCCCAGACGGAGTTGCCCGCCGAAGACGAAATCGTCACGGTTCTGGAGGGCTTTCGTGAGGCCACGGGTGCGTTGAAGGACCTCAGCTTCGACACCATCGCCGGTGCGGGGCCGAACGGGGCGCTGCCGCACTATCGTCCGGTCCGGCGCACCATCCGGCGGGTCGAGGCGGGATCGCTGCTGCTCGTGGACGGGGGCGGGCAGTATCTGGACGGCACCACCGACGTCACCCGGACCATGGCCATCGGCGATCCGACGGCGGAACAGAAAGATCGTTTCACCCGGGTCCTTAAGGGCCACATCGCGCTCTCGGTCGTTCGCTTCCCCGAAGGCACGACGGGCAGCCAGCTCGATGCCCTGGCAAGATTGCCGCTCTGGATGGCGGGCCTGGACTATGACCATGGCACCGGCCACGGCGTCGGCAGCTATCTGGGCGTCCATGAGGGCCCCCAGCGGATCGCCAAGGCCGCCAACACCCAGGCGCTGCTGCCGGGCATGATCCTGTCCAACGAGCCGGGCTTCTACAAGGAAGGCCACTGGGGCATCCGCATCGAGAATCTTCAGGTGGTGACGCCGGCGGCACCGATCTCGGGCGGCGAGCGTCCGATGCTGGGTTTCGAGACCCTGACCCTGGCCCCGATTGACCGACGGCTGATCAAGGTGTCGTTGCTGACGGATAACGAGCGCGCCTGGATGGACGCCTATCATGCCGAGGTCCTGGCCAAGGTTGGACCTCTGATGCAGGGCGAGGCCCGCGTCTGGCTGGAGCAGGCGTGCGCGCCGCTTTAGGCCTCGGGGGAGACATGGTAGACATCGTTCTACCATGCTCAACATCAAGAACCCGGAAGCGCATCGTCTCGCCAAGGAGTTGGCGCGCCGCCGCGGTGTGAGTCTGACGGCTGCAGTGACCGATGCCTTGCGTGAACAACTGGCTCGTGAAGCTCAGCCAGAGGGCCCCAGTGCCAGCGTCGACGATGTGATGCGCCTGGTCAGCGAACTCAATCTCAAGCCACTCGGCGTTGGCGAAGACCCGATCGCGTTCCTCTACGACGACGATACGGGGCTACCGGCGTGATCGTCGATAGTTCGGCCTTGATCGCAGTGATCACGGGCGAAGCTGATGCGCCAGAGATCGCCGCCAGGCTCCTCTCGGGGCGTCGCTGCATCATCTCGGCCGTGAACTATGCCGAGACGGCCGTTGTGGCCGACGCTCGTCAACGTCGCGCAAGTCGCGCCGCCGCCTTCGGCGAGATAATGCAGATGTTCCGGCTGGAGATCGCGGAGGTGAATTTTGAGCGTGCTGAGGCAGCGCGCCAGGCCTATCGACAGTTCGGCAAGGGATATCATCCGGCACGGCTGAATTTCGGTGATTGCTTCGCCTATGCCCTGGCCAAGGAACTCGCCGAACCGCTGCTGTTCAAGGGCGAGGATTTCGCACGCACCGATGTGGAACGCGCCGCATGAGGATGCTGGTCTTGTCCCTGGCCCTATCGATGGTGGCTCTTGCGGTCCAGGCCCAGGCCCAGTCGATGCCGCGCCTGCCGCGCGCGCAGTTCGACGTCATCCCCCCGTCGGATCGTGTCAGCGGCGAGCGCGGCTCGATCGAAATCGTCCAGCGCGGCTGCCGCATCGGCCCGACCAACTGGGCTCGTAGGCGCATCGTCGACATCGCCGCCCAGGAATGGGGCACCTTCGGCTTCCAGACTTTTGATCTCAGACCCGTCGAGACGCGACGCCTGCCGGACGGGGTCGTGGCCGACGCCGTCAATCCCGAGCTGTCGGCCCCGCGCGCGGTGCGACACAATCTGCGCTTCGGGGCCTGGGAGAGCGAACGCCGGATGGATCAGACCATCGCCGGATACTGGTCATCGACCCCGGACGGTGCCGACATCGTCGAACGCCAGAACCGCCAGTGGCGGAACGGCGACGGCGACGTCATGTGGGTTGAGCCGTGGTCGGCCGCCTTCGTCAGCTGGGTCATGTGCGAGGCGGGCCTGGGCGACATGGATCAGTTCCGCCGCGATATTGCCCATTGGCGCTATGTCGATCAGGCCCTTGAGGCGCGTGACGGTGAGGCCCCGGAGGCTGCCTATCAGGCCTATGATGTCGGAGAGGTCGAGCTTCAGCCTGGTGATCTGGTGTGCAACCCGCGCGGCGGTCGGACCTATCGTCGCCTGGCCGACCGACGCGAGGACCAGGGCGACCAGGCCCCGCTGCATTGCGATATCGTGGTGCGCGTCGATGGCGAAGACCGCACGGCCGCCGTCATCGGCGGCAATGTCGTCAATGGCGTCAGCCTGACCATCCTGCCGCTGATCGAGGGGGAGGGCGGTCACCTGCGCCCGATGTTGCCTGAGGATCGGGCCGGCGCGCGGATCTACTTCGCGCATCTCAGCCTTCGGGCCGATCCGGTCGAGCCGCTGGCGCTGGACAACAGCCCGACGATCCGGGCGCTGTCAGTCCCCTGACGGCGGCGTCCCCGGCTGCCACAGCTCGATGGCATTGCCCTCGGGGTCGTGGATGCGGGCAAAGCGGCCGATCTCGGGATGGGCGTCCCATTCTTGCTTGGTGATGACCTCGATCCCGGCGGCGCGCAGGCTGGCCAGAAGGCCGTCCAGATCATCGACTCGCAGGTTCAGCATGGTCTGTTGTCCGGCGGGGAAATAGTCGCTGTCGGCCTGGAACGGCTGGAACACGGTCGGACCGGCCTGCTGGTTCCAGATCCAGACGCCCTCGGGCGCCCCGACGCCGAGGTGGGTCAGGTACCATTGGCCCAAAGCCTTCGGATCCTTCGCCCGAAAGAACAGGCCGCCGATGCCGGTGACTGCCATGCCGTTTCCTCCTCTCAGCCCCCGATGAGGGCCAGCCATTCGTCTTCGGTCAGGACCGCCACGCCGTGCTTCTGGGCGTCGGCCAGCTTGGACCCCGCGCCGGGCCCAGCGACGACATAATCGGTCTTTTTCGACACTGAACCCGAAACCTTGGCCCCGAGGCTTTCGGCCCGCGCCTTGGCCTCGTCGCGGGTGAAGCGTTCCAGGCTGCCGGTGAAGACGACGATCTTTCCGCTGACCGGACTGTCGGCCTGGGGGCGTTCGGCGTCTTCGATGGTGTCGAGCTGTTCGACAAGGGCCTCGACCACGGTGCGATTGTGTGGCTCGTGAAAGAACTCGGCCACCGCGCGGGCGGCGACGGGGCCGACGCCGGAAATACCGGCGATTTCGCCCAGGGTTTCCGAGGGGCCTTCCTCGCGTGCGATCGCAGCCAGTCGACGAATGTCGGCCCAGTCGTCGGCGAGCAGCGCCAGCGCGCGTCGGGCGGGGGTCGCCACGCCGGGGAAGGCGAGGCTGAGCTTCTGGTCCATCGGCGCGTCCGGCCAGGGATCGTCCGCTGGAAGATCGGCTGACGCCATGGCGGCCAGGACCCGGGCCGAGACACCGTGTCCTTCGCTGAGCCGGCTCCAGTCCGGGGAGGGCACGCCCTCGCTCGCGATCAAACCCGCCCCGTGGAACGCCGACCAACTGCCAAAATGCCGGGCCAGCAGCAGCGAGGTCTGTTCTCCGATCTCGCGAATTCCCAGGCCGAAGATCAGTCGATCCAGGGCGATGGTCCGGCGCGCGTTGATCCCTTCAACGAGATTGCTGACACTGGTTTCGCCATAACCGGCTTCCTGGCGCAGTTCGCTCAGCCGGGGCTCGTCACGGGCCAGACGAAAGATGTCCGCCGGTTCCTTCAACCAGCCCCGCTCGTGAAATGCGAGAAGTTGCTTTTCACCTAGACCTTCAATGTCAAAGGCGCGCCGGCCGACAAAATGCTTCAGGCGCTCAACCAGCTGGGCACTGCAGATCAGCCCGCCGGTACAGCGCCGGCGCGCCTCTCCGTCCTCGCGCACTGCCTCCGAGCCACAGACCGGGCAGTGGGTCGGAAAGATGAAGGGTTCCGTCCCGGCCGGACGCTTGTCGGCCACCACCCCCAGGATCTGCGGGATGACGTCGCCGGCGCGCTGCAGGATGACAGTATCGCCGATCCGGACGTCCTTGCGGGCGATCTCGTCCTCATTGTGCAGGGTCGCGTTGCTTACCACGACACCGCCGACCGTGACCGGATGCAGACGCGCCACGGGGGTCAGGGAGCCGGTGCGCCCCACCTGGATGTCGATACCTTCGAGCACGGTCTGGGCCTGCTCGGCCGGGAATTTGTGAGCGATGGCCCAGCGCGGACTGCGGGCGACGAAGCCGAGCCGCGTCTGCCAGTCCAGGCGGTCGACCTTATAGACGACGCCGTCGATGTCGTAGCCGAGCCCCGCCCGATCCACCTGCAGCCTGGCATAGTAGGCGATCAGACCCCTGACCCCGACCACCCGCTGCGAACGCGGATTGACCGGCAGGCCCCAGTCTCGAAACGTCGTCAGGGCCTCACTCTGGGAGGTCGCGAAATCTGCGCTGGTTTCGCCCCAGGCGTAGGCGAAGAAGCGCAGGGGCCGCTGTGCCGTGATGGCCGGGTCCTTCTGTCGCAAGGAGCCGGCGGCGAAATTCCGAGGGTTCGCATAGGTGCGCTGGCCGGCCGCATCCGCCGCCCGATTGAAGGCATCAAAGGCGTCATTGGGGGCATAGACCTCGCCGCGAACTTCGATGACGTCCGGCCAACCTGAGCCTGAGAGCCGCGCAGGGATATCGTCCAGCGTCCTGAGATTGGCGGTGACGTCTTCGCCGGTCTCGCCGTCTCCGCGCGTGGCTCCGCGCACCAGGACGCCGTTTTCGTATCTGAGCGATGCCGACAGGCCGTCAATCTTGGGCTCGGCGGCGAACGAGAGTTCCGTATCGGGCGCAAGCATCAGGAAGCGCCGAATCCGTGCCTCGAAATCGGCCACATCCTCATCGTTGAAGGCGTTGTCCAGCGACAACATCGGCCTGCCATGCTTAACCGGCGCGAACTGGCTGGAGGCCGCCGCCCCGACGCGCCGCGACGGGCTGTCAGTCGTACTCAGGTCGGGGAAGGCATCCTCGATCTCCAGGGCCCGACGCTTGAGGGCATCGTACTCACCATCAGAGATTTCAGGCGCATCCGATTGATAATAAGCACCGTCATGCCGCAAGAGTTCAGCTGAGAGCCAGTCCAGTTCAGCCTGGGCCTCGGCCGGTGACAGCTGGTCAACCGGCTTCATCAGGTCACCGTAAACCCGGCGTGGAACGGATCGTCGTCGTCGATCCAGATGGTGTTCAGGCCCGTCATGATGGCCGATCCCTGGATCGACGGAATGATCCCGGCCCGTTCGCCGATCGTTGTCTCGGCCTCGACCCGCCCAATGAAGCGGCTGCCGATGTAGCTCTCATGGACGAAGGTGTCGCCGGGCTTTAGTCGGCCCCTGGCATGCAGATGCGCCAGCCGCGCCGAGGTGCCGGTCCCGCAAGGGCTGCGGTCAATCGCGCGCTCGCCATAAAAGACGGCATTGCGTCCATCCGCCCCGTCACCTCTGGGCGCATCGGCCCACAGCACATGGCTGACCCCCCGAATGGTGTCATTCAGTGGATGCACCGGCTCGACCGTCTGACGCAGGATCGTTCGGATGGCGCGTGACAGGGCGACGATCCGGTCGGCCCCCAGATCATCCAGTCCGGTGTAGGCTCCTTGCGGTTCGATGATGGCGTAGAAGTTGCCGCCATAGGCGATATCGACCGTGAGCGCTCCGAAGCCCGGCACCTCGATCTCAACGCCCTCCATCGCCAGATAGGCCGGGACGTTGGTGATCCGCACCCAGCGAACCCGCCGGTCCTGCATCTCGTATTCCAGCTGAATGAGTCCGGCGGGAACCTCGGCGATGAACCGTCCGGGGGTGCGCGGCTGAATCAGCCCCTGTTCCAGCCCGAAAGTGACCATGCCGATGGTGCCGTGGCCGCACATGGGCAGCACGCCGGACGTCTCCATGAACAGGATGCCGATGTCGGCGTCCGGGTGGGTCGGCGGATAGAGGAATCCACCCGACATCATGTCGTGGCCGCGCGGCTCGAACATCAGACCGGTTCGGATCCAGTCGAAGCGGGCCAGGAAATCCTGGCGCCGCTCGCTCATCGAGGTGCCGTTCAGGATCGGCGCGCCGCCGATGACGAGGCGGACCGGATTGCCCGCCGTATGTCCGTCCAGACAGGAAAAGACATGCCGCATCAGGCTGAGCGAGCTCCGACCGGCCGCGCCGCCGCTGCCGCCCTGACCATCGCCTCGACCTCGGCCCGGCGCGCGCCCGTCAGCGGCAGGCGAGGCGGTCGCACCCGCTCCGAACCGCGTCCCATGATCTGTTCGGACAGCTTGATCGACTGGACCAGGTCGTGTTCGGCATCCAGATGCAGCAGGGGCATGAACCAGCGGTAGATCTCCAGGGCCCGCGCCATGTCACCGGCGATGAAGGCGTCATAGAGGGCCACCGATTCCTGCGGGAAGGCCGAGGTCAGGCCGGAAATCCAGCCCTCGGCCCCCAGCATCAGCCCTTCGAGGGCGACATCGTCCAGGCCGGCCATCAGTACGAACCGATCACCAAAGGCGTTGATGAGATCGGTGAAGCGCCGCGTATCCGGTGCCGATTCCTTGACCGCCACGATATTCGGCAGGTCCGCCAGCCGCTCCAGGGCGTCGATGCCGACCGACACCCGGTAGGCGGTGGGGTTGTTATAGATCATGATCGGCAGACGGGTCGCCTTCGCCACCGCGGTAAAATGCGCCACCAGCTCATCCAGGGTCGGCACATAGACCATGGCCGGCAGCACCATCAGGCCATCAGCCCCCAGCGCCTCGGCGTCCTGGGCGAAGCGTACGGCGCGCGCTGTCGTCATCTCGGACACGCCCGAGATCACCGGCACGCGACCCGCTGAAACCTCGACCGCCGTCTTGAGTACGGCCCGCTTCTCATCCGGCTCCAGCGAGTTGTTCTCGCCGCAGGTGCCGAGCGAAATCAGGCCGTGGACCCCGTCATTGACCAGGTTGTCCAGAACCCGTCCGGTCTCGGCGAGATCGACCGTCAGGTCGGGCGCGAACTGGGTCGTCGCGGCGGGATGAACACCTCGCCATGCGGCGCGCTGCATCAGTTTCATTCGGGGCCTCCCATCGGTGGATCTATCCCGTATACGATGCCGCAAATCAGGATTCCTAGGGATGGCTTGCAAGAGTCTGATTATCGTCGGCGCGGGAATGGTTGGTGCCGCCTGCGCGCTGCGGCTGCAGGCGGCAGGGTTCGCCGTCTCCCTGGTCGATCCGGGCCCTGCGGATCGGGCATCCAGCTTCGGCAATGCGGGCCATATTGCGGTCGAACAGGTCGAGCCGCTGGCGTCCTGGGCGACCGTACGCCAGGCCCCCGCCATGCTGTTCGGTGTCGGTGGGCCACTGGATTTCCGGTTGTCGGATATCGGCCGTTGGCTGCCCTGGTCGACCCGCTTTCTTAGGGCCTGTGGCCGTGATCAGGTCCGGCGGGGCAGGGGGGCCTTGCGCGACCTCACCCTGCCGGCGGTCCAGGCCTGGCGCGATCTGCTGGCCCTGGCCGATGCGCCTGGCCTGATGATCGAAGACGGCCATGCCCTTCTCTGGTTCGATGCGCGAGCCGCCGAGGCAGGGCGATCGAAATGGCAGCGGGCCGACATCGGATCGGCTCGGTGTCGCGATATGACCTCTGACGAACTCGCCGCCTATTGCTCCGTGCTCACCGGGCGGCCGCCGGTTGCCGGCCTTCACATCGACGGAACAGCCCGGCTGACCTCGCCGCAACAAGTCCGGGATTTCCTGATCGCCGCGTTCGAGGCGAAGGGCGGGAACCGCCTTGCAGCCGAGGCGATCAGCGTCTCGGCGGCAGGCGAGGTCGGCCTGGCCGATGGATCCCGCCTGAATGCAGATCAGGTGCTGGTGACTGCGGGCGTCCGCTCCGGTGCCCTCCTGGCGGCGCTGGGCACGCCGGTTCCGTTGATCGCGGAGCGCGGCTACTCCATCCAGTTTCCGGTGCCGTCCTGGTCGAGCGACCTGCCGACCACAGTTCTGGACGACTGGTCCGTCGTCCTGGCCCCCCAGGCCGAGGGGCTGAGGGCCACCAGCTATGTCGAGTTCGGGCGCGCTGACGCCCCGGCCGATCCTCGCAAGTGGGACCGTCTGATCTCGCGCGTGCGGGCCTTGGGCCTGGCCGTGCCCGACGATTGTCAGCGCTGGATGGGCTGTCGCCCGACGCTGCCGGACTATGTGCCGGCGATCGGAGCCTGGCCGGGGGAGAGACTGCTCTATGCCTTTGGCCACCAGCATCTGGGGGTGACCCTGGCCGCAATTACGGCCGAGCGGATTATGCGCCTGGCCGACGGGGAGGCGACGTCGCCGGATCTGGATCTTCGACGATTCGCGTCCTGAGCCTTGGCACGGCACCTGCAGAGGCGTTTATAGGGACCCAGATGTCAGCCCGGGAGGGGTTCATGCGCGCGGTCATTGCCGCCCTGGTACTGATGATGCCGCTGGCAGCCTGCGAGGAGTCCAATCCGGTTCTCGGGTCGGGTGGATGGCAGGACGGCGACGTTCCGGAAGCCGTTCCGGTTCCGGACGAGGCCGAAGCCGCACCGGCTGCGCCGCCCGCCCCGACCACCGCGCCGGCCCGCCCGACACCGCCTGACGAGCCAGAAGCCGCTGAGCCCGTTGTCGAGCCGGCTCCGGTGACGCCGGTGCCTCAGGCCCCGGTCGTAGCTCCGGTGCCGGCAACCCCGACCGTGACACCGCCCGCAAGCCTGCCGGCAACCGATCCCCATGTGGGACACGCGCCGGCGACGGAAACGCCGCAATAGTCGAGGATGTCGCGGCCTGAACCGGTTGGCGGCAGGCAAGCCCTAGCGTGTTGTCATGGCGGGAGAGCGCACATGAAGCGCTTGCTGGCTGTTTTGGCGATTGCCGCCCTCGGCTTGAACGGCTGCGTGACAGCGACCGTTTCGCAAGAGAGCTTCTTCTTCGAAGACCCGCGGCTTCTGCGGTCAGTCGGCGCGCTGCCCGAAGAGGCCGATCACATCATCCTGCCATCGCGGTTGCGGGCCGTTAGAGGTCCTTCGTTTCCAGGGGGCCGGACGCGCCACCATTGTCTATTTCGGGGGCAACGCCTTCCGCTTGAGGCGACACGCGGCCACGACGCGGCGGGATCTTCCGACCGAAGCGTCCGTGGTGCTTTTCGACTATCCGGGACGAGGCGCAAGCACGGGGCCGGCAACACCCGAATGCACCATCATGGCCGGAGCGGCCGTCGCGGACTGGGCGACCGCAAGGCCCCCCGGGCCCCTCGTCTATCATGGCTTCTCCTTTGGGGGCTTTATCGCCGCGCACGCGGCAGCGCAGGCACAGGTCGAGCGTGCGCCCGCGCTCGTCGTGCTGGAGAGTACTGCGGTCAACGTCCGGTCGTGGATATCCGATGTCTCGGGCCCACTCGGAGGGGCCGTCGCCGTCGACCTGCCCCCAGCCTTGGACCGGTTCGACAATGCTCAGGCGCTTGCCACATCTCGCGCCGAGATATGGATTGTCGGAGCCGCCGACGATCGATCCGTGCCGGGCACACAGGCCCGTGCGCTCTATGAGGCCCTAATTCTGGCGGACCGGAATGCGACGCTCGACATCTTTCCGGGCGGTCACGGCGCGGCACTCCAATCGAGAGACGGCCAAAGTGCCTATGCTGAGCGGGTCGCCAACCTGTGAGGGGTCGTGGTGGTCACCACCGGCTTGGGGACGGGCGACCGTCGAGTGCGCGACAACCTTTCCTGCCCATCACGAGCGCGGCGGGACCGGTTCGGTGGCTGGTGATGGCTTGGCGGACAGGGTGGGATTCAACCCCCCACGCGCAGCCAAGGCCGCGCGATCCTCGCGGCGTGTGGGTCGGTGGCTGGTGATGGCTTGGCGGACAGGGTGGGATTCGAACCCCCACGCGCGGCCAAGGCCGCGCGATCCTCGCGGCGTGTGGGTTCGGTGGCTGGTGATGGCTTGGCGGACAGGGTGGGATTCGAACCCACGGTAGGCTTCCACCTACGGCGGTTTTCAAGACCGCTGCCTTAAACCACTCGGCCACCTGTCCTCGGCGGCTCCTTAGCAGGGCCGAGGGGCATTAACCAAAGCGGAAAATCTCGGGCGCATCATTTCTGCCGAACAAGCCACCAGAGGGGGCGATCATGTGGGGCAGGGCGGCGCTGGTCGCGACGGCGACCCTGGGCCTGGCGGCCTGTGGCGGTGGCACGAATGTGCGCCCGGTTGGTCCGGTGAATGGGCCGGCTTCGCCCTCAACCTCACGGTCAGAGGTGGCCGACCCGGCCCCCTTCGTCCGCGGCACCCTGCGACCTTATGTCGTGCGTGGGCGATCCTACACACCGGCCATCGACGAGGACTATGACCGAACCGGCATCGCCAGCTGGTACGGCGACGCCTTCCATGGACGGCCCACCGCCACGGGCGAAATCTATGACATGAACGGCATGAGCGCGGCCCATACGACCTTGCCGCTGCCGTCGCTGGCCGAGGTGACCAACCTGGCGACGGGCCAGACCATCGTCGTGCGGGTCAATGACCGCGGCCCGTTTGTCGGTGATCGCATCATCGACCTGTCGCGCGGCGCGGCAGATGCCCTGGGGGTTCGTAGCCAGGGGCTGGCCCAGGTTCGCGTGCGCTATCTGGGGCCGGCCCCGCGCGGGGGCGGCACCGGGCCGGGGATCGAACGGGCGCGCGCCGCCGAGGATCAGGTTTCGCCGCCTTCCGCGCGGACAGCGGACAGCGAACCCTGGTTCATCCAGGTCGGTACCTTTGCCAGCCGCGCCAATGCCGAGGCCCTGCGTCGCCGGCTCGGGGCCACGCGCACCCGCGTCGAGGAAACCGATGTGCGCGGCCAGCCGATGTATCGAGTCCTGATCGGTCCCTGGCCGGGACGCCATGAGGCCGAGCGCCAGCGTTCGGCCCTGGCCGGACAGGGATTACTCGACGCCATCCTGGTTCGCGCACAATAAATCCACCGGTCGCCCTTTGCCTCGGGGCGGTGAATCGCCATTGTGCCCCCCGTGACGCGCGGACGGTTCATTACATTCGAAGGTGGGGAAGGGGCCGGCAAGTCGACCCAGGCCCGGCTGCTGGTCGAGCAGCTTCAGGCGCGCGGTATTTCCGTTGTCCTGACCCGTGAGCCGGGCGGATCGGAGGGAGCCGAGGCGTTGCGGAACCTGCTGGTCATCGGCGATGCCGACCGCTGGACGCCGACGGCCGAGACGCTTTTGATGTACGCCGGTCGCTCCGACCATCTGACCCGGCTGATCCGCCCGGCCCTGGCGGCCGGTACCTGGGTCGTCTGCGACCGCTTCTCGGACTCGACCCGCGCCTATCAAGGCGCCGGCGGTGGCGTCAGTTCCGACTTCATCGACGCCATCGAGGCCGAGGTCGTCGGGGCGGATCGGCCGGACCTGACGCTGATTTTCGACATGCCGGTCGAGCTCGGGCTGGAGCGGGCATTCGGTCGCGACATGTTCGAGGCCCGTTTTGAATCCAAGGGCCTGGCCTTTCACGAGCGTCTGCGGGAGGCCTTTCTCCATATCGCCAAAACGGACCCGGGGCGCTGCGCCCTGATCGACGCCGGCGGCACGCTGGATGAGGTGGCCGAACAGGTCTGGTCGACCGTGGCCTCGCGGCTGGAGTTGACGCCGTGAGTGAGCCGGTGGAGGGCCCGCGCGGTCAGTACCATGCGCTCAAGGACGAACGGCCCGAGCACGCCTTTCTCAGTGCTCTCGAGCGCGGGCGGCTGCATCACGCCTGGATGCTGACCGGGCCGGAGGGGCTGGGCAAGGCGACCTTTGCCTACCGGGCGGCGCGCCGGCTGCTCGGGGCTCGCCCGGACGCCGGCCGGGGACTGCTGGGATCGGATCCAGCCGACCAGGTCAGCCGCCTGATCGAACAGGACGCCCATCCCGACCTATTGGTGCTCGAGCGCCGGTCCGAGGGCGGCAAGCTTCGCAAGAACATCTCGGTCGAGGAGGCCCGCGCCCTGCCGGAGTTCTTTTCCAAGTCACCGTCCATGGCCGCCTGGCGGGTCGCCATCGTCGATGCTGCGGACGACCTGAATATCAACTCTGCCAATGCCTTGTTGAAGACTTTGGAAGAACCTCCTGAGCGTGGCGTGCTGTTTCTGGTGGCCCATTCGCCGGCGCGCCTGCTGGTGACAATCCGCTCGCGGTGCCGGCGCCTGGCGTTTCGGCCCTGGCCGATCGATGAGGTGGCCGGGCTTGTCGAGCGACGACTGGGTCTTCCCCCCGGCGACGCACGGGCCCTGGCCCTGATGTCGGGCGGATCGCCGGGCCGGGCCCTCGATCTGGCGGATCAGGGTGCACTGGAGATCGACGCGACGGCGCGCGCGCTGGTTCTCGGTGACGCTCCCGACGAGGCCGAGATGCTCAGGCTGGCCGATACCCTGAGGGGTGGGGAAGGGCAGGCCCGGCTCGATCTCCTGTTTGACCGACTGGCCCAGGCCGTCAGCGAATGCGCCGAAGTCGAACGACCGGAGGCCTGGGGGGCCCTCTGGGATCGGCTGATGCGGATACCGGGGGAGGCGGCCAGTCTCAATCTAGACCGTGCCGATGTGCTGTTCTCGACCCTGGCTGACATCCGAAGGGCGCGGGCCTGATGCTGATCGACAGCCATGTGAACCTGCACGCGCCGCAGTTCGACGAGGATCGTGATGCCGTCATCGCCCGGGCACGCGAGGCCGGCGTGGGCCTGATGGTCGAGATCTCGGATCGCCTGTCGACCTTCGAGGCAACGCACGGCCTGGCCATGGCGCACCCGGACATCTGGTGTACCGTCGGGGTTCATCCGCACGAGGCCCGCCACTATGTGGATCTGACCGTCGAGCGACTGATTGAACTGGCGGCACGCCCGCGCGTGATCGGCATCGGCGAATGCGGCCTGGATTTTCATTATGACCTGTCGCCGCGGGATACCCAGGTTGCGGTTTTCCGGGTCCACATAGAGGCCGCGCGTCAGACCGGCCTGCCGCTGGTGATCCACACCCGTGAAGCCGATCAGGTCATGGCGAAGGTCCTGCGCGAGGAATATGCTATTAAACCATTCAAATTCCTTATGCATTGTTACACTTCAGGGGCGGAACTAGCCCGCGTGGCAACAGAGCTGGGGGCCTGGTTCTCCGTTTCGGGGATCGCCACCTTCAAGGCGGCCGACGAGGTGAGGGCGGTCATCCGCGACATGCCGGAGGACCGGATCATTGTGGAAACCGACTGCCCTTATCTGGCCCCGGTGCCGCATCGCGGCCGGCGCAATGAACCGGCCTATGTCGGACTGGTGCTGGACCGCCTGGCAGAGATTCGAGGATGGGATAAAAACGACGCAGTATCCAAGACCAAATCTGCCTTCTTCGCGTTATTTGACAGGATACCCGAGCGGTGAGCGAGCTGGAGATCACGGTCCTGGGCTGTGGGTCCTCGGGCGGTGTACCCCGAGCCAACGGCGACTGGGGAGCCTGTGATCCCGCCGACCCTCGCAACCGGCGCAGTCGCTGTTCTCTAGCCGTCCGGCGATACGGTCCTGGGGGTGTCACAACTGTCCTGGTGGACACATCTCCCGACCTGAGAACTCAGGTTTTGTCTCATGATATCCGGTCTCTGGATGGTGTTCTTTTAACGCACGATCATGCCGACCAGACGCACGGCATCGACGATCTCAGGACCTTTTCCCATATGGGGCGCCGGCGCGTGCCGGTCTGGATGGACGCACCGACCCATGCGACGCTGGATCGACGTTTCGGCTATATCTTCCGGGGCGAGCACGGCTATCCGCCGATCTGCGACGCCCATCTGCTCCAGCCAGGCGATCACATCGACATCGAGGGCCCCGGCGGCCCGATATCAGTGTCCAGCTTTGCCCAGGCCCACGGACCGATTGTCTCTCTGGGCTACCGCTTTGGGCCGGTCGTCTATTCAAGTGATGTCTCAGCTCTGGATGAAGCGGCGTTTGCCGCCATCGCCGGGGCCGACATGTGGATCCTGGACGCCTTGCGTTGGACACGGCATCCGACCCACGCCCATGTTGATCAGGCGCTCGACTGGGTCGCCAGGGCCGGTGTCCGTCGAGCCGTCCTGACAAATCTGCATATCGATCTGGACTATGCGGTGCTGCGATCATTGTTGCCGGACAGGGTCGCCGTTGCCTTCGACGGCTGGCGTGAAACCTGGACAATTTGAGGGGGTTGATGGCATGATCACCCAGATTTGGCGATATACGATTTCGCATAATATATCTTAGGCGATAAATGGGAGGATGAATCCAGTCCCTTAGGCCGCCGGTTCCGCCCTGTCCCGGGCCAGTCCGCACGGGAACGGGGCCACCGCCTGATAGAAGGCCTGCGCGGCCGGTGCAGTACTGCCCTCGCTCAATCGGTATGCGTGTTCCACCACCGACGCCTGTTGCTCGATGTTCAGCCCCGCCCACACGCAGGTCTGATCCGCAGGATAGGCATAGGCCTTGGGACCATCGCCCGCCTTCAGCTTGGCCAGCGCCAGGTTTACGCCCTGCTGGGCCTGCCAGATATGGACAAGCTCATGGATGAAGGTTGCCCGGCGCGACAGCTTCTGCGTCGTATAGTCATCCGCCAGGGTCGTATTGGGCCAGACAATCCAGTCACGACCAAACCAGCGTCCGGCCACAAAGGCCCGATCAAACGGCTTGGGAGAGCCGACGAACCGGATGGTGTCCAGCTCGATCCGGTCCCCGAAGACCCGCCGAGCCAGAGCCTTCTCGGCGTCGGTCAGGGCTCTCTTGCGCCAGCCCCGGCCCGGGTCCGGCTTGTCGACGGAAATGTCACGCGCGCCGCTCATGGCGCGTAGGTCGCTTCTGGCCCGACATACTCCCAATGCCAAGGCTCATAGATGTAGTTCACGAAGCCGTAGCGCGCGGCATTGCGGACCAGCCAGCGGTAGGCCGGACCACGCGACTGCCAAAGGCGGTTATAGGCGTTGGTCGAGGCGATGCCGTGGCCCGGAGCCTCCCCCACATTGATGTCAAAGGCCCAGCCGGTGCGGTGCGCCGAACAGCTGGCGCGGCGCAGGCCGTCACAGTTCGATTCGTCCTCGCATCGGACGCCGTCGATGTCGGGATGGCGATAGGTCGAATAGACGGTCAGCAGGTTGGGATTGGCTGCCAGCTCGGGGACCTGGGCCCGGGCATCGCGAACCATCCGCCGATAGGCGGCGATGGCGACGGGTTGCCCCATCCGACCCGGGCGCTGGATGGTTTCCTCGCGCCAGTCGAACTCGCCCAGGGTGTGGCGTTCGGGATAGGCCGGGCATTCCCCCCTCACCCGCGCCATGACGAAGGGCCGCCGCTCCTGCCAGATGCCTTTGAGCACCTCAAAGGTCGCCGGGCCGAAGCGGCCATCGGCCTGCAGGGCGTAGCGTGTCTGAAAGGCCGCCAGGGCCTGGGCGAAGCCGGGTGTGTACGGAGCGCAACGCGTGCCGATCTCCTGCTGGGTCATCGGCAGATAGGTTTCCCATCCGGTCTCACGGCCGAACGGCTGCCAGTCCAGGGAATGCAGGGTGCGGTCATTGCCGGCGGCGGCCTCATACCAGGTCGCGGCCGCGCCAAAGCACAGGGCGACCTCATTCAGGGTATCCGGGGTCTGGGCGCGGGCCTGCCCCGCCGGAACCCCCGACCAGGCCAGCAGCACCATTACGAACAGGGAAAGGCCGATCCGTCGCATGCCCCAAGAAAGCCACGCGCGGCGGTGTCCGGCAATAGGTTGAATCTGACGCGGATTATCCGGCCTTGACCAACCTCAGCGCCGACCAGGCGTCATGATGGATGACCTGGGCCCGCTGAAAGCCCAGCGGTTCCCACGCGGCCAGGACCTCGTCCTCCTGCGACCGCAGCAACCCCGACAGGATCGCGGTCCCGCCGGGCCGCAGTAGTGCATTGATCGGACCGGCCAGCTCAATCAGGGGCCGTGCGAGAATATTGGCGAAGACCAGGTCATAAGGGGCCGCCCCGACCACCTCCGGGTGGCTGAGGTCACCATCTTCCACGAAGGCCAACTCGGCCGCATTGATCTCTGCGTTTTCGGCGGCGATGCGAACCGAAGGCGGGTCGATGTCGGTTCCGACGACATGACGGGACCCTGTGCGGGCGGCGGCGATACCCAGCACGCCGGTTCCGGTCCCGACATCCAGCACCTTGGCCGGTGCCCCCTCTCCGACCAGCACCGCCTCGAACGCCTCAAGGCATCCGACGGTGGTGCCGTGATGGCCGGTGCCGAAGGCGGCACCCGCCTCGATCCGCAGATTGACGGTGTCGTCGGGCACCTTGCCCAGATCGTGGGCACCATAGACGAAGAACCGCCCGGCCCGAACCGGCGGCAGGCCTGACAGGCTCATGGCGATCCAGTCGGCGTCCATCAGATCCTCGACCTGGGTAGTCAGGTCAAAACCGGCGAGGACCGAGCGCAGCCGATCCGCCTCCGTGCGGCTGACCGGATAGGCGTCGATCCGCCAGACGCCGGCGTCCTCATCCTCCTCCAGGATGGAATAGGTCGCCCCTTCGAGCGTCAGATCGGCGTCGATGGCCTGAGCTGCAGCCTCGGCAACCTCTCGCTTGCCACGCGAGATAATCTGAACGGCAGACTCGGACATTTCAAAAGAACCGCTATGCTGGTGATTCATCGGCACGGATGTGCCGGTTCAGGATCCGCAACTACAACTCCCAGAGGTCGGCGACAAATGGCGAAGAGCCCGGCGAAGTCCACAACATCAAAACCTGCTGCCAAGTCGACGACTTCGGCGGCCAAACCCACCAAGGCCGCTGTCGCCAAATCGGCCCCGGCCGCCAAGGCGTCTGCGGCCAAGACAGCGGCGAAGCCCGCTGCGACCAAGACAACCGCTGCGGCCAAGACGACCGCTGCGGCCAAGACGACCGCCGCGAAGGCGGCGACCAAGCCCGTCGCCAAGGCGGCCGCCGCAAAACCGGCGGCCAAGACGACGGCCACGAAGGCAGCGGCCAAGCCCGCTGCTCGCTCGACGGCTCCCCGTCCGGCGGCCAAGGCGTCGGCTCCCACGTCTGCTGCGCCTGCGGCTTCGAAGCCGACGGCGGCTGCCGCACCGGCGGCTCCGGCTGCGGCACCTGCCCGCCCGGCGGCAGAGGTAAGCTCCAGCCAGACCCGCGAGCAGAAGGGCTTCTTCGGTCGCCTGGTCGACAGCATCTTCGGCACCCGCTGATCGGCGTCACCCACGACAAAGCCCGCGTCGCCAGTCGCGCCGCGGGCTTTTTCATGTCCGGTTGATCAGGGCAGGTCTTCGCCCAGGATCGCCATGTTGAAGGTGTAGGAGCCGTCGTCGTCCTCGTCTTCATAGACGACGCCGATGAACTCATCGCCGATATAGACCTCGGCGGAATCGGCCTGCTTGCGCGCCTTGACGTTGATGGCCCCGTTGGTGAAGGCCTTCTTCAGATACATCTCGATGCGCTTGATGTCGGGTTCCTGCACGGGCTTTCCTCATTATCGAATGTCGCGGCGGAACCTAGTCGTCCCCCTGCCTCAGGCCAAGGCCGTCAGATCGAAAAGTCGTAAACGACCTCGGCCAGGGTGTGATCCATCGTCCGGGCCGGATCTTCGCAGGACGGACAGTTGACGATCCGGGCCGGAACACCGGCGGCCGTGCAGCCTGGCGGCACCGGTTTCAGTACGACCGAACCGGATGCCACCTTGGCGTAGTCCCCGATCTCGATGTTGCCCAGCACCTTGGCCCCCGCCCCCAGCAGCACGCCCTTGCCGATCTTCGGATGACGGTCGCCGCGCTGGGCACCGGTGCCGCCCAGGGTCACCGCGTGCAGCATCGACACATCGTCGCCGACACTTGCGGTCTCGCCGATGACGATGCCGGTGCCGTGGTCCAGAAAGATGCCCTTGCCGATCCGGGCTGCCGGGTGGACGTCGACCTGGAACAGTTCCGACACGCGGCTCTGCAGATGGAAGGCCAGGGTGTGGCGCCCCGCCGCCCACAGGGCATGGCCGACCCGGTAAGCCTGGAGCGCCTGGAAACCCTTGAAGAAGAGAAACGGCTGCAAGGCCTGTTTCGCCGCCGGATCACGTTCCAGCACGGCGGCCAGATCGGCCTCGGCCGCCGCCACGATGGCGGGATCTTCGGCATAGGCGCGCTCGCAGACCTCGCGCCAGGCCATCGGCCCGACCTCGCTGTCGCCGAGCTTGCGCGCCAGTTGGAAGCTCAGGGCTCCGGCCAGGTTGGTGTGCGACAGGACCACGGCATGTAGCAGGCTGCCGAGCGCCGGTTCCGAGGCCGCTGCGTCGGCCGCCTCGGCCCGCAGCCGCGACCAGATCGGCGCCTCGTGGGGGACGGACTTCAATGCGGCAGTCATGACGGTCTCCTCGGGTCCGGCTCATAACATGGGCACGATGCAATGAGGGAACAATCGCGTGGGATCACGCGCCCGGCGCACGCCTTCGCACACGATTGCGAGTGGCGTCCGGCAGCCGACGCCCTTAAGCTGGCCAGATGATCCGTCTGTGGAGTCTTGCCGCAATCCTGGCCCTGTCGAGCGCGCCCGCGTTCGCCCAGGAGCGCGCCCTGAGCGATGCCGAGGTCCTGGCCCTGGCTGACCGTCAGGCGATCTGGTGCGAAAACTGGGATGATCTCACCCGCGATTGCGAAAGCCTGTACACCCTGCGCCGCGAGGCCAATGGGCGTCTGGTCCTAGCCGGCATGTTCCTGCTGATGGACGGCCCGCCGATCATCATCACCCTGGCCGATGTGGTGACGCTGGAGCACGGCAGGCTCTGCAGTTCCGGCGCAACCAACGAACTTGTCATCCAGGCGACGATTTCCGGGGCGGCAGCTCCGAACATGGCCGAGGCCTTCCGCGCCATGCTGGCGGAATCGATGGCCGAATATCAGACCAGCCTCATCTGCCAGCAGTTCTTCACGACGGGCGATCCCGAGATGATGGGCGAGATCATCACCGCAGACGATCAGCGGCTCTATGACTTCGAATCGACCTACCGGCTCGGCAGCTTCGACAGCGAGTTCCTGCTGCGACCGCAGGTCGTCGAGGAACCCGAACAGACGATGACGGATCTGTGAGCGCACTCGGCACACCCCTCCCCCTTCCGATTGCCGATCCGGCTGCACTGGCGCGACTGCAGCGGCGCCGTTCGGCACCGGCTCAGGCCCTAGTTGCGCCCGGGCCTGACCCGGAACAGCTTAACGTATTACTTGAGACAGCGGCCCGAACCCCCGATCATGGAAAACTATTTCCGTGGCGGTTTGTTATCATCGACGGGCCTGCAAAGTCTGCCCTGGTCCATGCCCTCAAGCCGCTGGCGGTTCGTCAGGCCGATCCGGTCAAGGCTGCGGCGGTGCTATCCAAACTGGCCAATCCGCCGGTGACGGTGATGGTCGTCTCCGCCCCGGTTCCGGGCCACAAGGTGCCGGTCTGGGAACAGGAACTGTCCGCAGGTGCGGTCTGCATGAACCTCGAACACGCCGCCGACGCCATGGGTTTTTCGGCCAGCTGGATCACCGACTGGTACGCCTATGAGGCTGCGGCCCGGCCCTTGCTGGGTTTGAAGGACGGCGAACAGATCGCCGGCTTCATCCACATCGGCACCCTTGCCGAAGGCCCGGTCGAACGTCCCCGCCCCGACATGAGCCAGATCGTCAGCCGGCTGGGCTAGAGCCCCCGGAGCTACCCCCGCCCGCGATAGGGCGGCACGCCCTGGTCGGGCAGCCACAACCCTTCCGGGGCCGGTCCGGTCTGCCAGAACACATCGATGGGGATGCCGCCGCGCGGATACCAGTAACCGCCGATCCGCAGCCAGCGCGGCTCCAGCAGCTCCGTCAGCCGCTTACCGATGGCCACGGTGCAGTCCTCGTGGAAGGCCCCGTGATTGCGGAAACTGGTCAGGTACAGTTTCAGGCTCTTGGATTCGACCAGCCACGCGCCCGGCGCATAGTCGATCACCAGATGCGCGAAATCCGGCTGGCCCGTCACCGGGCACAGGCTGGTGAACTCCGGTGCCGTGAACCGGGCCAGATACAGGTCGTCGGGGTGCGGGTTCGGCACCCGCTCCAGCTGGGCCGTCTCGGGGCTGGCCGGTGCCTCGGTCTGGCGACCGAGCTGGGACAGGCCGGTGGTGTCGGTGGTCACGCTCAGGCCGCCCGGATGATGCCGAGGAAGTCGGCGGCGTTCAGCGACGCCCCGCCGACCAGCGCCCCACCGACCTCCGGTACGGCCAGAATCTCGGCGGCATTGTTCGGCTTGACCGAACCGCCGTACAGGATCGGCGCTGTGCGCGCCCCCTCACCCAGCCGCGCGACCATGGCGGCGCGCACGGCGGCGTGAACCTCCTCGATCTGTTCCAGCGTCGGTGTCAGGCCGGTGCCGATGGCCCAGACCGGCTCATAGGCGACGGCGAAGGCCTTGCCGTTTAGGCTCTCCGGCAAGGAGGCCATAACCTGACCGGCCACCACCTCAACGGCCCGTCCGGCCTGGCGCTCAGCCAGGGTTTCGCCGACACAGATGATCGGCTCTAGCCCTGCGGGCAAGGCGGCCTCGACCGTGGCGGCGACGGCG
>CAUJHO010000064.1 GCA_963205025.1 Pseudomonadota bacterium | reverse complement strand
CGGCTTCCAGGTGCTGTGCGAGGCGCTGATGCTGCCGGGCGCCCTGCTCCGCAACGAGAAGCTCAAGTACGTCTGCAAGGCCGTCGATCTCGAGGTCACCAACAGCCAGACCCGGTTCACCGCCGGCTACGGCGCGCGCCGCCAGGCGACGATGACCGTCGGCAACGGCGAGGGGAACTTCTTCGCCGACGAGGAGACCCTCGACCGCCTGGAGGGAGAGGGCCAGGTCGTGTTCCGCTACCTCGACAATCCCAACGGCTCGGCGCGAAACATCGCCGGCATCGTCAACCGCAAGGGCAATGTGCTCGGCCTGATGCCCCATCCTGACCGGGCGTTCGAGTCCGAACTGGGGTCGGCAGATGGCGCCATCCTGTTCCAGAGCGCCCTGGCCAGCGCCTGAAATCTGGCGCCGGCGCCTAATTCCGATCAACCAGCACAACCCGCAGGGGAGCAGCTCCCCTGTGGCGGGAATATGGCCGGTATGTGTTGACACCGCTCGGTCGCCGAACCCAACTCCCGTTAAGGTTAATGCAGGTTTGGGGGCTTTCAGTGTTTTACAATATTTCGCCGCGCGCGGGTCGCGCGGTGCTCTTCGCTGGCGTGGCGCTCGCCATCTCGTTGAGTGCGACAGGCGCGAGTGCTCAGCTCACTCAACAGAAATATAGGCTCGAAAAGGGCCCCGCGGGCACACCCGGCCCGACCGAGTTCGGCCCGGTTAACGTGTCGGCCCCCACCTATTCCAACGGCGTGGTCACGTTGAGTTTCCAGGGCATCAGCCAGTACGACGTGGCCTCTGTCGGTCGGAACTTCGTCCCGCCGGATACCATCGCCGCTGCGGGCAAGACCCAGCTCGTACAGTTCGTCAACGGCGGCTTTGCTGTTTTCGATAAGGCGACGGGCGCCCGTACAGCGTTCACCTCGGACACGGACTTCTGGCAAAACAAGGCCGGGTTGGCCGGTGTCCCCAATGGCGATCAGCGGGTCATCTACAATGCTGACGCGGATCGTTGGCTCGCGCTCAGCTTCGGCGCCAACACCAAGGATATCAATATCGCCGTTTCGGACACGTCAAACGCTCTCGGCACCTGGAAGGCGACCACGTTCGAAGGCTTCGCCGAGTTGGCGCCTGGCGCCCGCACGCTGGCGGACTTTCCGACCCTGGCGATGGACAAGAACGCGGTCTACATCGGCACCAACGATTTCGCGGCAGCGACGGTGGGCGGAGCTACCAATTTCCGCGGCACGACGTTGAA
This sequence comes from Pseudomonadota bacterium, assembly GCA_963205025.1. Taxonomy (GTDB): domain Bacteria; phylum Pseudomonadota; class Alphaproteobacteria; order Caulobacterales; family Caulobacteraceae; genus Brevundimonas. The sequence goes on along the minus strand of CAUJHO010000064.1, from coordinate 2,857 downwards.
CGTCATTCCCCTCGGCGACCTGTTCAAAGCGGACCTGAGCGGCCCGTCCACGTCGGGTAACGTGCAGTTTCGAACCGCATATACCGGCGGACCCGGGGACGACTACTCGCGCGGCTTCGCCATTCAGGGCGTTAACAGCTCCGAAGTGTCGACGACCGGCAACATCATCGCCGCCTCGATCAACGATTTCGGCCTGACCCGCTACGATGTGCTCAACGCCGGCACGGCAGCTGCAACGCGGACCGTGACCTCATCCACGACGATCGGGACCGGCTACACATTCAACGACCCGGCCCGCCAACCCTCGGTCGCCAACCCCGCGAACCAGCAGATCATCGATTCCTTCGGTGACCAGATCGGCTCCAGCGCCTGGGAAGTGAATGGCCGGATCTACTCCGTCCACACGGTCACGGACATCGGCTCCGACTACACCTCGGTGCGATGGACCATCCTGGACTCCATCACCAACGCGGTGCTGGACGAGGGCAGCATCGGCGGCGGCGGCTTCGACTACTATCAGGGCTCTCTGGCCGTGAACGAGTTCGGTCAGGTCGTGATCGGCTACAACCGGTCGGGACTGGATCCCGCCACCGGCCGTATCACCCTGGCCGCCCGCACCTTCTCGACCAGCGACATCGGCGAACTCATGCAGGTCGGCGACGAGATCGTGCTGAGGGTCAGCGACACCGACGACTATCACAACGGCTCGCTGTTCGGGCAGAACGCATCCGGCCGCCAGCGCTGGGCGGACTACAGTGCGGTCAGCCTCGACCCTGAGGACTCCAGCCTGTTCTGGCTGGCCGGCACCTTCGCCCGCGAATACAACAATGCCCAGGGCGGACATCCCGGCGGCACCGGCGGGTCCCGCTGGGGCACCTTCATCGCGGCGATCGATTTCGATCGCTCGACGGGCGCGGTTCCCGAGCCGTCCTCCTGGGCGCTGATGATCCTGGGCATGGGCCTTGGCGGCGCGATGCTTCGTCGCCGTCGGTTCCAATCCTCCGTCAGCAACACCTCTGTGCTATAAGCCGATGCGCCCGTTCGCGAGGACGGGCGCACCTTCTTCCATGGCTTCCAGGACCGGTGGCGCAGATGCACAAGGCGAGACGCGGAATCCTGGTAGGCGCCCTGGCCGCCAGCGCCGCGCTTGTCGGTTTGACTGAGGCCGGGGCGGCCCCCTTGTCCGGAACCTGGGGCGGAACCCGTGCCGTTCTCAAACTGGACGAAAAGGGCGGCCGCATCGAGTTCGGCTGCGGCTTCGCCACCCTGGCGTCTCCCGTGACCCCGGATCGCAAGGGCCGGTTCAAGACTGTGGGAGCCTTCTTCCCGGACCCCGTCGGCCTCGTCGATGCGGACCTGCCTGCCGTCCAGACGCCCGCCCGGATCAGCGGGACATTCACGGGCGACACGTTGCGCCTGGCCTTCCGGCCGGCGAATGGCCAGACGGAAACCTTCGATCTGGTCGCCGGAACACCGCACAAGCTGATCCGCTGCCTCTAGAGCGGCTTGAGGAAAAGCGGGAATCGGTTTTCCGCCCGCCACCCGCTCTAAACATATGAGAGCGATCACGTTTTTCGAGATCGGGTTGATTCAGTCCAATCTCGACGTGATCTCGGCGCGGCTGGTCAGGTCGCGGACCGGCGCTCAACTCGCGGTCCGACCACCCGGGATCCCAAATGATTCACGTGCTTCTGGCCGCCTGCGCGGCCCTTGCCCTCGTCGCCGCCCCTGCCGCGGCCCAGACGCCGGCGATGACGCCTGACATCGCCACGAAGTTCGAGTTCCCCAAGGCGGGGTATGACTACACCAAGCGCGAGGTGATGATCCCCATGCGCGACGGGGTGAAGCTCTACACGGTGCTGATCATCCCGAAGGGCGCGAAGGACGCGCCGATCCTGCTCACGCGCACCCCCTACAACGCCAAGCGCAACGCCGAGCGCAACCTGTCGCCGCACGTCGAGGCCACCGGCTCGCAGATGGACGAGCCGTTCCTGAAAGACGGCTACATCCGCGCCTACCAGGACGTCCGCGGCAAGTACGAGTCGGAGGGCGAGTATGTGCTGACCCGCCCGATCAGCGGGCCCCTGAACGCCACCGGCATCGACCACGCGACCGACGCCTACGACACCATCGACTGGCTGGTGAAGAACACGCCGGAGGCCAACGGCCGCGTCGGCATGATCGGCTCGTCCTATCCCGGCTTCACCACCGCCATGGGCCTGATCAATCCCCACCCGGCGCTCAAGGCCGCCGTCCCGCAGAGCCCGATGATCGACGGCTGGATGGGCGACGACTGGTTCCACTACGGCGCCTTCCGCGCCCGCAACGTCGACTGGTTCACCAGCCAGATGACCAAGAAGGGCGCCGGAACCAACGTCCCGCGCGAGGCCTTCGACGACTACGACAACTTCCTCCGCGCCGGCTCGTTCGGCGATTTCGCGAAGGCCGCGGGCCTCGACCAGATCGCCGCGTACCGCAAGATCACCGAGCATCCGGCCTATGACGCCTTCTGGCAGGAACAGGCGCTGGACAGGATCCTGGCGAAGCAGCCGCTGAAGGTGCCGACCCTGTGGATGGGCGCCCTGTGGGACCAGGAGGACATGTGGGGCGCGATCCATGCCTATCTGGCGGTGGAGCCCAAGGACACGGCCAACGACATGAACTTCCTGGCGCTGGGCCCCTGGCGTCATTCCGGGACCAACTATGAGCAGCGCGAGCTGGGTCAGCTCAAGCTGCCGGGCGACACCGCCACCGAGTTCCGGCTGACCACCCTGTAGCCGTTCCTCGACCGCTACCTGAAGACGTCCGCGCCGAAGGCCGACATCGCGCCCGTGACCATCTTCGAGACCGGCTCCAT
>CAUJHO010000063.1 GCA_963205025.1 Pseudomonadota bacterium | reverse complement strand
GCCATCAGGAACCAGACACGCCACCGGGTGAAGACGGCGGCGAAATCCCCACCAAGGCCTTGTGCGTTCACGCTCGGCAACCTTTGTTTTTCATGGCGGGGAGACGGAAGGGTACAGACTGCGACATCATGGCTCGCTTACGACTGGCCCTCTTGCGCCGTCCGTTCAAGCACGCGCAGGCGAAGCCGCCGAAATTCTTCGTCGGTGATCAATCCACGCGCGTGAGCATCCTCCAGTTCCTGCAACTGCGCGGACAGGCCCTCCGGCGGTTGATGGCCTGGGGCCGGTGTCGAGGGGCTGGACTGCACCGGGACCGGTGCTGACGGCGACATCAGATCAGCCGGGGTCGGCGCACCGAAGGCGGTGTGGGCAATCGCCCATATGGCCATGGCCCCGACCGCAAGAATGACCCAGCGACCGAGCTCATTGATGAGCCCCAGAAGCAGAACCAGGCCTGCGATGCCCCAGCCCAGGCCGGCTGCATCCAGGAAATGCAGGCTGATGGCCGTAATGATCGCAAGCAGCGCGGCGCGTGCCAACCTCAAGCTGAAACCCATCGTCGCACCGTTTCCTGCCAGCAGCCTAGGCCGTCGCCCCTAGCGAAAAATACCGAATGTTCTCAAGGCCGAGGGCGCGCCCGGCATTTTGAGCCCAGAGATCGTAGATGAAGCCCCCAGGAGCCATCATGGGCGCGTAGCGGGCGAAATCCAAGTCCTTAAAGCTGGCGTGATTGTTCTGGATGACAACCACGGACGCGCCCGAAAAAGCCTCGCTCAGATCGCCGACCGGCTCGATGCCGGCCGCACGGGCCTCGGCATGATCGGCGACCGGATCAAAGCCGACCAGGTTCACATCGGGAAAGGCCGCACGAATGGCGTCCGCCAGCGGCCCGGCGAGACTGCCGCGCATGTCCGAGGTCTCGGGCCGTCCCTTGAAGGCCAGGCCCAGGATGGCGACCTTGTCGACGCTCAACCGGTCCCGCTCGGAGATGCGCCGAATCGTCGCCGCTACCCGGGCCGGCAGGGTTTCGTTGAAGATGCGTCCCGTCAGGGCGATCTGCGGCGTGAAGTCGAAAGCCGCCAGACCCTCGGCCAGGATGTAGGGGTCCTTCTCCAGGCACGGCCCGCCGACCGGGCCGGGGGCCGGGACGCCGCCACGCGGATACATGTAATTCGCGGCACGGATAATCGCCGGGGCCGATACCCCGACGGCCTCGCACGCCGCCGCCACCTCGTTGGCGAAGGCGAACGACAGGTCACGGTGAGTATTGTTGACCAGCTTGACCATCTCGGCCGCCTCGAGGGAATCGACGGTCACGATCTCGGGCGTCAGCGCATTGAACACGGCTCCGGCGCGCTCGGCCGAGGCCGGATCGAGACCGCCGACGATCTGCGGCAGCGACACCAGTTCCTCCAGCGCCTTGCCCTCGATGGTCCGCTCGGGACAGAAGGCCAGGCGGTAGGGAACGCCGGTCGCATCCAGCACAGGCTTGACCACATCTCTGGACACGCCGATGCGCACCGTCGAACGAAGCACCACCAGATCGTCGGGCTTGAGGACGCGCGCGACCTCCCCGGCAACGGCCTTGATGGCGTCGAGCTTAGTCTTCTTGTCGGCCCCGACGGGCGTTCCGACGGTGACGACATAGATGGTGCTGTCGTCATTGTCGGGAATGCGATCATGGACCTTGAGGCGGCCGGACTGGATGATGGGGGCCAGGTGATCGTTCAGCCCGGCCTCGGTGAAATGCGCCCGGCCATCGCGCACGCAATCCAGGATGGCCTCGGAACGCTCGATACCGCACACCTCAAAGCCGGCTTCGGCCATGGCGACGGCGAGGGTGAGCCCGACATAACCCAGCCCGATGATGCAGGCCTTGCGATCCTGAAGCGACGCTCTCACTGACCGTCCTCCATATAGAAGCGTGCGGTCGCGACCAGGCCCCGATCCAGGTCCCATTCCTCGCGGAAGCCGGTCAGCCGGTGCAGCTTTTCGATGCGCGGGGCGCGACGCTTGACGCTGCCCTTGGGCGAGGGGTTCAGGGTGATCGGCTGGTCGACCCCGATGGCGCGCATCATGGCCTCGCCCAGATCCCGGATGACGACCTCGCGCTCGGAACCGACGTTCACGACCTCACCCTGGCAGCTCTCGGCCTCGGCACAGCCCATGGTCGCGGTGACCGCATCGTCGATATACAGGAAGGCCCGCGTATCCTCGTGACCGAAGAGCACATACTCCCCGTTGCGCGCGCGGATCAGGAAATCCGGCACCACATGCTTGTCGCCCATCCGCGGCCCATAGACGTTGTGATAGCGGATGACGGTGAAAGGCATGTCGAATTGGGCGCCGGCGGCGAAGGTCGCCACCTCGCCATGAAGCTTGGACGCCCCATACGACCAGCGCACGTTCGACGGGTCCTCGATACCCAGCGGCACATCTTCCGCCGTCGGAACCTCCCAGCCGAAGCGGGTGACGGTCGAGGCATAGGCCTCGCTGGAGCCGGCATAGACGAAGCGCTTCAGGGCGGTCGGCCCATATTTGGCAAGCAGCAGAACGGTCGGAACGGTTGAGCAGCGCACCACCTCGAACGGTCGCTCGTAGAAGTTCTGCGTCCCGTTCAGGGCGGCCATGTGATAGACATAGTCGACCTCTGCCGGCAGGGTTTCGGTCACCTGCGCCGGGTCGGCTAGGTCGATGTCCAGGCGCGTCACATTCGGCCGCGCACACAGCTCGAGGTACAGCGGATCGTCCTCGCCGCGGACGAAATTGTCGACGCACCAGACCTGGGTATTTTCGTCGCGACTGGCGCGCTCCGCGATAGCGTAGCCAATGAATCCGGCCGCGCCGGTCACAAGAACACGCTTGTGCATTTTGAGTACCCGTATCCTGGGAGAGTAGAGATATCGCCGGTACGCGTGAAGCGTGCAGCGGTCGATCTATTGGCAGGGGCTGGAGTTCAAGTCCAGCCGTAACGCGCTTGCTGGCAGGCAGGCCATGCGTTATCGCTCCCACCACCTCTGGTGTTTCCTCTGATTTTTGAGAAATCAAGAATGTACGACAAAATTCTGGTGACAGGCGCGACCGGCTTCCTGGGCCGACACGCGGTCCCGGCCCTTCAGCGTGCGTTTCCCGATCGTGAGATCGTGGGCGTGTCCTCCAAGGACGGCGACCTGACCCGGCTGGATGAGACCCAGGCCCTGCTCGATCGGGTACAACCGGATGTGGTTGTTCACCTGGCGGCCTATTCCGGCGGCATCGGCGCCAACCGGTCGTGGCCCGCAGACTTCTATTTCCGCAACATCATGTTTGCCTCGAACATGTTCGAGGCGGCCGCGCGCACGCGCCAGGACGGCGATGGCGTCCAGAAGATCATCTATACTATGGGCGGCTGCTCCTATCCGGGCGACGCCACCTCGCCGATCGGCGAGGATCAGATGTGGCAGGGCTATCCGCAGCCGGATTCTGCCGCCTATTCCAGCGCCAAGAAGATGGGCATCGTTGCGGCGGAGGCCTACCGCACCCAGTACGGCCTCAAGTCCACGGTGCTGGTCCCCGGCAACCTCTACGGCGAGTTCGACAATTTCCGCACCGGCGAAAGCCATGTGGTGCCGGCGATGATCCGGCGCTTCTATGAAGCCAGGCTGTCCGGTGCGTCGGAGGTCCCCTGCTGGGGCCGCGGCATCGCCCAGCGCGACTTCGTCTATGCCGGCGACGTTGCCGGACTGATCCCGTTCTTCGTGGACAACGACGAGGAGACGGGCCCGGTGAACCTGTCCAAGGGCGAGACCACGACCATCAAGAACCTGTCGGAATCCGTCGCGGCCGCCGTCGGCCTGGAGGCGGAACTGGCCTGGGACACCTCCAAGCCGGAAGGCCAGCTGATCAAGATCTTCGGCGTCGAGCGCATGAAGGCGCTGGGACTGGAATGCCCGACGCCTCTGGATGAGGGTCTGCGGCGCACGGTCGACTGGTTCATCGCCAACTATGACACCGCCGGCGACGGTCTGCGCCTCTGAACCCTTCGCCGCGAGAAAAGCCGATGTACGTTACCGTCAGGACCCCCTTGCGCGTCAGCTTCTTCGGCGGCGGCACCGACTATCCCGAGTATTTCGCTGAAAAGCCCGGGGCCGTCCTGGGTATGGCCATCAACCAGCACATCTACATCACGGCTCTGCAGCGGCCGAAATTCCTCAAGCATGAATTCCAGATCAGCTATTCGCGCCTGGAACGTGTCTCCTCCATCGAGGAGATCGAGCATCCGGCCGTCCAGGCGGCCCTGCGGCTCAATGACTTCCACGACCCCATCGACCTGAACACCCTGGCCTCGCTGCCGTCGCAGACGGGCCTGGGCTCGTCGGCAACCTTCATGGTCGGCCTGCTGGACCTGCTGGCCCGCCTGAACGGAAGGACCCGTACCAAGTACGAGCTGGCCATAGAGGCCATCCGCATGGAGCGCGAGGAGCTGGGCCATGTCTGCGGTGTGCAAGACCAGCTGCACGCGGCGTTCGGCGGCTGGAACCGCTTTGACTTCCACGGCGACCGCATCGAACAGCGCCCGATCCTGGCCCCCCAGAGCACGCTCGAGGCCCTGACCGGGTCGATGTATCTGGTCTTTACCGGCCAGACACGCAGCGCGCCGCAGGCCATCGCCGCTCAGATTGAGGGTACGGTCAGCGGGGCCATCTCCGACGAACTGGAGGCGGCCTACGCCCTGGTCGGGCGCGGTCAGGCCCTGATCGAAGCCGGCGGCCCGGATGTGGTCGAGGCCTTCGGCCGACTGCTGCACGAGGGCTGGATGCTCAAGCGCCAATTCTCCGGCTCGGTGACCAATGAGGCGATCGACGGCCTCTATGCCCACGGCCTGGCCAGTGGCGCGTTCGGCGGCAAGCTGTGCGGCGCGGGCTCAGGGGGCTTCCTGCTGTTCGTGGTCGATCCGGCCCGACGCCAGGAGTTCCTGGCCGCCTTCGAACCCAACAGCTACGTCAAGGTCGAGTGCGACTGGCACGGGACGACGCTGGTTTCGGCCTAGCCCCCTGACCGGCCGACGAATTGATGTCGGCCCGACGCTGGCGAGGAATTGTTCCGACACCCGCAGATCACCCTGGGCAGGGGCGGCTTCGATCTGGGTCGGGGGGAGGAGCCGGCCCGCCCGATCCGACCGTTCAGTCACGCCAGGAGCGACCGGCCGTCAGCTGAGGCCGGTCCCAGCTAGCCCGCCCGCGATCTGCGATCGGGCCCGTCGGTCGAGAACGCTTCCCAGAAGACCTCGCGGTTGTGGAACTGGCGCAGGACGAAGGCCGCTTCGCGCGCCGTGGCACGATAGTGGTCGACATGGCGGACCACCTCTTCCATGCCCTCGATAACCTCGAACGGATTGTCGGCCATGTAGCCGGCCGCCGAGATCGGGCGGGCACCGCCCGGATTGCGACAGACGACGACCTCCAGCGACAGGCGATCGAGCGAGATCCGGCGGTCCAGCAGCACCAGGCCAACCTGGATCGAACGGGTGCCCGGTCGAAGCCGCCAGATATTGGCCGAGCGGGTCCGCTGGCCACCAAAATAACGCCAAACCGGCAGCGGGGCCGTCGGGTCGGCATAGGCGAACAGGTCCCGGTTGGCCCGATCCTCACACAGGTGTGCCATCGACCGCGTCATCTGGACGCCCACCTTGGCGACATCGCCCGGGTAGAGCTTGCGGTCGGCGTTGTTCACGAAGACCACCACCTCGGTCGCGTCCTTCGGCAACTGGAACTCGGCCCTGCGCGCGACGTCCATGGCGATCTGCCAGTCGTACACATGGCAGTAGGGGCGCCACGTCGTCTCCAGTTCCTTCCAGCCGCCTTCGAAGGCCCGGGGGTCCTGAAGGAAAGCCTCATCGCCGATGCGGGCGACGGCCGTTTCCCGCGCGAAGGTCTCCAGGTGATCGACGTAGATGTCCAGGTTGCGCAACTGGCGCGCGCCCCAGTTCTCGCCCAGCGTCACCATGGGCTTGCCCGCCCGGACGGCCTCGATGGTGGTGCCAGTCGATCCGTGCGTATAGGGCACCGACCGGTTCGGGCTGAGAACGATGTCGGCCTGTTCCAGATTGACCATATATTCGTCGGTGGTGAGTTCCTTGCGGACCAACCGAACATCGCCATCCTTGAACCAGTTCAGCCGGTTGATGGTCTCCACCAGCTTCTCCCAGCGCGGCTGGAAACGCAGCATGGTGGCCTGGATGGTGAAGGTCAGCGGCGGCAGCCCAATCTCGCGCCGAGAGACCTGGGCCGCCTTGACGATGTCCGGCAGGGTCAGGAAGCCCTTTTCGCGCTGGGCGCTGCCCGAACGCAGCAGATTGAGGCTGTCCTTGCTGGCCGGCGCAGGCGGATTTTCCAGTGCCTCGTCGAGCCGGCGCGACACCGCGGCACCGAACAGGATCGGCACCAGCCGGACACGACGGAAGCCCAGCACATGGAACTGATCGACCAGTTCCTCAGTGTCGCCGAACATGTGGACGTTCGGAATCCAGTTCTGAAGCTGCAGCAGCGTCTTGCGCAGCAGCTTGGTTTCCTCCGGCGGCTCCAACATGTTGCCTTCGCGGTCCCAGAGCGGCGTGCGCAGGAACAGGCGGTAGTCGGCCCGTCGCCAGCGCGGATTGGACGCCAAGATACGCTCCAGCGCCACGAGATCGGGAAGCTCGGCGGTCTGGAACAGGACCTGATCACCCGGGCCGGGGTCGAGGCGTCGGAACGCCTTCTCATAGCCGGCCTTCTGGCGCCGCCAGGCTCGGAACCGCTCCCACAGTTCCGAAGCGACCGTGGCGCGCTTTTCGGCCCTCTGGTCGATCGCATGCAACCGCGCAGAAACCCGATCCCACACAGCCTGGGGGCGACCCTGGAACAGCTGGTTGATGCCCCAGCCGCCGGCCGCGACCGTCGCCGCCGCCAGGTCCAGCACCGTGCCGAAGCCGCGCATGTGCTGGAACAGGAACTGGATGAACTGCAGGGAATTCTTGAAATCCCCGGCGCGGAAGTCGGCCACACCGAAATAGAGGATCGAGCGCACCTCTCCCGGCTTGAAGAACCAGAGATTGGCTCGCTCGACCACGGAGTAGTGTCGCAGCGGTAGCTTCTCGTAGGGATGCTTCTTCTTGTAAAAGACCTTCTGTTCCAACGTCGGGACCAGCCGGACCCGATCCTTCAGCGCCCTGAGGTCTTTCTTGCGTTGCTTGAAGGCTCCACGCCCGAACTTGTCATTGACTACAATGGCCGGCTTGTAGCCGTGCTGTTCATAGAGCTCGACCAGGTCCAGGGCGAACTGCATCCAGTGCCCGCTCCAGGACACGATATGTCGATCAAAGACGATGACCTGTTTGGGGTTCGACATCTCTGATCAGCTCGCTTCGGTTTCGGCCGGCTTGCGGAACGGCGAACCGCGTTCCCACTTTTTGACAAGGGCCTTTTCGACCAGGGCCGCGGCGCGCGCGACCTGCTGATCCCAGCGGAACAGGGTCTCGGAGGCCTTGCGGCAGTTGTCCACCATCTCGCGATAGGCGTCGGTGCCGACCATCGCCATGGCCTTGGCAATCGCATCGTTGAAGGCGCGCCGATTCCAGGTGTCCATCAGGATCCCGACACCTAGTCGACGGATGTAATAGGTGTTCAGCGGATTGGGAACGGCAATGACCGGCACGCCCGCCAGCACCGAGTGATAGAGTTTTGTGGCCGGCAGATGATAGCGCCCGATATGGCCCACCGGCTTCCAGGTGACCAGGGAGTAGGAGAACTGCGGCAGGGTCTCCGCCAGCTCGGGCGGCGTCGCCAGGCCGCGATAGACCTTGTTCGGCGTCGAGGCGATACGGTTGGCGATTGCCGCGCGTTCCGAGCCGCCGATCCGGCCGAAGAACTCCATGGGATAGTCGTCGAGTTCCGAACTCAGCAGATTATCGACCAGCGTTTCTTCGGGATGGATGTGTCCGAAGTAGATCATCTTGCCGTTGCGTTCGTTCCACGGCAGCGGCGTCAGCGGGTCAGGATAGTCGATCGGCGCCGTCAGCAGGATGGGCTCGATGAGGACATCCTTCTTCCATCCCAGATTGCCGAAATCGATGGCCTGACGCTCGATGTCGGGCACGATATAGGCGTCGAAACGCTTGTTACCGTACTCGTGAAGCCGGGCGTAGAGTTCCTCGATCGAGGCCATTTCCAGCATGTAATAGACCATGCACTTGGGCTTCCAGTGCATGGCCATCGCCCCGCCGTAGCCATTGGGACCCACGGCAATGACCAGGTCTGGCTTGAATTTGTCCAGCGCCTTGCCGGCCTGCTGGAAATAGCTCCACCGCCACGACCGGGTGTAGGTCGGCAGGAGCGAATAGACACGCAGCGACTGGACGTTGGAGCGGAACCGAAGCTCGACCAGGGGCCGGTTCAGGTCGTCGGGCTGGATTAGCAGCCCTTCGGCACCGAAATGCTCGCACAGGCCGTCGCACAGGCCCAGGATATCGGGCGATCCGAAGCCCAGGGCCGAATCCGAGACGACGGCAATCCTGCGAACCCGGCCGAAGGCTTCCTTGGAGGTGAATAGCGTCATGGCCCTGTCACTCCGGCTCGTATTCGGGGAAAAACAGGGTGATGGTGTTGGGCGCGAACTCGGCGGACTTGGCCAGCCAGGTTCGCGCCTTGAGCCAGTCGGCGAAGGCCGGATGCGCGCGGGCGTCAAACGTCTCGGTAAGGGGCAAAAAGGCCATCCCGGGCTTGGGTCTCACGCCGGTCGCGACATTGGATTGGGCATTGAAGCCGATGTCGAGAAACCGCTCACCGCGCACATACTCCGGGTGGGGCCGCGGCCGCAGGCTGGCCACGAGAAACCCGGCTTCGGAACCTGCCGAAATCTGCTGGAACGCTCCGTGGGAGCGGCGCTCCAGCCCCGTCAGGGGCTCGAGCATCTCGTCGTTGGCGGGGCCGTTCCAGTCTCCGCCAACCACCAGATCCAGCTTCGCCTCGGGGGCCGCCTGTTCGATCCAATCGGCCAGGGCCTGGGCTTCTGCCAGGCGCGCGACCTGGTTGTCACCGCCACGCGACAGCAGGTGGACGTTCACCAGATGAAGGTCGATCGGCTCGATCTGCCCTTCGGCCAGCAGAGCAAATGCCGCCGAAAGCGCCGGGCGGCGCAGCGTGCCGTCCAGGATTTCGACGGCGCGACGCTTCAGGCGCGCCTGACCCAGATCATAGACCATCGCCAGTCTCTGATCCCCGCCGCCGAGGCCGTAAACCGTGCGATAAGTGCGCGCACCGTCGGGGCCTTCGACCACGAATTGGGACGGAAGGACACGGCGGGGGCATTCCTGCAGCAGAGCGACTGCCGGCCTAAGCGCGGCCAGGCCCAGGCCCAGAGGACCGCTCTCTCCAAACGGCTCGACCCCGGCGTGACGCAGGTTCCACGACAGAAAATCCAGGCGCACGGCACTTGGCGGCGCGCCTGTCTCGACATGGGCGTTTCGCGCCGCCGCCACACTTGGCCTTCTCACCAAGCCCCCTTACTGTCAGATGAAATCGCCCGTGCAACGGGCCGCCGGATTTGATGGTTCGTTTAGTAGTGGAGTCCTCCTGTGCCGTCCAGTATTTCTGGGGAAATGAGAGCTTGGGAGGGCCGGCTACCCTGCCTATAGAGTTTCTTCCAAGTGGGCGTCTCGACCTTCATGATCCATCGTCTGATCCTGCTCTCCCCCGAACTGTCGAACGACGCCGGCCACCAGAAGGAATATGTCTCCCTGCTGGCCGATGCGGCCGGCACTTGCGGCCTGGAGACCCTGGCGGTGACCGGCCCTCGAGGGGCCGAGCTGTTACCCGGGATCGCGGTCGATGAGCGCCTGCCGGCGTTCGAGCCGCCGGCCCCGACCCGGGGTCTGGTCGCACGCGTTCGCCGCAAACTGGAGGCCGTCCGTCAGGCGCGGCACCGATCCGAGGTCTATCGGCACCTTTTCGAAACGCGCCGGGCGGGCGACCTGACCTTCCTGCACACCGCGCCCTACCCCGAAATCGGGGTGATCCTCGACGCCTGGCCGGGGGACGGTGCCGGTCGTCTGGCGGTGATGCTGCGCTCGGACCACGACGATGACCCGGCGCGCATGGCCCAGATCCGTCGCGCCCTGCGCGGCGCGGCCAAGCCGGGCGTCTCGATCCTGGCGGACACGGCAGACCTGGCCCAGGCGCTGGGTCCCCTGGCCCCTCGTCCGGTCCAGGTTGCCCCGGCACCCTGGTCGGGAGCCACGAACACCGTCGCACGCTTCCCTGGCCGGGTCGGCGTGTTCGGGGCCCGGCGGCGGCACAAGGGTTATCTCAGGCTGCCGGGTCTGGTGCAGGCGGCGCGGCGGCGCGAGGCCGGGCTGAACTTCGTGGTTCACGGCTATCCCCATCGGGAACTGCGCGACGATCCCGAGCTCGACCAGGCCGGTGAGGCGCTGCGCGGGCTGGGCGTGGAGGTCATCGAAGAGATCCTGCCCAGCGCCGACATGCAGGCCCATGTCGCGGCCTGTGCCGCCGTCCTCCTGCCCTACGACCGGCACATCTACCGCTATGGCTCGTCGGGTATGTTCGTCCAGGCCGTCGCCTCGGGTTGCGGCGTCGTGGTCCCGACCGGCACCTGGATGCAGGCCGAGGCGGCGCGGAGCGGACTGGAACGGGTGTTCGATGTCGACATCGACGATGCCGACGCCACGGTGACGGCCCTGGTCGAGGCCGCCCGGATCGGGGCCCAGCCGCATCGTCCCGGTGCCGCCGAGGCGGCCTGGATCGAAGGACACACGCCCCATGGCCTGTTGACCCGCCTGCTGGACGCCTCCCGGCACGATTGATTCTTGCCCGGCGCGGCCAATGGCGTATGACCCGATCAACGCACAGCCGACCGGAACCGACGATGCAACTTTTCAACACCACCGTCACTGACGAGGCGATCGCCAGGGTCACGGAGGTCCTGCGCTCGACCTTCCTGAACGAGGGCGAGGCGGTGCGTGCGTTCGAGGCGGGCCTGCGCGATTTCACCGGCGCGCCGCATGTGGCGACGATGAACTCCTGCACCTCGGCCCTGCATCTGGTGCTGGAGGTGCTGGGCGTCGGACCGGGCGACGAGGTGATCGTCCCGCCCCAGACCTTCATCGCGACCGGCCTGGTGGTGCTGCATGCCGGGGCCACGCCGGTCTTCGCCGACATCGACCCGGACACGGCCAATATTTCCGCCGCCTCGATCCGCGACAAGATCACGGCCCGGACCAAGGCCGTGATCGCCGTCCACTGGGGCGGAGCCCCGGTCGACCTGGACGCGATCCGCGCGGTCTGCGACGAGGCGGGGGTGACCCTGATCGAGGACGCGGCCCACGCCTTCGGCGCGCGCTGGAAGGGCCGCCCGATCGGCTCGATCTCCCGGTTCACCTGTTTTTCGTTCCAGGCCATCAAGGGCATGACCACCGGCGACGGCGGGGCCATCGCGACGCTGGACGAGGCCGACGCCGACACCGTCTATACCCGCCGCTGGTTCGGCATCGACAAGCGCAAGATCGTCGCCAATGACATCGGCGAGCGCAGCGCCCTGATCGAGCAGGTCGGCTACAAATATCACATGAACAACATCGCTGCGGCCCTGGGACTCGGCAACCTGCCGACCTACCCAGAGCGGCTGGCCCGGCGGCGCGCCATCGATGCCCGCTATCGCGAGGCGCTGGCCGACTTTGCCGATGTGAAGCTGCTTCAGCCCCTGGCCGAGGCCGAGAGCAGCTGCTGGCTGTTCGGGCTTCGGGTCGACCGTCGCGAAGACTTCGGTCGGGCGCTGAAGGCGCGCGACGTCCCCGTGTCGGTGATCGACCGCCGCATCGACCGCCATCCCGTCTTCGGCGGCCTGACGCCCGACCTGCCGGGGGCCGAGGTCTTCGACGCCGAGCACATCGCCGTTCCGCTGCACGACGGGTTGTCGGATGCCGAGGTCGAACAGGTGATCGAAGCGGTCAGGGCGGGCTGGTAGCCCACGCCCCGGGGGCGGTGCCGCACCGCACGAGCCGACATCGGGCCGTTCGCCGTCCAGCATGCCCTGCAGAGCCTGCAGCGCCCGACTGCGGCGCGGCGCAGCGATCTATTCGAGGATCGCGTAGGAGATCTGCGGCTGGTGGGGGAAACGGCGGATACGCAGGTTGCGCAGACCGATCTGCTCCATCACCGCCAACGTCTCGCCCGGCCATTGCTTCACGAACAATTCGTCGAAGGCCAGAACGGCCCCGCGGGGCATTCGCGGCAGGAAATGCTCCAGCGCGGTGACGGTGGGCTGATAGACGTCAAAATCCAGATAGAGCATCGCCACCACGAGGTGGGGATTGTCCTGGAGGTATTGCGGAATCGTCTGGTTCGCGTCGCCGGCCACCAGTTCCACCCGGGGAATATGGCCGAGCGGGCGACCGAGATCGAAAAGGCGAACAGCCTCCGTGAGGTCCTCGAACGCCGGTGCGCGATAGTCGCCGGCCGCGATTTCCTCGGCCGGACTTCCGGCGCGGTCCTTTTCATGCAGGTCGGCGAAGCCGTCAAAGGTGTCGAAACCGATAATCCGACGGCCGTGGTTGAGCGGTTCGAAAATCCCCGAGAGCTGGGCCCAACTCATCAGGCCGCCGCCCAGGTGAACGCCGCATTCGATGAAGGCACCGTGGACCTGCACCACCTCCTTGAACAGCTCGTAGCGGCACAGGAACCGCCCGAGCGCCGAGTGCGGAACGAACTTGGCGAAGTTCCTCAATTTGTCGATCGGGTCGCCGAGGCTGGCGTCGAAGTACCGGTTCAGACCGAGCAGGTAATCCCGATCTCCGCTCGTCTGATTGCCGGGGGTGGTCATGTGAAACTGCCCCGCCTCGCGTTTTTGATCTTCAGCGCTCATAGAATCCGGGCTTCCATTCGTTTCACGGGTGTTTCAGAGCGTCGTTCGACGCGCTTTGGCGGTAGCATGGGTTCGCCGCCAAGCCAATCCGGCCCGCCGTGACCGATTGCCAGGCCAGCCCTCTGCCGCTAATACCGTTTGATCGGGCGCAGGCGACCCCGCCAGCCCTTCAATTCGTCGCTGTTGGACGCCGTCTTCCATGCCCAATTCTCTTCAAACCGAACTCGTTTCGGCGGCAGACGGCTCTATGTCCACTGAGACTGCGCTCTACCGCAGGATGGCCTTCATCCGCGCCTTTGAGGAAGGGCTGCTGGACGCCTTCAGCCTCGGTGACCTGCGCGGCACGACCCATACCTCGATCGGCCAGGAGGCGCAGGCCGCCGCCTCGATGAGTCAGGTCGGCGACCGCGATGTGGTGTTCTCCAACCATCGCTGCCATGGCCACTTCCTGGCGTATGGGGGCGATCCCGAGCAACTCCTGCTCGAAATCATGGGGGCACCGGGCGGGGTCTGCGAGGGCATCGGCGGATCGCAGCACCTGCATTTCCGCAACTTCTTCTCCAACGGTATCCAGGGGGGCATCGTCCCCAACGCCTGTGGCGCCGCGCTGGCGGAGAAGCTGCGCGGCGAGAACGGCCTGGCCGTGGTCTTCCTGGGCGACGGAACCCTCGGGGAGGGCGTGGTCTATGAGAGCTTCAATCTCGCCTCCCTCTGGTCGTTGCCGGTCCTGTTTCTGATCGAGAACAACCGCATTTCCCAGAGCACGCGGCAGGAAGACAACCTGGCCGGCGAGATCGCCGCCCGGCCGCGCGCTTTCGGTATCGAGACGGCTGAGCATTTCGGCAACGACGCCCGGTCGCTGACGGAGGCGCTGCGCGCGGCCTTCGACCACGTCAGATCGACCGGTCGACCCTTCTGTCAGGTCATGCACACCGCCCGCCTGGGACCGCACTCCAAGGGGGACGACCCGCGCGGGGAAGACGAGATGGCCCGGCTGCGGGAGGGCGACCCCCTGGTCGTCACCTCGGGAATTCCCGACAGCGAACGCGCCTCCATTCGCCAGGCGGCGCAGGCCGAAGTAGCCGCATTGTTCGAAAGCGCACGGCTTCGCAACCGGTCGACCAACGCCCGCAGCGCCAATCCGGCCACGGACGGCACCCTGGTGCCGCTGCCTTCAGAGCCGATGGACGGAATGCTTACGGGCGATGCGCCTCTCGGCGTCGAGCATCTGCGCGATGTGCTCCACCGGCTCATGGAGGATCCGACGACCTTCCTGATCGGGGAGGATCTGCTGGACCCTTACGGCGGGGCCTTCAAGGCCAGCAAGGGCCTGTCGACGAAGTATCCGCAGCGCGTGCTGACGACGCCGATCTCGGAGGCGGCCATCACGGGGATCGCCGCCGGGGCGGCGCTGCGCGGAATGCGCGCCATCGCCGAGATCATGTTCGGCGATTTCACCACGCTCTCGACCGATCAGCTGGTCAATCACGCCGCCAAGTTCACGCGCATGTACGGGCGCACGCTCAAGGTGCCGCTGGTCCTGCGTACGCCGATGGGCGGCTACCGCGGCTATGGCCCGACTCACAGCCAGTCCCTGGAAAAACTGTTCCTGGGCGTGCCCGGCCTGGTCGTCACGGCGTTCAGCCCCGTGCATGACGCCGGCCTGATCTTCGAGCGGATGTTCGAACTGGGGGCGCCCGCCGTCTATGTGGAGAACAAGCTTCTCTACGGCCAACGTATGCTGGTGGCCAAGGATGGTCGTATCGGCGATTTCCAGGCCCGATCGTCACGCGGCTGGTTCCCGACCATTTCGATGAATCTGACCGGTTTCGATCAGGAAGCGGATGTGGTCATCCTGACCTACGGCGGCATGACGCCCTTCGCCCTGGACGCGGCCCGCCGCCTCTTCATCGAGGAAGAAGCCGCGGTCGAGGTTTATGTCTTTTCCCTGCTCTCGCCCCTGCCGCAAGGCGAGATCGACGCCGTCCTGAAGCGAGGTCGTCGGTTCGTCACGCTCGAGGAAGGCTCGCTGCGCAGCGGCTGGGGGGCCGAGATGTCAGCGCGGTTGCACGAGCACGCGCAACGACCGATCCGGGTCGAGCGCGTCGCGGCCCAGGACACGATTATTCCCGGCACGGAAACCGGCGAGGCCTGGGCTCTGCCGAGCCTCGACCAGGTCGTGACGGCCCTTCGGAGGGCGATGGCCCATGGCTGAGCGCATTCTGGTCCCACAGATCAACGTCAATGACAGTGAGGTCAGGGTCGTCGCCTGGCTGAAGGCCGACGGCGAACGGGTCGCAGTGGGTGAACCGCTCTGCGAAGTCGAGACCACCAAGGCCGTC
>CAUJHO010000062.1 GCA_963205025.1 Pseudomonadota bacterium | reverse complement strand
CTGACGGCCCCTGACGCCGCCCAGGAGGTGACGAAGGAGCAGGGCAGGGGGATCGGGTTCGTCTCGGCCCTGGCCTGGCCCGGGGCCCTGCGGCAGCTGGATCGCAAGCTTCCCGGCTACGCCGCGTGAGGCTGGCGGCCGCCGCTGTGCTGGCGGCGGCCTGGCCCGGGGTGGTGTTCGCGGGGGCCTGGCCCCTGGAGCGGGGCGGCACCCAGGTTATCGTCAAGGCCGAGCGCATGCGGGCGTCGGAGGGCTTCGAAATCGACGGGGTGCGTCGACCGCTCCTGGCCGGGCGCGACGATGACGCCGTCTCGATCTTTGCCGAACACGGCCTGACGGATCGGCTGACCCTCCAGGTTCGGGCCGAGTTCCAGCGAGGCGACGACACCTTTGCGGACTATGAGGGCAACGGCCCGACGGAAATCGGCCTGCGCTATCAGGTCCTGTACTCGCGACGCACCACGGTCAGCCTCTATGGGGCCTACGCCCGCGCCGGCGAGGGACGTAACGCCGGCTATGCCGCCCCGGGGGCCGGTGATCATGATTGGGAGGTGCGGCTGCTCGCCGGACACAGCGGCAGCTACGCCTGGCTGGGTCGCCGCGACGCCTTTGCCGAGGTCCAGATCGCGCGCCGTATCCGCGACGGCCTGGCGGATGAAGATCACCTGGATGTCACCCTGGGCGTCCACCTCAATGACGACTGGATGCTCCTTAGTCAGATCTATGCCGGGCGCACGGTCGAGGGGCCGGCGGTCCGCTGGGTCAATTCGGAGTCCTCCATCGTGCGGCGATGGGGTGACTGGAGCCTTCAGGCCGGGTGGCGTCAGGCGCTTTCGGGACGCGGCGAAGTCCCGGCCCAGCAGGGCCCGGTTCTGGCCGTCTGGCGACGGTTTTAGCCTTCTGAACCGTTTGAAGCCGTGCTCGTGGCGGCTATACCCGCCCCATCGCCTTCCCGGAGCTGTTCGTGAATTTCGCCAAGCGTCACTTCTTCCTGGCCGCAGCCGTCGGGCTGGTCGTGCTCATGGTCCTGGCGGTGCTCGTGCGCGCCTTGCTCGGGGGGGGCGACGACAAGGGCGGCGGCCCAGGTGGTCCTGGCGGCCCCGGCGGCGGGCGGGCCCAGACCGTTCAGGTGGTGGCCGTCGCCGAGCGGGCCTTCGTCAATCAGATTCAGGCCCTGGGGGTCGCGCGCGGGCGTCGCAGCGTCGACATCACCTCGTCCACGACCGAACTGATCACGCGCGTCCTGTTCAGCGACGGCCAGGCCGTTCGCGTCGGCGCGCCTCTGGTCGAGCTCCAGGCCCGTGAGGAGGACGCCGGCATCGTCACCGCCCGTGCCAACCTCGCCCAGGCGCAGCGCGACTATGACCGCTGGCGCGATCTGGCCAACCGCGGGGTGGCCCCGCGCGTCCAGGCCGAGCAGGCCGAGTCGGCGCTGGCGACGGCCCAGGCCTCGCTCGAAGCGGCCCAGGCGCGGCGTGGCGACCGGGTTATCCGCGCGCCCTTCTCGGGCATCATTGGCCTGTCGACGGTGACGCCAGGAACCCTGGTCAATCCCGGATCGACGATTGCGACCCTGGACGACATCTCGGTGATCCGCGTCGATTTCCCGGTGCCCGAACGCTACCTGTCGCTGGTGCGGACCGGCACGCCGATCATCGCCACGGCGGATGCGCTGCCCGGCGAGACGTTCCAGGGATCCATCGCCCTGATCGACACCCGCGTCGATCAGACGACCCGTGCGGTCACCGCGCGGGCCGAATTCGCCAATGCCGGCGGGCGGCTGCGCCCGGGCATGTCGATCCGTGTCCGGGTCCAGGAGGGTCGGCGTCACGCCCTGGCGGCACCGGAGGCGGCGGTCCTGTTCGAAGGGGACCAGGCCTTTGTCTATCGCGCTGTCAGCTCCGGCGATGAAACCCAAGCCCAGCGCGTCGTGGTCGAGACCGGTGCCGTCGAAGGCGGCTTCATCGAAATTCTCAGCGGCGTTTCGGTCGGGGATCAGATCATTGCCGGCGGCCTGAACCGTCTCCAGCCCGGCGCGCCCGTTCGCGTCGAAGGCCAGGGAGAAGGGCAGGGACAGGGCCAGGGCGGCTCCGGCCGTCGCGAGGGCGCGCGCCCATGATGCTGTCGGATATTGCGGTCCGGCGTCCGGTCCTGGCGGCGGTCGCCGCTATTGTGCTGGTGGTGTTGGGGGCTGCGGCCTTCTTCCTGTTGCCGGTGCGCGAGCTGCCCGACATCGACCCGCCGGTGGTGTCGATCTCCACCAGCTACACCGGGGCCTCGGCCGAGGTCATCGAGAGCCGCATCACCGAGCCGATCGAACAGCAGGTCGCTGGCATCCAGGGTGTCGAGCGGATCACCTCGTCCAGCCGTGACGGCCAGTCGCGCGTGACCATCGAGTTCAATCTGGATCGTGACATCGACGCCGCCGCCAATGACGTGCGGGACCGGGTCAGCCGCGTTGCTGGTCGCCTGCCCGACCAGGCTGACCCTCCGCAGGTGGCCAAGGCCGATTCCGATTCCCAGCCCATCATCATCGTCTTTTTCCGCTCCACCACCATGAACCGGCTGGAGTTGACTGACTATGCCGACCGCTACCTGGTCGAACGGTTCTCGACGGTTCCCGGCGTGGCGGCGGTCCAGATCTTTGGCGAACAACGCTATGCCATGCGGATCTGGCTAGATCCGGCGGCCATGGCGGCGCGGGGCCTGACCGTCACCGACGTCGAAAGCGCCCTGACGGCCCAGAATGTCGAACTGCCGGCGGGATCTCTGGAGTCGACCAGCCGTGACTATACGGTGCGGGTTGCACGCAACTTCTCCAACGCGGAGCAGTTCGCGGCCCTGCCGGTCTCGGGATCGGCAGAGGACGGGGCCTATGTCACGCGCCTGGGCGATGTCGCCCGCATTGAAGAGGCGCCGTCCGAACACCGGCGTCTGTTCCGGGGCAATGGTGTCGATCAGATCGGCCTGGCCGTTACCCGTCAGTCCCAGGCCAATGATTTGGAAATCTCCGAGGGCGTCGCCGCTGTGGTTGAACAGGCTAGATCCGGCCTGCCGCCGGGCTCAGAGCTGGTGGTGGGCTCGGATAATTCGGTCTTCACCAGCCACGCCATCGAAGAGGTCTGGATCACCATCGGCATCGCCCTGGTGCTGGTGGCCCTGGTCAATTTCGTTTTCCTGGGGACGCTGCGCGCTGCCTTCATTCCGTCCATCGTCGCGCCGATCTGTCTCTTGTCGACCTTCATCGTCCTGGCGGCATTGGGCTTCTCGCTGAATCTGATGACGCTCCTGGCGCTGGTCCTGGCCATCGGGCTGGTCGTCGATGACGCGATCGTCGTGACCGAGAACATCCAGCGCCGCATCGACCTGGGTGAACCGCCGCTGGTCGCAGCCCTTCGGGGCGCGCGCCAGGTCTTCTTCGCCGTGGTGGCGACTACCATCGTCCTGATCGCGGTCTTCGCACCCCTGATGTTCCTGCCTGGCTATACGGGCCGGCTGTTTGTGGAACTGGCGGTGGCGATTGCCGCGGCGGTTGGTTTTTCGGCCTTCCTGGCGCTCAGCCTGTCGCCGATGCTGGCCTCCAAGATCCTGCGGCCGGCCCGCACCGAAGGCTGGGTGGCCCGGCGGGTCAATGCTGCCATGGATGCGCTCAGGGAGTCCTATCACGACAGCCTGGAACTGCTGCTGGGGCGGCGCGCGGCCGTGATCGGGGCCGGCGTGGCGGTGCTGGTCGTCGGTCTCGGAGCCTGGGCCCTGTTCTCGGCGCTTCCCGAGGAACTGGTGCCGCCGGAGGATCGCGGCCGCGTCGTCGTGCGGGCCGAGGCGGCCGAGGGCACCGGTTTTGACTACACGCGCGACGTCATGTTGCAGGTCGAGCCGATGCTGGAGACCTACCGCCAGAACGGCGAGGCAGACAGCTATCTCGTTTCGGCCCCCGGCTTTGGCGGCGGCAACTTCAACTCCGGAAACGGCGTGCTGGTCCTGAGCGACTGGAGCCGGCGCGATCGCTCCGCCGACGAGATCAGTCAGGAACTGGGCCGTCAGGTCAGCCAGATCACCGGGGCCCGCGTCACGGCCTCGACGCCAGGCGCGCTCCAGCGGCGCGGCGGGGGCGGCAATTCCAACAGCATCGAAATGGTCGTGACCGGCTCGGACTATGAGTCAATGTATGAATGGCTTCAGCCGGTCCTGGCGGCCGCCCGCGACAATCCGGGCCTCCAGCGCCCGCGCCTGGACTATGAACCGAACTCGCCGCGCGTGCTGGTCGATGTCGATCCCGAGCGGTCGGCGGCACTCGGCGTGTCAGCTCAAAGTGTCGGGCGTACCCTGGAGACCATGTACGGCGGGCGGCGTGCCACCACCTATATTCGCGGCGGCCAGGAATATGACGTCATCCTCCAGACCGACCGCGAAAACCGTCAGGCGGTCGATGATCTGAGCCTCCTCTATGTACGGGGTGATGCCGGGGCCCTGACGCCGCTGTCGTCGGTGATCGACACCCGGACGTCGGGGGATACGCCGGATCGCCGCCGCCTCGACCGCCTGCGCTCGATCACCCTGACGGCCGACCTGGGCGACGGCTACACCATTGCCGACGCGATCGACTTCTTCGAGGGCGTGACGGCTGAACAACCGGTCGGCCCGATCGTGCGCTGGGGTGGGGCGGCCCGCGATCTCCAGGATGCCGGCGGTGCGGTCGCCGTCGCCTTCGGCCTGGCGCTGTTGCTGGTGTTTCTGGTGCTGGCGGCCCAGTTCGAAAGCTGGATTTCACCGGCGGTGATCATGCTGACGGTGCCGCTGGCAGCGGCGGGCGGCCTGTTCGGCCTGTTCATGGCCGGGTCCAGCCTGAACATCTATTCTCAGATCGGGCTCATCATCCTGATCGGTGTGGCGGCCAAGAACGGCATCCTCATCGTCGAGTTCGCCAATCAGCTGAGGGATCAGGGTCGCTCGATCCGCGAGGCGGTGATCGAAGCCTCATCGCTGCGCCTGCGCCCCATCATCATGACCTCGATCGCCACCGCCTTCGGCGCCTTGCCGCTGGTGCTGTGGCAGGGGGCCGGGGCCGGCAGCCGCCAGACCATCGGCGTGGTCATCTTCGCCGGGGCCATTTTCGCGACGCTGCTGACCCTGTTCATCCTGCCGGTTTTCTACAACCTGCTCGGACGCTATACGCGCAGTCCCGAGCACGTCGCCCATGAGATCGAAGCCTTCGAGGACGACGAGCGCAGCCAGGCCGAGCCCACGGAGTAATGCGTTGGAAAAACTGATTGACGGCTATCGTCGCTTTCGCGACAGCGGCCTGGCGACGCATCGCAACAGGATGCAGGCCCTGGCCTGCGAGGGCCAGCACCCGCAGGCCATGATCATCGCCTGTTCCGACAGCCGGGCCGATCCGGCCATGGTCTTCGACACCGCGCCCGGACAGCTGTTCGTGATCAGAAACGTCGCCAATCTGGTTCCGCCCTATGACCCGGACGGAGAAATGCACGGCACCTCGGCGGCGCTGGAGTTCGGGGTGCGGGTGCTTGAGGTGCCGCACCTCATCGTCATGGGCCATCAGATGTGCGGCGGTATCCGTGCCCTGGTTCACGGCTTTCCGGATCAGGTTCAGGACTTCGTCAAACCCTGGATGAGCATGGCCCAGCCGGCGGTCGATGCGGCCCGCGCCGCCGGCACGCCCGAGGACCAGATCGACGGCGTGTGCGAGCACGAGGCCGTCAAGCTCAGCCTCCGCAACCTGCGGACCTTCCCCTGGATTGCCGAGCGCGAGGCGGACGGCCGCTTGCAACTGCACGGCCTGCGTTTCGGCATTGCCGACGGCGTGCTGGAACGGATGGGCCCGGACGGCACCTTCCACCCGGTGTGAGCGGGGTTCAGCCTTCGCCGGCTGCCGCGCTGGCGGCCATCCGCATATCGAGATAGCGGGCCACGCGCTGTTCGACGTCGGGCATGTTGTTCTCCCAGAAGTGGGACGCCCCCTCGATCAGGTCATAGTCGATGACGATGCCCTTCTGGGCGCGCAGCTTGGCGACCACGCGCTCGACCTCGGGCGGCGGCACGATGGTGTCGGCCGACCCATGCAGGAACAGGCCCGACGCCGGGCAGGGGGCCAGGAACGAGAAGTCGTACATATTGGCCGGGGCGCTGACCGAGATGAAGCCGTCCGTCTCGGGGCGACGCATCAACAGCTGCATGCCGATGAAGGCCCCGAACTGATAGCCGGCCACCCAGGTCTGGGAGCTCTGGGGGTTCTGGGCCTGCAGCCAGTCCAGCGCCGTGGCCGCATCCGCCAGCTCGCCGATGCCCGAATCGAACTCGCCCTGCGAGCGTCCGACGCCGCGGAAGTTGAACCTCAGAGTCGCAAAGCCGCGCGTCATGAACAGGTGGTACATCTGGACCGCCACCGGATTGTTCATATGCCCGCCCGCCTTGGGATGCGGATGCAGGATCAGGGCGATGGGCGCGGTCGGCGTCTTGCCGGGAGAATAACGGGCCTCGATGCGGCCGGCGGCTCCAGGCAGGATCACTTCAGGCATGGACGAACCCCAGGCAAATCATGTGCGGACGGCCGCAGAATAGTTGACCGTCTAAGTTGGTTTCTCTATGTGCCGCGTGCAAGACCCCGGCAAGGCGGCGGGTCTTAGCACAGCTGTCGCCAATGGCGCGCGATTTGTTGAAGGAAACGGCATGAGACTGTCCACACGAGGACGGTACGCGGTCATGGCCATGGCCGATCTGGCCCGGAACAGCATGGACGACGGGGCTGAACGGGCGGTGTCCCTGGCCGAGATCGCCGAGCGCCAGGAAATCTCACTGTCCTATCTGGAACAGCTCTTCTCGCGCCTTCGCAAAGGCGGCCTGGTCACCAGTGTGCGCGGCCCCGGCGGCGGCTATCGCCTGACCACGACCCCGGACCAGACCTGGATCGCCGACATTGTCCTGGCGGTTGATGAGCCGTTGCGGGCAACTCGCTGTGCCGGCCAGGGCAGTCCGCGCGGCTGCATGGTCGGCGGCGAGCGCTGCATCACCCATGATCTCTGGGACGGCCTTGGTCGCGAGATCCACCGCTATCTGGCCAGTGTCAGCCTGGCCGATGTGATCGCCCCGCGTGCCTGCGCCACCCAGCGCATGAGCGCCGCCCTCAGCGCCGTCTCGGGAGCTCCGGCATGATACCCGTCTATCTTGACTACAACGCCTCCGGCCTGGTCCGGCCCGAAGTCCTGAAGGCGACGACTGAGACGCTGGCCGACAACGGCAATCCGTCGGCGGTTCACGCCGCCGGTCGGCGTCAGCGCGCGCGGATCGAATCGGCCCGTGCCGAGATCGCCGCCCTGGTCGGGGCCGATCCGCAGAGCATCGTTTTTTCTTCGGGCGGCACCGAGTCGAACGGCCAGGCCATGACCAGCGCTGTCCGGTCCGGCTTTGACCGGCTGATCATCTCGGCGACCGAACACCCCTGCGTGGCCGAGGCCGCCGCCATGAGCGGCTGTGAGGTCGTCGTCATTCCCGTTGACGGCCAGGGCATCGTTTCGCTCGCGGCGCTGGAGGCGGCGCTGCAGGCGGGTGGCAAGGCCTTTGTCGCCATCCACCATGCCAACAATGAGTCCGGCGTCATCCAGCCGGTTCAGGAGATTGCCGCCCTGGTCCGGGCCCATGACGGCTGGCTGCATATTGATGCGGTGCAATCCGCCGGCAAGATTCCGGTCAACATGGCCGAGCTGGGTTGCGATACCCTGACCCTCTCGGCGCACAAGCTGGGCGGGCCCCAGGGCACGGGTGCCCTGGTCGCCGGTCCGCGCGCGACCGTACACAAGATCATCTTCGGCTCCGGCCAGGAACGCGGGATGCGGGCCGGTACCGAAAATGGTCCGGGGCTGGCCGGCTTCGGGGCCGCCGCCGCCGCCTCGCGGGCCGAACTGGAGGCCGGCCGCGATCATTCCGCCTGGCGCGATGCTGCCGCCGAGCGGCTTAAAGGGCATGGCGCGGTCGTGGCCGGCGACGGCGTGGCGCGGCTGCCGAACACCCTGTTCGTGGCGATGCCTGGCTGGCCCTCCATGGCCCAGCTGATGGCGCTGGATCTCGACGGTGTCATGGTTTCGGCCGGCAGCGCCTGTTCGGCCGGCAAGGCCAAGCCGTCCACCGCCATGGTCGCCATGGGGCTGGCGGATCTGGCGACCTCGACCATCCGGGTGTCGGGCGGCTGGGGCACGACCGAGGCGGACTGGATCCGTTTTGCCGATGTCTGGGAAGCGGCCTTGCGCAAACACCGGGCCCGTCACCCGGAGGCGGAAACCGCCTGATGGCCGCCACCCGGGAAACCATCAAGGCCGTCGAGGGCCTGGAGGCCTACAAGCACGGCTTCGTCACCGATGTCGAACAGGAGTTCGCACCCGTCGGCCTGAGCGCCGACACGGTCCGCTTCATCTCGGCCAAGAAGGGCGAGCCGGAGTGGCTGCTGGACTGGCGGCTCCAGGCGCTGGAACGCTGGCAGGCCATGGACGAGCCGACCTGGGCCAAGGTCGACTATGTGCCGGCCGACTATCAGGCGCTGCACTACTATGCCGCGCCCAAGACCAAGGAGGGCCCCAAGTCCCTCGATGAGGTCGATCCCGAGATCCTGGAAACCTACAAGAAGCTGGGCATCCCGCTTCGCGAACAGGAGGTCCTGGCCGGCGTCCAGGGCGCGCCGAAATATGCGGTGGATGCTGTCTTCGACAGCGTTTCGGTCGTCACGACCTTCCGCGCCGAACTGGCCAAGGCGGGCGTCTTGTTCATGTCCTTCTCGGAGGCCGCGCGCGAACACCCGGATCTGGTTCGGCAATATCTCGGCTCGGTCGTGCCGGTCTCGGACAACTATTTCGCGGCCCTGAACTCGGCGGTCTTTTCGGACGGGTCGTTCGTCTATGTGCCGCCGGGCGTGCGCTGTCCGATGGAGCTGTCGACCTATTTCCGCATCAATGCCGAGAACACCGGCCAGTTCGAGCGCACCCTGATCATCGCCGACAAGGGGGCCTATGTCTCGTATCTGGAGGGCTGTACGGCCCCGATGCGCGACGAGAACCAGCTGCACGCCGCCGTGGTTGAGTTGATCGCGCTGGACGATGCCGAGATCAAATATTCGACCGTCCAGAACTGGTATCCGGGCGATCCGGTCACCGGCAAGGGCGGCATCTACAACTTCGTCACCAAGCGCGCCGACTGTCGCGGTGATCGCTCGAAAGTCAGCTGGACCCAGGTGGAAACCGGCTCGGCGGTGACCTGGAAATATCCGTCGTGCCTGCTGAAGGGCGAGGGGGCGTCGGGCGAATTCTATTCCATCGCCATCACCAACGGCCGACAGCAGGCGGACACGGGCACCAAGATGGTGCACCTGGGCAAAAACACCCGCTCGCGGATCATCTCCAAGGGCGTGTCGGCGGGGCGGTCGTCCAATACCTATCGCGGCCTGGTCTCGGCCCATCCGAAAGCGACCGGGGCGAGGAACTTCACCCAGTGCGATAGCCTGCTCATCGGCAAGGACTGCGCCGCCCACACGGTGCCCTATGTCGAGGCCCGCAACGGCCAGACCCAGTTCGAGCATGAGGCGACGACGACGCGCCTGAGCGAGGACCAGCTCTTCTACGCCATGCAGCGCGGCCTGAGCCAGGAAGAGGCGGTGCAGTTGCTGGTCAACGGCTTCGTGCGTGAGGTGTTGCAGGAGCTGCCGATGGAGTTCGCCGTCGAAGCACAGAAGCTGGTCGCGATCTCGTTGGAGGGGTCTGTTGGCTAGTTTCCTCCGTCTAAAACGCCGTCACCCTCGGCCTTGTGCCGAGGGCCCATCGCTGGGCCAAACGCCGACGCGGCTCGTAAGGGTGCGAAGCTTGTGCAAGCCTCATCCTGCCCATGCGGCGGATCAATGGGCCCTCGGGACAAGCCCGAGGGTGACGGATTCTGGGGTGATGATCGTTGGCGCGCCCCGATCAACGGCCGGAGTAAGCCGACATGACTGACAAGCCGTCCTTCGTCTGGCGCGTCGAACACACGATTATCGCTGTTCTGTTTGCGCTCGGGCTGCTCGGTTTCATCCTGTACTGGTCCCTCGCCTGATGCCCACGCCGTCCAGCACCCCCACTCCGAATGACCGACACCATGCTCTCCATCTCCAAACTCTCCGTCTCCGTATCCGACAAGCCGATCCTCAAGGGCCTGACGCTCGATGTTCCGGCGGGGCAGGTGCACGCCATCATGGGGCCGAACGGGGCGGGCAAGTCGACGCTGGGCTATGCCCTGGCGGGACGGCCCAGCTATGAGGTCACCGGCGGCACGGCGACCTGGCGCGGCGAGGATCTGCTGGGTCTCGAACCCGCCGAACGCGCGGCCAGGGGCCTGTATCTGTCGTTCCAGTATCCGGTCGAAATTCCGGGCGTGCCGGCCCTGACCTTCGTGCGGGCGGCGGTGAACGCTCAGAGGAAGGCGCGCGGCGAGGCCGAGATGACCGCGCCGGAGTTTCTCAAGGCCGCCAGGGCCGCCGCCGGCGCGCTCAAGATGGACTTCGACATGCTCAAGCGGCCGCTCAATGTCGGCTTCTCGGGCGGTGAGAAGAAGCGGATGGAAGTGCTTCAGATGGCTCTGCTTCAGCCGTCGATGCTGATCCTGGATGAGACGGATTCCGGCCTCGACATCGACGCGCTCAAGGTCGTGGCCGACGGGGTGAACGCCCTGCGCTCGCCGGACCGGTCGATGCTGGTCATCACCCACTATCAGCGCCTGTTGGACTACATCAAACCGGACCGCGTGCATGTGCTGGCCGGAGGCCGCATCGTCGCCTCGGGCGGGCCGGAACTGGCGCTCGAACTTGAGGCCGACGGTTATGACAAGTTCCTGCCGGAGGCCGTCGCTTGACGACTGCCCTCGACCTCTCTCGGCCCGACACCTTCCCGTCCAAGCGTGACGAGGACTGGAAGTACACCGATGTGCGCCGGTATCTGCGGGCAGCACCGGCCCCGTCGCCGACCGGAGCGGTGCGCGGGGGCGGCCCCTTCTTCGACCTGGGTGGCGAAGGTCTGACCTTCGTCAATGGTGTCGCTGTCGGGGACGACCGGTTCACGGCCTTCGCGGACGGCATCGTGCGACTGCGGTTTGTGTCGGATGCGAATGGCACCGGCCATGGTGCCGTTGCGACCATCGGCGTGCGGGCAGGCCGGCATCTGACCCTTCTTGAAAGCCACGAGGGCCACGGGTCAGGCTATGTCGCCCACAATCGGCTGGTCATTCAGGTGCCCAGTGGTGCGCGGGTCGAGCGTATCATCCTGGCCGAGGACATCGACGACGCTCTGGCCGTCACCCAGGCCGAGGTGACGCTGGGCGCAGGCGCGGCCTTTTCACAGACGGTGCTGACCACGGGTGCCAAGCTCCAGCGCATCGAAACCCGCCTGAAACATCCGGGCGAGGGGGCGACGGTGCGGATCGACGGAGCCTATCTGCTGACCGGCAAACGCCATGCCGATCTGACCACCGAGGTCGATCACATCGGTGGCGACGGCCTCACCGACCAGCTGACCAAAGGCGTCGTCCGTGACGAGGCGCGGGGTGTGTTTCAGGGCCGGATCATCGTGCGCGAAGGGGCCGACGGCACCGACGCCCGCATGGGCCACCATGCCCTGATCACGTCGGACCGGGGCGAGGTCGACGCCAAGCCCGAGCTGGAAATCTATGCGGACGACGTCTCGTGTGCCCACGGCAATACGGTCGGGGCGCTGGACGAGAGCGCGCTGTTCTACATGCAGCAGCGCGGCATCCCGACCGACGAGGCGCGGGCCCTGCTGACCGAGGCCTTCCTGATGGAGGTCGTGGACCGTATCGGCCACGAGGGCGCGCGCGAGCTGTGCCGGGCGTGGCTGGCGGAACGCCTCTGATGGCTTTCGACCCCAATGCCGCCCGCGCCCAGTTCCCGATTCTGTCGCGGCAGGTGAATGGACGACCTCTGGTCTATCTGGACAATGCCGCCTCGGCCCAGAAGCCGCGCGCGGTGATCCAGGCCATGACGGCGGCGATGGAAGGGTCATATGCCAACGTCCATCGCGGCCTGCATACGCTCGCCAACGAAACCACCGAGGCCTATGAGCGCGCGCGTCGTTCCGTGGCGGCCTATCTGAATGCGGCTGAGGACGAGATCGTCTTCACCAAGGGCGGGACCGAAGCGATCAATCTGGTCGCCAATTCGTTCGGACAGTCGGTCCAGCCGGGCGACGAGATCGTCGTCACCCAGATGGAGCACCATTCCAACATCGTGCCCTGGCACATGCTGAGGGAGCGCAAGGGGGCCGTGCTGCGCTTTGCCCGGGTGGCTGACGACGGCTCGCTGGACATGGAGCATCTGGCGTCCCTGATCGGGTCAAAGACGCGGATGGTCGCCGTCACCCAGATGTCGAACGTGCTGGGCACCCTCAATCCGGTCCCAGAGATCGGCCGCATGGCCCACGCGGTCGGCGCGCAGATCCTGGTCGACGGCTGCCAGGGCGCTGTCCACGCCGACCCGGACGTAAGGGCGCTGGACTGTGACTACTACGTCTGCACCGGCCACAAACTGTACGGCCCGACCGGCATCGGCGTTCTGTACGGCAAGGCCGAGGCCCTGGCCGCCCTGCCGCCCTATCAGGGTGGCGGCGAAATGATCGAAAGCGTCACCGAGGACGCCGTCCGCTATGCCGAGCCGCCCCGGCGGTTCGAGGCGGGCACGCCGCCGATCCTGGAGGCCATCGGCCTGGGCACTGCGCTGGACTGGCTGTCGGGGCAGGACCGCGCCGCTATCCACGCCCACGAACAGGCGCTCTATGATCGGGCGGCTCAAGCCCTACATGGCTTTGAGTGGTTCCGGCCGCTGGGCACCGCACCGGGCAAGGGGGCGATCCTGGCCTTCACCGTGGACGGCGCTCACGCCCATGACATCGCCCAGATCCTGGATCGGTATGGCGTCGCCGTGCGCGCCGGCCAGCATTGCGCCGAACCCCTGATGAGCCGATTTGGCCTGACCTCGAGCATTCGCGCCAGCATGGCCCTATATAATACGACCGACGATGTGGACGCCTTTGTCGACGCCCTCGGCAAGGCCCGGACCTTTTTCCAGTGACCCAGATGGACGACAGCAAGATCAGCGACAGCACGGACTTCAATGCCGCCTGGAACGCCGGCCAGGCCGAGGCGATGACCGAGATTGAGATCGCCAACCTGACCGACGCCATCGTCGCGGCGCTCAAGACCGTGTTCGACCCGGAAATCCCGGTCGACATCTATGAGCTGGGCCTGATCTACAAGGTCGACATCAACGATGAGCGCGATGTGCTCATCGAGATGACCCTGACCGCGCCGGGCTGCCCGGTGGCCGGCGAGATGCCGGGCTGGGTCGAGGCCGCCGTGGCCAAGGTCGAGGGCATCCGTTCGGCCTCGGCGCAGCTGGTCTTCGATCCGCCGTGGGACCCCTCGAGGATGAGCGACGAGGCCAAGCTCTCGCTCAACATGTTCTGATGGAAGCCCAGCCGGTCCCCCGCCGTCCGCGCCCGCAGGTTCTACGCCTGAGCGAAGCTGCGGCTGAGCGCGTGCGCGAGATTATGGCCCGCGCCGACCGGCCGATGGCGGCCCTGCGCGTCGGCATCAAGAACGGCGGCTGCGCCGGTCAGGAATATGTCGTCTCCTACGCCGAGACCATAGATCCGCTGGACGAGGTGGTCGAGGACAAGGGGGCCAAGGTCGTTATCGAACCCAAGGCGGTGCTGTTCCTGCTGGGCTCCGAGATCGACTACGAAACCACACGACTGGCCTCGAGGTTCGTGTTTCGCAACCCGAACGAAACCGACGCCTGCGGCTGTGGAGAGAGCGTCACCATCGTGCCGGCTCCTGACGCCTGATGGGCTATGACAAGGGCTTTGGCGAATGGGTGAGGGATCATCTGGCCGACCTGGGTCCGATCGACATCCGCCCGATGTTCGGGGCCGCCGGGGTCAAGTTCGCAGGGGCCATGTTCGCCATCCTCGACGACGGTGAGGTCTGGCTGAAGGCCGACGCGGCCCTGGCCGCCGAGCTTGAGGCCGAGGGCGCGCGCCGGTTCACCTATCGCACCAAGGCTGGCGAAGAGATGGTCATGGCCTATTGGTCGCTGCCGGCGTCGGCCACCGATGACGCGGATGAGGCCGTGGCCTGGGCCCGGCGCGCCGTCGAGGTCGCGCTCAGGCCGAAGCCGAAAGCGAAGCGCCGCTGAGGATTGCGGCGCGACTGCATTCGCGTCAAGGTGGGTCCATGAAAACCCTGCTCGTCGCCCTCTGCGTGACCACGGGACTGCTGGCGACGCCGGCCCTGGCGCAACCTGCCGAGCCGAGGCCCATTCGTTCCTTCGAGGTTGAAACTGTCGAGGCGCTGGGCCGCGCCATGTACCGACGTGATCAGTTCGCCTGGCATGGCACGGACGCCCTTCGGCAGGCCGTTTCCGAGGAGCAACTGGCCGGGATGATCGGCTGGATCGTGGTCGAGCGTGACGGCGGACATGTGGTTCGATTCGGGCGCGGCTCCCCGGCGGCACCGGAGCCGTTCTATGACGTTGTCTTCAGGGGCGACGACGCGCCGGTCGTGGTCGAGGCGACGCAGCCCTTCTCGGAGACAGAACTGGCGATGTTCCGGGCTGTGGCCATGGCGCGCGCCGGCGTGACCCAGCCGTGCTCGGACCGGTACAACAGCCTGATCCTCGCTGATCCGGATGGTGACGGCTGGCTGGTCTGGATGATGGCGGCGACGACCCGGCAGAATGTCGTGGTGACGGGCGGTCACTATCGCTTCTCCGTCTCGCCGGATGGCCGCACAATCGAGCAGGCAGATCGGCTTAGTCGAGGCTGCGTGACCCTGGACATGCAGGCAGGCGGCGACGGTCAGACGGCGGCGCTGATGATGACCCAGGTCGTCAGTGATGTGCCGGTGGAGACCTTTGTCTTTCTGGCCCTGCAGCACGGTCTGCCCTTCTATGTGGTCACGCCCAACCGGCAGACCTGGGAGATCGAGGGCGACGATATGCGGCTGTTCCAGTGAGATTAGGCCGGTTTGGCTGCGGCCTTCCTGACCTCATCTGGGGCCGGTACCTGCACCGCCGGGGTCACGGGCCGGCCGGTCGCCTCGGCGACAAGTTCGGCGGTGCGGGTCTCGATGGCGTCTTCCAGCCGTGCCATGAACTCGGCCTTGGGCAGGCCCGTTGGAATCGGGTCCAGAAACTCGATGGTCGCCTTGCCCGGGTTTTTCCTGAAATCCTCCTGCGGCCAGAACAGGCCCAGGTTCGTCGCCAGCGGCACGACCGGCATGTCGAAGTCGCGGTACATGTGCCAGACGCCGGAGCGGTAGCGGAACTTCTCACCCACCTTGGCGAGATTGCCCTCGGGATAGATCAGGATCTTGCGGCCCTGCTGATGGGCGATGGCCGCGGACTGGGCCAGGGCCTTGCGGGCTTCGTGGCCGCCGCAGTTGTTGACGACGATGGCCCCCAGCTTCTGCAGCACCGTTCCCAATAGCGGGAATTTCTCAAGATGGTCGCCGGTCACGAAGGCCAGGTCGTCGAACTGGTCATAGACGGAAAAGCCGTCGCCCCAGCTCTGGTGCTTGGCGGCGATGATGAAGGCCCCCTCCGGCAACCTGTCCTTGCCCCTAGCCTCAATGTGAATACCGGCAAGGACTCGCATGGCCTGGACCATCCGTTTGACATAGCGCCGGATAATCCACTGGACAGCCTTGCGCCCGGGGGCCAACGCCGCGAAGGCCGCCGCCAGGGTGTAGAGGATCGACAGGACCCAATAGGCCAGATTGAAGAGCACGCTTCTCATCGCGTCAGTCTAGCCGGAGCGTTTGGCGCGGGGATAGAGGTCAGGCCGCCTTGGCGGCGTCCTCGACCACGGTCAGGCGATTGCGACCACCGCGCTTGGATGCGTAGAGCGCCTCATCCGCCCGCTCGAGCAGGGAACTCGGCGCTTCGCCGGCCCGCCATTCGGCCAGGCCGATCGACAGGGTGACGGCCCCGAGGTCTTCGTTGGTCGAGCGACGCTTGAGCGAGCGCGAGGCGATTTCGCGTCGCGTATCCTCCAGGGCCGTGGCCACATCCGAGGCGGACTCGGCCGGGAAGATCAGGGCGAACTCCTCGCCGCCATAGCGGGCCGCGACACGCGGCGGCACGGCCAGGCGTGACAGGACACTGGCGACATAGCGGATGACCTGATCGCCGGTCTGATGACCCCAGGTATCGTTGAAGCGCTTGAAATGGTCGATGTCGAGTACGGCCAGGGCCAGCGGCTGGCCACGTTCCGCCGCGCGTTCGCACTGACGGGCCAGTTCGTCGTCGAAGGCCTTGCGGTTGGCGAGCTTGGTCAGGGCGTCGGTCATGGACTCGCGACGGACCTGTTCCAGATGTTCGCGCAGCTTTCCGACCTCGCGGGTCGATTCCGACAGGCGCTGTTCCAGGGCCGCGTTTTCGGTCGACACCTTGCGGGTCGCCGCCGCCAGATCGCGAATCGTCTGTTGAACGTCGCTGCCGGAGGACAGGTTCTGGTCGGCTTCGGCCAGGGTTTCGCCATAGGCGGCCTGGTTCTTCTGGGCGTCGGCGATGGCACCGGCAACGCTGTTCAACTCGCGCGACAACTGGGCCCCGGCGTCGCGGATCTCATCGGACAGGCGGGCCCGAGGCAGGAAGTCGTGGGCCAGACGTTCGGATTCGTCCTCGGTCAGCGGTCCGTTCGACAGAATGCGGCGCAGCTCCATGGCCAGGCCGCTCTCCGGGCTGCTCAGGGAGTGGAGCCAGATCTCGAAGTTCAGCGGAGTCGGCCAGACGCCCGCGGACTCCATTTCCTGGAGCGCCAACTTGGCCAGCTCATAAGCGGCCGGGCTGCGAAGCGTGCTGTCGACGTCTGCGGTCATTCGGCGTCCCTTCAGGCCGGAATCGTCCGACCGTGACACCGCACCCTAGGCCGACAAGAGTAACGGCGGGATTAAGCCGGTTCCTTTTTCAGGGCCGGCCGCAGCAGAAACGCCGGCGTGGAGTCCCCGAAGCCGGGCGTCCGGCTCGGCTCGCTGTCGGAGCCGTCGCGACCGCGTCCGCGCCCCCGCGGACGAACATCGTCCCGGGCCGGCCTGGCCGCCACGGCGGCGACCGTCGGCGTTGCCTCGGTCGTCTCGGTCGTCTCGGTCTTGCGGCCACGCCCGCCGCGTGAGCGCCGGGGCTTGTCGGTCTTGGGCGCATCGCCCTCAGCGGCAACCAGGGGCGGCTGTTCAGCTGTTTCGACCGGGGCGGGTTCGGCCGCCTTGCGGGGCGTCGGGGCCGGGGCTTCAATGGGCTTCATCGAGGCGGTCTGGCCGTGGTCGGCGATCGGACGCGGGCGGGTGTCGCGGCGCGTGCGCTTGCGGTCTTCCTTCTGGCGTGGCGTCGACTTCAGTTCCGAGACGTCGAGTTCCAGATCCAGGGTCTCAGGCGTCTTCTTGATAAGCTTGAGAACCTTGTCATAGGACCGGTCGTCCGCCGGCGTCAGGATCATGAAGGCTTCGCCCGAACGACCGGCGCGACCCGTCCGTCCGATGCGGTGGACATAGTCGTCCGCCGTATGCGGCACATCGTAGTTGAAGACGTGGCTGACGTCGGGAATGTCGAGGCCACGCGCCGCCACATCCGAGGCCACCAGGATCTTCAACTCGCCCGAGCGGAAGTCGGACAGGGTCTTCATCCGCAGCGACTGATCCAGGTCGCCGTGGATCGGGGCGGCATCAAAGCCGTGAACCTTCAGAGACTTGGCGACGATATCGACTTCGGATTTGCGGTTGCAGAAGACGATCCCGTTCTTGATCTCCGAGCGCTCGATCAACATCCGCAGGGCGGTTCGCTTGGCCTTGGGATCAGACGAGCCGATCGGGGCGACATACTGGGTGATGGTGTCGGCGGTGGTGGCCGGACGGGCGACCTCGATGCGGGTCGGGTCCTTCAGGAACTGGGTCGTCAACCGGGTGATTTCCGGCGGCATGGTGGCCGAGAAGAACAGCGTCTGGCGGCGCGGCGGCGTCAGTTTGAAGATGCGCTCGATGTCGGGGATGAAGCCCATGTCGAGCATGCGGTCGGCCTCATCGACGACCATGATCTGAACGCCGGTCAGTAGGACCTTGCCGCGGTCGAACAGGTCGAGCAGGCGACCGGGCGTCGCGATCAGGACATCGACGCCCTTGTCCAGCGCCGACACCTGGTCGCCCATGGACACGCCGCCGATCAGCAGCGCCCAGCTCAGCTTGGTGCCCTTGGCGTATTTGGCGAAGCTCTCGGCGACCTGGTCGGCCAGTTCGCGGGTCGGGGCCAGCACCAGGGCGCGCGGCATCCGGGCCTTGGCGAAGCCGTTGGCCAGTCGGTCGACCATCGGCAGGGTGAAGGCGGCGGTCTTGCCAGTGCCGGTCTGGGCGATGCCCAGAACGTCCCGCCCGGCCAGGGCCACGGGGATGGCCTGTTCCTGGATGGGGGTGGCTTCGGTGTAGCCGGTGTCGGCAACGGCCTTGAGCGTCGAGGCCGAGAGCCCGAGTTTGGTAAATTCAGTCATGGAATCCTGTCGGATAAGGAAGGGTGTGACGCAGCGGCCCGCGGGTCGGGGCGCCATCGGTCTTCAGGCTTCGCGGAACCGCCCAGTCGGGGCGAACGGGCGGCGCGGATTCGCCTTCCTGCTCCGTGGTGCAGTGCAACATAGCGATTTCGGGTGGAAAGTCAATGTTCGGTGGCGGGTGGGGTTAGGGAGTCGACCCTAGGGATTAGGGAACAGGCATGGCGGGGCCACCTCGCGGTTTCCCAGCGAAGGTTGGGAGGGGCAGCGGAGCGCCGGACTTCGGGTCCGGTGACCGTAAATGTCGTGTTGCGTTTCGACCTGAAGGGACGCTCCGCCGCGATCTGTTTTCCCGGAGCCCCTGCTCGGCGCCGCTGTTAGAGGCTACGCAGCTGTTTCAGCCCCGGACGGTCGGGCCAACACCGGCGATGTGGGTCCCGGAACCGGCAGGTACTCCGCCCCGCCGCTATCCGCTCAGTCCGCATCCCCGATCCAACACGGTCGCTGGCTATGCGCCCTCCCGTGGATCCGGGACGGGATGAGTATGGGGCCGGGCTTAATGCTCCGGATATCTTGCGATCGATTTTTGCGATGCGCCCGATCGGGCGAGGCAATCCGCGAAGAAATGCGAGCGATAAGGGCCCACAATCCCCCAACTTCGTCGTCATGCCACCCAGAGCGCGTGAGCGCGGAGAGCCGGGACCTAAACGCAGGCGAAGGTATCGAGCCTGGGACCCAGATCGGTGCCGCTGACGTTGCTAGTCCGGGGTGATGATCATGTGCCTGACGGGTAGACCGGCGGCTGAACTGCTGACAATTCAACGCATAATCGCTGAGGTTACCACAAGCTTCTACGAGGGCGAGGGAGTTGCTTCTTGAATTGTGTTGATGAAGGTCAGCGCCGTTTCGACTTTGTCCCTCGGGATGCTTAGATACGCTGCAACGGTATCATCCGAGATTAGCTGAGCCGCATGCGCTTCGCCAACAAGACGCGCGAATCGACCCCGCCTGGATTCAGGAACGTCGTTGGGATCGAAAAAAGAAACCGAAAATTCTTCTAAGCCTTTGATGTCGTCAGTCGGCTGCAATCCCTGCGGACCTGGTGGAACCTCAAACTGAGGTAGCTCATTTCTGACGTGGTGCGAGGCTGCGCCCGGCCCTATATTGAATTGGCGCATCACCGCCTCAATGCCTTCACTTCCGGAGGATCCACTGTTGACGATTGATTTGTAGACGTCGCCGGCCTCAGTGCGTGGCGCTAGAAACTCCACAGCGAAGGAATTCGCCCTCTGCTCGACTGGATCATGGATGTTTGAGTAGTCACTTTGTAGATCGGCATGTCGATCAACCACGAGTTGTTCGAGCCGTTCTTGCGAGTCCCATAGATAATGGCCGAGTTCGTGGGCCAATGTCATTCGTCGAACCCAAACGTTTTCGTTTGCCCCGTGTTGATTGACGACAATACCGCGCAGCGTGCCGCTGGCGATTGTCGCTCCTGCGAACTCCTTGGGCAGCCGCACGTGAACGACGGGAATGTTCAGCCGTTCCTCGAGTAGGCGGGTCATACTCTCGATGGGGGCGCCTGGCTGAACCTCTAATGTCTCCCTCGTGAGTTCAGCGAGGCGTTGACCAACTCTCCATGCTGGCGTCATCGAAGAGCCGTAATCGCTGTTCGGATCATGTGGCCAGTTGTAGGTCGGGTGCTCAAGCATGTTCTGGAGCGCATGTTGCCGGCCTATAACCCAAGCCGCTTCAGCAAGTGCAAGCACACTAGCTTCACTTAGTGCCCGAGGCCCCGAACCAATCGTCCTAAGTCGGACGCTCAATCTTGATACTTCTGGCTGCTCGGATCCTAAACCAAGCAGATCACTGTCGAGCGATAAGTGCTGTGCGAGTTTTTCCAGATCGGCGAATGGAACTTGGGATTTACTCTTGAGCGCCCGCTTTCCAACTTCAGACACATTGGCACGACTCAGAACGCCGCCTTCGGAAACTCCTAAAGCGTCGATCTGCTTTCTCAGGTCTGAAACGGGATCGGCACCCCTCCTTAGAACTGGCGACGCCGGTCGGGCAGCGAGCACGCGTAACGTTTCCCAGCCAAACAACCGCAGGATTTCATTGGCTCGGAACCAACGACCAGGCGCGTCTGGTTGACGAATTGAAATCTGGTGCTGGCTCCGCACGAACTCGCGTTTAGAGGTCAGCGAACGTTCTTCGGGAGTGTCGCCCTCGCTTTCCAGGCCGAACACAGCGTCGAGTTCTTCTGAAGAGGCAATGCTCATAACGGTCTAAGCCACGTTAGTTCGCCGACGGCGACGGCATTGGGGGTCGTCGGGCTATCGAGATCAAAGCCCATCGACGCGACGGAGAATCCCGCATGCCGAAAAATGTCCACGACCTCGTTGAGCTCCTTTTCACACTCGGCTCCATATCGCCCGGATGAGGCGTTGACCAGAAGCCCTTTGCCCTTGATCCGCCACGCTTCGCCACCTGAGTAAGCATCAGAGCCACCCGTTAGATTGGAGTGTTTGATCGCTCCGCCAGCCAAGGATCGCCCGTAGGGGCCAGCTTCATCGGCAAAAGGCACATCTCTGGCTCCAACAACCCAGAGCAGGCGAGACTGTTCGGCAGATTCACGGTCGCGGGGTTCGCTGCCAACCTCATTGAATCCTTCCAGCGCGCGGTTCCCGCTAGATTCCAGATCGGCCATGCCGTCCGTGGAAGTCATTTGCTTGACCTCGTCGGGGTGCGATGGCGCTCTCCGCATAGACCTCAATGAATGACTGTCGCGAAATCTCGACAGTGCGTCTGGCAGCGCCATGCCTACTACGAACCCCTATATCCGATGCAAAGGTTGCCAGGATAGACGAGTGTCGGGTGGCTGACAATCTTGGCGTGAGAAGCACAAGTTCTGGCTCATACGTCCAGATCTTCCGCCGCAAACGCCGCGTGCTCCTGGATGAAGCGGAAGCGCAGTTCCGGCTTCTTGCCCATCAGGGTTTCGACCCGCTCGTCGATCTGGCCTTCGTGGCCCGGTTCCACCAGGACGCGGGCGAGGGTGCGCCGCTTGGGGTCCATGGTGGTTTCCTTGAGCTGGGACGGGTTCATCTCGCCCAGGCCCTTGAAGCGACCGATCTCGGGCTTCTTGCCCTTGAAGACAGTGGCCAGAAGTTCGTCCTTGTGGGCGTCGTCGCGGGCGTATTCGGTCTTGCCCGAATAGCTGATCCGGTAGAGTGGCGGCAGGGCCAGGAACAGGCGGCCGGCCTTCACCATCTCGGGCATCGAGCGATAGAAGAAGGTGATCAGCAAGGACGCGATGTGGGCCCCGTCGACGTCGGCGTCGGTCATGATGATGATCCGCTCGTAGCGCAGGTCATCGAGCCGGAAGCGGCTGCCGGACTGGACGCCGAGCGCCAGCATCAGGTCGCTGAGTTCCTGGTTCTGCCGGGCCTTTTCGTCGGTCGCCGAGGCGACGTTCAGGATCTTGCCGCGTAGGGGCAGGATGGCCTGATTGGCGCGGTCACGCGCCTGTTTGGCCGAGCCGCCGGCGGAATCGCCCTCGACGATGAACAGCTCGGCTCCTTGGGCCGCATTCTGGGTACAGTCGGCCAGCTTGCCGGGCAGGCGCAGCTTCTTGGTCGCCGAGGCGCGGGCGACTTCCTTGTCCTTGCGGCGCTTGAGGCGCTCCTCGGCCCGGTCGATGACGAAGGCCAGAAGGGCGTTGGCGCGGGCCGGGCTTTCCGTCAGCCAGTGGTCGAAGGGATCGCGCAGCGCATTTTCGACCAGACGCTGGGCCTCCGACGACGACAGACGGTCCTTGGTCTGACCCTGGAACTCCGGGTTCTTGATGAAGACCGACACCAGGGCCCCGGCGGCCGAGACGGTGTCTTCCGCCGTCAGGATGCCGGCGCGCTTTTCGCCGACCAGATCGGCATAGGCCTTCAAGCCCTTGGACAGGGCGGCGCGGAATCCCGCCTCATGGGTGCCGCCGTCCGGGGTCGGCACGGTGTTGCAGTAGGACTGGATGAAGCTGTCGTGGTCGCCAAAGCCCGCCGGGCTCCAGGTCACGGCCCATTCGACAGCCCCGGCATCGCCCTTGCGCTCGATGCGACCGAAGAAGGCGGGGGTGACGGTCTCCTGCTCGCCGATGCGTTCGGCCAGATAGTCGGCCAGGCCGTTGGGAAAGTGGAAGGTGGCCTTAGGCGGCGTGTCGCCGGCGATCTCGGGATCACAGCGCCATTCGATGGTGACGCCGCGGAACAGATAGGCCTTGGACCGCGCCATGCGGTACAGACGCGCCGACTTGAAGGCGGTGCCCGTGCCGAAGATCTGGTCGTCGGGCTTGAAGCGGATGCGGGTGCCCTTGCGCCGCGACGGCCCCAGCTTTTCCAGCCTGCCCAGGGGCAGGCCGCGCGAAAACCGTTGCTGGTGTTCGAAACCGTCGCGCCAGACGGTCGCCTCCAGATGTTCGGACAGGGCATTGACCACCGAGACGCCGACACCGTGCAGGCCGCCGGAGGTCTCATAGGCCTTGCCCGAGAATTTGCCGCCCGAGTGCAGGACGGTCATCACCACCTCCAGCGCCGACTTGTCCGGGTGGCGCGGATGCGGATCGACCGGAATGCCGCGTCCGTCGTCGGTGACGGCCAAAAAGCCGTCGCGGTCCAGCTCCACCGTGATGGATTTGGCGTGGCGGGCCACCGCCTCGTCCATGGCGTTGTCCAGCACCTCGGCGAACAGGTGATGCAGGGCGCGCTCGTCGGTGCCGCCGATGTACATGCCGGGACGCTTGCGAACCGGCTCCAGGCCTTCCAGCACCTCGATGGCGTCGGCCCCGTAGTCGCCGGTCGAAGAAGCGGCGGCGGGTTCCGGGCGCGACAGGGCCTGCGGCTTCTCAGCCGGCGGGAGAACGGGTTCAGTCGGCTTGGGGGCCTCAGGAAGGTCGTCGAACAGATCGGGCAAGGCTGACATCGCCAGAGGATACGAGAGATTCGGGCAGGCCGCCGATATCGCCCTTCGCAGGGCGTGGGGCAAGCAAGGTTCATCACGACGCACACAAAGCTGTCACCAAGTGCACGATGACCTCAGCGGGCAGGCTGCCTTCGTGTCATCTTCGTGTGCGTTGTGATGAACCTGCGATAGCCCCGCGCGCCTTCACCGCGTATGACCATCCCATGAGCGACGATCAGGAACGCCGGCGCATGGTCCGCCCGCCTTCGGGCGGGACGGCGGTCGGGCGCGGCATGGGCCAGAAGATCAAGACCGCCGACAAGAAGAGCTTGTCGAGCCAGCAATGGATCAAGCGCCAACTGGCCGACAAATGGTCCGAGAAGGCGCGGGCCGAGGGCTGGCGCTCGCGCGCGGCCTTCAAGCTGATCGAGATGGACGAGAAGCTGCATCTGATCCGGCGGGGCAGCCGGGTCATCGACCTGGGCTGTGCGCCCGGCGGCTGGGTGCAGGTGGCGCTGAAACAGGGGGCCTCGGCGGTGGTGGGCGTGGACCTGTTGCCGGTCGATCCGATCCCCGGTGCGATCCTGATCCAGGCGGATTTCACCAATCCCGGCGTCGATCAGCAGTTGATTGACGCGCTGGGCGGCGCGCCCGACCTGGTGCTGTCGGACATGGCGCACAACACGGTCGGCCATCGCCAGACCGACCATCTGAAGATCATCGCCCTGATCGAGGCGGCGGCGGAATTCGCCATCCGCACCCTGAAGCCGGGCGGCCACTTCGTGACCAAGAACTTCCAGGGCGGCGATGCGGGCGGCCTGCTGGAGACGCTCAGGGCCGAATTCGAAGAGGTGAAGTTCATCAAACCGCAGGCCAGCCGCAAGGGCAGCTCGGAGGTCTATCTGGCGGCGCTCGGGCGAAAATGATATACATTGGGCGGTCTGTAGATACAGGAGCCCAGTATGGCCCGCGTCTCTAAGTGGGGAAACAGCCTGGCCGTTCGCTTGCCTGCCTCCCTGGGCTTTGAAGAGGGTCAGGAAGTCTTTGTCCGCAAGGGCGAGGATGGCGAGGTGATCGTGTCGACCGACGGGGACGCGGAGGCGGAAGAGAAGGCCAAGCGCGCGCGCCGCTCCGCAGCCATCGAGAAACTCGGCTCATTCAAATGGAAGCTGCCGCCCGACTACAGGTTTGACCGGGAAGAGCTCCATGACCGGTCGCGCCTTCGCTGACACCAATGTGCTGATCTATGCGGCCTTGCTCGACGATCCCGACAAGGCCGCGCAGGCAAAATCGACGCTCCTGGTCACCCATGTGCTCAGCGTTCAGGTGTTGAACGAGTTCGTGTCGGCGTCGATCGGCAAATTCGGGCGGACCTGGCCCGAGGTGGAGGCGGACCTGGCCCTGATCGACCAGGCGGGCTTTGAGATTCAGCCGGTGACCCGCGAGGTCCATGATGCGGCCGTGGAACTGGCGCGGCGACATCACCTTCACATCTACGATGCTTGCATCGTCGCGGCGGCGCTCGAGGCGGGCTGCGATACGCTTTG
This sequence comes from Pseudomonadota bacterium, assembly GCA_963205025.1. Classification (GTDB taxonomy): domain Bacteria; phylum Pseudomonadota; class Alphaproteobacteria; order Caulobacterales; family Caulobacteraceae; genus Brevundimonas. The sequence continues at coordinate 23,935 of CAUJHO010000062.1, read as the reverse complement.
GAGTGAGGATTTGCAGGCCGGGCGACAATTCGGCGGCCTGACGGTCAAGAACCCCTTTGAGGTCGAATGACCCAAGACGCCGTCCGCGCGGCCTTTCGTCAGCAGGCCGTTGTCTGTCGTGGGCTGGACTCGCCGTTTACGGCTCTGGTCTGTGATCTGGTCGCCGCGCGGCTGGACCGGACCACCGCCGTGGGTCGGTGCGTGCTGGACTGGCCAGGCGATCCGCGCGCCAACGCCGACGCCGTGCCGTTGAGGCTGTGTGGGGCGCTGCACGCGCTGGCGAGGGCCGGGGCCGCCAATGCGGGGGCCTGGCCGCCGGAGCCGACGCCAGATGACGACACGCTGTGGGCGGCGATCCATGCCGTTGTGACCGCCGATGCACCCTTCATCCTCGACTGGCTAACGGGGCCGCCGCAAACCAATGAGGTCGGGCGCTCCACCGCCCAGATGGCGGGCCTGCTGGTGCTGGCGAACAGGTTCGGCCTGCCATTCGACCTTTATGAACTGGGGTCGAGCGCCGGCCTGAATCTGAATCTGGATCGCTATGGCTTTGATCTGGCGGGGGTGATCGCCGGGGATCCGGCCTCCGCGGTGCAACTGGCACCCCGCTGGTCCGGCGCGCCGCCTCCGACCGCCGAGGTGCGGGTGAGGGGACGGAGCGGGGTCGATCTGCATCCCCTGGATGTTCGGGATCCAGAGACGGCGCGTCGGCTGACCGCCTTCGTCTGGGCGGACCAGCGCGCGCGTTTGGCCCGGCTGGAAGCCGCCCTTGAGATCGCAACCGCCGACCCGCCGCCGCTTGAGGCCGGGGATGGAGCGGACTGGCTCGAGCGTGTGTTGTCCATCTCGCCTGAGCCGGGAGTCTGTCGCGTCGTCATGCACACCATCGCCCTGCAGTATTTCCCGCCGCAGGGGCAGGCGCGGGTGAGGGCGCATCTCGAGGCCGTCGGCGCACAGGCGACCAAGGCGGCACCCCTGGCCTGGCTGGCCTATGAGGCGGCGGCGGCACCAGACGCAGAAGGGCGGCGCTGGGCTGCGCTGAGCCTGACCGTCTGGCCGGGCGGCGAGACCCGACGCCTGGCGCGCGGGCATCCGCACGGCTTTGCGCTGGAGTGGTTCGGGACCGGCGACTAGGCTGGCGCGGATGTGCAACAACTACGTCTTTCGTCCCCCCAATGACCTGTTGTTCTCGCACCTGAGGCTGGGCGGCGATCTGACCTATCCGTTCGGCAAGCCGAACCTGGAGCCGGGCAATGTCTGGATCGGGGCCCGGGCCCCCATCGTCGCCCGGCATGAAGGCGATCTGGCCCTGATGATGACGCCCTGGGCGTGGAAGGGACCGACCGGCAAGCCGGTGTTCAATTTCCGAACGGAGGGCCGAGATTTCACAACGGCCGATCGGTGCCTGATCCCGGCCTGTGGCTTCTACGAGTTTACGACGGCCCAGCCGGGCGAAAAGAAAAAGACGAAATGGCTGTTCGAGATGCCGGCCCATCCGGATTTCTGGATCGCCGGGGTGATGAAACAGGGAGCCTTCGCCATGTTGACCTGCGAAGCGGGGCCGGACATCGCGCCCTATCACAATCGCCAGATCGTGCTCCTGGCACCGGACCAGGGCCTGGCCTGGCTGAATGAGGCCCGAGAAGGCCTTCTGACCGCCTCACCGGAAGGAAGCCTCGCGGTCCGTCAGGTCTATCCGCCGGCGGCCTGAGGTCGGCGCTTTCGGCCATTCGCGTCAGGTTTGGACAGTAAATGTCCGTTGGAAGCCCGGATCGCTCGGGCTAGGTAGCCGAAAGCCTGGAGCGACTGTCGCTTCATCAGGGGGATTCTACATGCGGACCCGTGTCTCGCTCGCCGCGCTGTTGATGGCGGCTACCAGCTCTTTTGCCTTGGCTCAGCCGGGACCAAACTATGAGGGGGTCCTGACCGAGAATGCCACCCACGGCGAACACAGCCTGGATCTGACGGCCGGCCAGATCATCACCGTGACCGCCTACGGCCCGTCCGGCCTGGACACCGTCCTGACCCTGCGCGGCCCAGACGGTCGTGAGGTCGCCACCAACGACGACGTCGCTCAGGGCGACCTGAGCTCGCGCATCATCTATGCCGCCCCGCGCGCCGGCCGTTACACGGTTTCGGTTTCCGGCTTCGGCAATGCCACCGGCGACTATTCGCTGGATGTGTTCTACGGGGCCGATGTCGGCCTGTCCTATGGATCACAGACCCTGCAGGACGCGATCGTTTCGCTGTCGCCGCGCCAGTCGCAGGTTCGTTATACCGTCGACCTGCCGGCCGGAGAGCCGTTCGTGGCCACGACCATCGCGATGTCCGACGAGCTGGACACGACCCTGACTCTCATCGGTCCGGCGGGCGAGACGGTGGCCGAGAACGACGACCGTGGCGACGGCACCTTGAACTCGCAGATCGTCTATCGGGCCGACCAGCCCGGTCGCTACACGGTGGTGGTGGGGTCATTCGGCGGTCAGGGAACGGGCGAGGCCGTGGTCTCGCTGGCGGTCGATCCGAACGCCCAGGCTCCGATCAGTTTCGACAGCATCCCTCGCACGGTGATCGCCCGCCACGAGGGTCAGATCGACGACCGCACGCCCGAGCGGGATTATCCGCTGGATCTGACGGCCGGGCAGACGATCCTGGTCATGGCCGACGCCGTGGAAGAAGGGCTCGATCCCGTCATCACCCTGAACGGGCTCGACGGCTTTCCCGTCGCCATCAATGACGACCGCGACGTCGGGACCCTGAACTCAGCCTTCGCCTACACGGTGCCGACCTCGGGCCGCTATATGCTGAACATGACGCGCTACTCCGACGGCGCGTCATCGGGTCCCTATGTGCTGGAAATTTCGAACGTCGCGGCCGGTGTCGTCGACGAACTGCGCGCCCAGTCCGAAAATCCGGTGACGCTGAGCGGTCCGGTCGAGACGATCGAGACCCGCGATTTCCGTCTGATGTACACCCTGCGTGGGCGCGACCGCACGACCCAAGAGTACGCACTTGCCACCGCCGAGGCGATCCAGCGTGCCTATGACACCCAGATCCACCAGCTGGGCTGGAGCGCGCCCGTGCGCGACGCCGACGGTCGCCTGCGGGCCTATATCGCCGACGCCGGAGCCGGCACCATGGGCTTCATGCGCGGCGTCGAGGTTATCTTCGACAACCCCCAGACCCCGGCCATTCGCGAGCGAGCCGCGTCGCGCACCATTCTGGTCATCGACAACAACCTGAGGGAAGGCCGCGAGGAGGAAGAGGATCCGATGCGGCTGATGCGGGCGACGGCGGCCCACGAGTTCAACCACATGGTTCAGTACGGCTACGATTCCGAAGAGGGTCTGCAGTGGCTCTATGAATCGACCGCCTCCTGGATCGAGACGGCAACCATGGGCGAAGACGAGGACGCGGCCCGCTATGCCGTCACCGACTTCGGGGCTCCCCAGCTGTGCTGGACGACCACGGAGGAAGGCCACAACTACGGCCAGTGGACCCTGCTGCAGTCGCTGGCCGGCCGGCACACGCCGCGCATCGTCACCCGCCTGTGGGAGAATGCGGCGACGATGGATGGCCTGGACACCATGACGACGACCCTGGCCGAGGTTGGAACAACCTTGCCCGAGGCCGCCGAGGCCTGGCGCATCCAGAACTTCGCGCGCGACTATGAGATGGCCCCGCGGATCGACGCGGCGGTGGCCCTGGCCGGCGGCGGCAAACGCTCGCGCGGCACGATATCCGGTGAGATCCAGGAACTCGGGGCTGCCTATCACCAGATCCGGGCCGAGGGGCCCCAGCGCTACCGTCTGGACCGCGGCGACGGCCTGCAGATGACGGGGCTGGGCGTTCGCAACGGCCGGGTCGAGGTGACCCCGCTGGGCCGCGACGGCGTGTTCAGCGCCGATGGCTATGACTTTGCTGTGGTGATGGTCTTCAATCCGGCGGTGCCGGAGCGGCCGGGTGATTGCGAGGATACTCGCTATTCCATCGCCGCCTCGCCGGCCCAGACCGGTGCCAACCCGGTCACCTCCTGGATGGACGCGCGCCACTTCCGCACGCCGGGCAGCTGATCGGGGCTTCGGGTTCTGATGGACGCGCGGGTCAGCATTGCCATTGACGACGGCGTTGCAGACGTCCGGCTGACCCGCGCCGACAAGATGAACGCCCTCGATCCGGCCATGATCGAGGCGCTGGCTGAGGCGATCGGCCGGCTTTCGGAAACGCCTGGACTGCGGGCGGTCGTCCTGTCGGGCGAGGGCAGGGCCTTCTGCGCCGGGCTCGACATGGTGTCGATGGCCGGTCTGGCCGGGTCGGACTTCGACATCATGGTCCGCACTCACGGACCGGCGAATGTCTTTCAGCAAGTGTGCCGGGGCTGGCGGACGCTGGCTGTTCCGGTGATCGCGGCGGTGCATGGGGTCGCCTTCGGCGGCGGGCTTCAGCTGATGTCGGGTGCCGACATCCGCATTGCGCGGCCTGACACGCGGCTGTCGGTCATGGAGATGAAGTGGGGCATCGTGCCCGACATGGCCGGCTTCGCGCTTTGGCCCGGCAATGTCCGCGACGATGTGCTGCGAGAGCTGATCTATACGGCGCGCGAATTCTCGGGCGAGGAGGCGGTCGGCCTGGGCTTCGTGACCCGTGCTGCGGACGATCCGCTAACCGAGGCACTGGCCCTCGCACGCGAGATTGCGGCGAGAAATCCTGAGGCGATCCGGGCTGCCAAGCGGCTTGCGAACCTGTCGGCGACAGCTACCCCTGCCGAAATCCTGTTGGCAGAAAGCCGGGAGCAGGGGGCTCTGATCGGAACGCCGAACCAGATGGAGGCGGTCGCCGCCGGGATGCAGACGCGCGCTCCGAGGTTCAGCGACTAGGGCACCCTACGTCGCATCCGCCGCCTCGTCACTGGCGGGCAGGTCCAGCAGGATGCGTTCGCCCTGGGCATTGACGCGGAACCAGTGGCCCTGATCGCGCAAAGCTCCCTCAAGGATCGGCTGGCCGGTTTCATCGTCCCGCTCGGGATAGACCTGAACGGCGATGACGCGACCGTCATAGAGCGGGGTGACATGATCCACGACGGTATGGCCGACGAGGATACGGCTGACGCCGAAATGGGCCAGTGATCGTTCGACCTCGGAGGGGGCCATATACGGCCGGTCGGGTCGGGTCTGATCGGGGAAATAGCCCCGGAACCACAGGGGACCGAAGCCGCCGACGATGAGGGCCTTGGTCTCGTCCAGCTCGCTACGACGCGCGACCGGGGTTTCCAGCGAGTGCAGGACGCCTGCGTTCAACTGGCTGATCGTCAGGTTCGCGTCCACCACCTGGGGCGAGATGCCGCCGTGCAGGAACAACAGATCGCCCAGCTTCAGCACCGCCGGGCGCGAGCGCAGCCAATCGCCCAGCAGCGTTTCGGCGGTGAACAGGTCCGGGTAGCTCTCGACCCCCAGGATGCGCGCCGTCTCGGCATAGCGCGGGTGCAGGTAGCGCAGGTCGTTGCGCAGGACGATGTTCTCGTGATTGCCCAACAGGATGTGCAGCGCGCCCCCCGCCGCCTCGGCCTCGGCCTGGAGCTTGTAGAACAGCCACAGGATTTCGAGCTGATGGGCGCCCCGATCGAAGATGTCGCCGGTGACCACCATCTGGCCGTCGCTGAAGGCCCAGTTGAGGTCCGCATCGATGACGCCCTGACGGCGCAGGAATTCCACCACGATCTCATATTCGCCGTGGGTGTCGGCCAGGACCAGCAACCGGGTCGCGGGATCCAGCGGCAGGGTATCTGCGGCCGGCGTGCCGACGACGGGACGCAAGGGCACGGTGAAGGCCGGAACCGCGCCGACCGCCGCCACCGTGATCTGGCCGGTGCGCGAGACGCGCCGTTCAACTGGCGTCAGCTCCGGTGAGACGCTGCGCTCAAGCCAGCCGCGGGCCGCACCCGGCACCACATAGGGACCATCGCCGGCAGCGGTGATCGTGGCGGGATCAGGCCGTTCCTGAGCGATTGCAGATAGAGCCAGCCCACTGATGGCAAGCGCAAGGGCGAGGCGGCGGATCATGTGGTCACCGGGCAATGAATGATGCCTTCACGGGGCCTGAACAGCGAAGGGGACCAGCTTGGCGGCGGCTTTGACCAATCGACGGTCAAAGGTCAGGAAGGCGCTGCAGCCTGTAGCCGACGACAGGTGAAGGGCGTCTGCGAAGTCCATGCCCCGGCTCATCCAGTCAAGGGCCTGGGCCAGGCGAGCCGGGTTCTCGACGGCGACGCCCGGAAGGCCGACGAGGCCACGCATCGCCGCGACGATTTCGGCGCCGGTAAAGCCATAGGCGCCGCGCAGAACCCATTCAGCCTCCAATAGCACCGTCGTCGGGATGAAAATGTCGCCCGCCTCGACGGCCAGGCGAGCCGCCTTGGCCTGACTCTTATCGTCGTTGGTGAGGAACCGGACGACGACATTGGTGTCAATCGCGCGCACGCCGCCGGGCCTCTGCTACGATGGCCGCATCCATCTCCTCGATGGTTTTGGGCTTGCCGGTATGAACCAATGACCCGAAGACCGCGTCCACCCGACTGGGCGTGAAGACAGGCTCGGCCTTGAGCAGGACACCCTCGGGCGTGCTTTCCACTGTCAAGCGCGTACCCGGCGACCAGCGGCGCTGATCGCGCACGGACTTGGGCAGGATCACCTGGCCTTTGGTCGAAACGACCGTCGTAACAGTCTTAGTTGGTGTAGGCATGGCGGCGAGCGACCTGTAAGATCGCAGTAAGATAGCATTCCTGCGTCAGTTCAGCAATGTGCCGGACATGGCTAAGCCTAACCCGGTCGGGTGATCTTCCAATACACGAGAGCTTCCTCAACTTCCTGCCGGGGATAGTGAGGTCCGGCAGATTCCAAGTCTTGAAAAATCCGGGCCATCCGTCGCAATGCGGTCTGTCGGATTTCAGGCGTGAGAAACCGAACGCCTAACGGAATCGATGCCTTGTCGGGGCGCGGCCAACTGGCCGGATAGGCAGACCAATCCGTCCAGCCGTCCAGCCTCTTCAAGGTCTGGGTCAGCGAAGGATGATCGCAGCGCCAGCCGTATAACTGTGAAGCACAGATGCGGAGCATCGACTTCACTTCAGGCATGACATCCGTGAACGCCTTGAGAGGCGTTGGGAGCAGAACCATGTTCCCGACACACGAGAAGTATCGCCGATCTTGGACTACCTCATTTGCGTTCTGGTAGAGGGCGTCGTCTACACCCCAGATATGGCAGCATGACCAATTGGGTCGATCCTTTGACCGAAGGCCAAGCGCCTGAGTTAGAGCCTTGTTGGCTCCGAGGTTCCCCTCCTGCTTATGTGTGGATTCACCAGAACTGCGTCGGGTGTTGAGCTGCGGCTCCGTCCAGTTGTTTTTGTAGAACAAGCCTCGGCGAGTGAACTCTGGATACCACAACGGCAACAGTTTGAACGTGGCGGGATCAACCCATCTCGCCGTACGCTCGATAAGCCGCATGGTGTCGGCAAGACCGAGTTGGGCCCGAAGCGCATCAAGCCCGTCCGGAAGGTCGTCGCCTACTCCCACTCGATCGTCCCCGGTGGCTTGGAGGTCACATCATAAACCACGCGGTTCACGCCGCGGACCTCGTTGATGATCCGGGTGGCGGTGCGGCCCAGCATCTCCCACGGGAAGGGGTAGAAGTCCGCCGTCATGCCGTCGGTCGAGGTGACGGCGCGCAGGGCCAGGACCTTTTCGTAGGTGCGGGCGTCGCCCATGACGCCGACCGTCTTGACCGGCAGCAGCACGGCGAAGGCCTGCCAGATCTCGTCATAGAGGCCGGCCTTGCGGATCTCGTCCAGATAGATGGCGTCGGCCTCCTGGAGGGTCGCCACGGCATCCGGGGTAATCTCGCCGGGGATGCGGATAGCCAGGCCGGGTCCGGGGAAGGGGTGGCGACCGACAAACGCATCGGTCAGGCCCAGCTCGCGGCCCAGGGCGCGCACCTCGTCCTTGAACAGTTCGCGCAAGGGTTCGACCAGCTTGAGCTTCATATAGTCGGGCAGGCCGCCGACATTGTGGTGGCTCTTGATGACATGGGCCTTGCCGCTGGAGGCCGAGACGCTCTCGATCACGTCGGGATAGAGCGTCCCCTGAGCCAGGAATTCGGCCCCGTCGATCTTGGCGGACTCGCGGTCGAAAATCTCGATGAAGACCCGGCCGATGGTCTTGCGCTTGGTCTCCGGGTCCGACTGACCGGCCAGGGCACCGAGGAATTCCTTTGACGCATCCACATGGATCAGCGGGATATTATAGTGCTCTTTAAACAGGGTCGTGACCTGGCTGGCCTCATCCTTTCGCAGCAGGCCGGTGTCGACGAACACACAGGTCAGCTGGTCGCCGATGGCCTCGTGGATCAGCACGGCCGCGACCGAGGAATCCACCCCGCCCGACAGGCCGCAGATGACCTTGGCGTCGCCGACCTGGGCGCGGATCTGGGCGATCTTTTCGTCGCGATAGGCGGCCATGGTCCAGTCGCCGGACAGCCCCGCGATCCGGTGGGTGAAGTTCTTCAGCATGGCCGCGCCGCGCGGCGTGTGCATGACCTCGGGGTGGAACTGGATACCGTACAGCCGCCGCGTCTCGTCGCCGATCACCGCATAGGGCGAGCCGGGCGAGGTGGCGATCACCTCAAAGCCCTCAGGGATGGCGACGATCTTGTCGCCGTGGCTCATCCAGACGGTCTCTTCATCGCCGACCCCGGCCAGGCCGTCCAGCAGGGGTGAGGCCTTCTGCACGGTGATCTCGGCGCGACCGAACTCGCGGGTGTGGCCGCCCTCGACCTTGCCGCCCAGCTGTTCGCACATCGTCATCTCGCCGTAGCAGATGCCCAGCACCGGCACGCCGGCGTCGAATACGGCCTGGGGCGCACGCGGGCTGCCCTCCTCGTGCACGCTCTCGGGGCCGCCCGACAGGATGATGGCCGCCGGGGTCATGGCCTGAAGCGCGGCCTCGGCTTTCTGGAACGGATGGATCTCGCAATAGACGTTGGCCTCGCGCAGACGCCGCGCGATCAGCTGCGTCACCTGGCTGCCGAAATCGACGATGAGGACTTTCTGGTGGTCGGTCACGGGAGGGATTCTCAGATGCAGGGGGGACGGGGAGGCGGTTGGAGGCCAGCGGCCAAGGCAGCTTCGAGCTGGACCGCGTATTCTCGCCGCTGGCCTTCGAGAGCTCGGCGCAGGCCATCGGTCAGGTCGACTTCGACCCGATTGTTGAGCGTCTCGGCTACGCCATCGGCTGTCGGTCGGGCGAGATCAAGTTCGCCTCTGGCTTCCAAGGTGATTTGTTCAGCGGGGATTCCACGAGCAATCAGGTAGTCGCGAACCGTCACGGCGCGCTGCTCCGACAGCAAAAAACTATCACCGGCCGATGGCAGGGTGTCCGAATGTCCGATCAGGCGTACCAAGCCGCCGCCTTGTGACCGCCAGATATCAACGCTGGAGTCCAGATTCTGGTGGAAGGCGCTGCAATCAGCGCTGCTTTGGGGACAGTCAGAAGCGCCTGCGCCAAACAGGACGGTAGGGTGCCTATATGAGCACCGCGCCTCCGCCGCGCCTGCCAGGCCGATCGCTGCGATGGTGGCAAGCATTATTGGGACGACCCGCCTCAACATCAGCATCCCATATAGGGTGGCGGCACGCGACCGGCCCCGCGCTCTGCTTCGGCCCATTCGAGGTAGGCTTCGAAATGGCGCCGCCGCGCCGCCGCAAACGCCTCAGGCAGTTCGACCGACGCGATATTGTTGAGCGGTTCTGCGATCTCATCGGCCGTTGGTCGGGCCAAGTCTTGATCTCCGCGACTGTCGATGACGATCTGATCGGGCGACACGCCACGCTCGGCGAGCTGCTCCCGAAGATAGCCAGCGCGCTGGTCGGTGAGCAGGCGGCTGGCTTCAGCTGTCCCGACCGTATCGGCTCTTGTGATTACCCGAACGGTGCCGCCACCTTGAGCCCAGGTCGCGGCGGCCATGTCGAGCACCTGCCAACAGAAGTTGTCGGCGCTGCCACATTCAGCGAGGCCGGACGGAAAGATAATCGAATAACCGACCCCGGGCGTGCAGTGCGCCTCCGCGCTGGTAACGGACCCGAGGAAGGCGGCGATTGCGATCGCAGATCCTAAGAGGCGCGTCATCCGCTTCGCTCCAGCACGCAGGCGAAGAACCCGTCCGTCCCGGCCGACAGCGGCGGCAAGCGTATGGCCTCGCCGGCCTGGGCGAAGCCGACCACGCGCACAAAGAACCCCGCCACCCGATCCTCGTTCTCCTCGGCGAACAGCGAGCAGGTGACATAGACCAGCCGCCCGCCAGGCTTCACGAAGGTCGCGGCCTGGTCGAGCACGGCGTCCTGCTCGGCCATGCGGCGGTCGAGCTGGTCGGGCGTCAGGCGCCATTTGGTGTCGGGATGCCGCCGCCAGGTGCCCGAGCCGGTGCAGGGCGCGTCGACGAAGACGACGTCCATCTTGCCTTCGAGACCCTTCAGGGCGTCAGGCGTGACCGGAGAACGGACCTGGAGATTGCGCACGCCCGCGCGCTGGGCCCGCGGGATGATGTCGGCCATCCGGCGCGCGTCGTTGTCGTAGGCGTAGAGCTGGCCGGTGTTCCCCATCGCCATGGCGAGCGCCAGGGTCTTGCCGCCGCCGCCGGCGCAGAAATCCAGCACCTGCTTGCCCTTGATGTCGCCGGCCATTAGGGCCGCGCGCTGGCTGCCGAGGTCCTGAACTTCGAACCAGCCCTTGTGGAAGGCCGGGATCGTCTCGACCGCGCCGGTGCGAACGGCGGGGTCCGGGGCCGGGATTCGAGCGGCGGTCGGCACCTCTGCCACCGGTTCAGCCCCCAGCGGCTGCAAGGCTTTGAAGGCCCGCTCCGGGTCGGTTTTGAGGGTATTGATCCTCAGGTCCACCGGTGCGCGCTCGGCGAGAGCCGCGGCCTCCTCGGCGCGGGCATCGCTAAAGACGCGGGCCAGATGCGGGTCCAGCCAGTCGGGATAGTCACCGCGCACCGGAGCGGGGGCGTCGTCCAGAGCACGCGGCGAGGCGAGGGCGGTGCGTTCGACTTCGGTCAGGGTGCCGGGGCCGTGCGGTTCCTCGCCAGCGGCCTCGGCCAGTCGATCCGTGGGCCAGCGCCAGCCCCAGGCCAGTACGCCCAGTACAGCGGCGCGTGGACTGTCTTCGCCCATCCGCCAGGTGGTCGAGCGGCGCTTTCTCAGGGCATCCAGCACCAGGCCGGACACGAAGGCCCGGTCCTTGGCTCCGGCAAAGCGGGAGCGATCGGACCAGGCCTTGAGCGCGACCTTGGCAGGCACGCGGCGCGTCTCAAGGTCCGTCAGAACCTCGATGGCCGCCGCAATTCGCCCGCCGTCTCTCATGGGTTAGACGAACAGCGCGGAGAGCGTCATGCACAGACCGACCAGCGCGGCCGCCCAGGCCAGGGTCCGCAGGCCCGACACGCCCCAACGATAGAGCGGCAGGTAGAGAATGCGGGCGAACAGAAACAGGTGCGTGCCCCAGATCGACAGGTCGCCCTGCTTGCCGGCCAGGTGAACGAGGGCGACTGCCCCCAGAAACAGCGGCAGGGTTTCCATCAGATTGGCCTGGGCCCGGGCCAGCCGTCCCGCCACGACGCCGGGCGGGGACGCTGCGGTATCGCGCGGCCCGGCGTTCCACTTCATGCCGGTTTCGTTGGTCCGGGCGATGACGGCCCAGGCGATCTGGATGATGGCCAGGACGATGGTGAAACCGGCGACGATCAGGTCGGGGTGAACGCCCGGGAACATATGCGAATGATCCATGATGTGAGCCCTCCCAAGCTCAGCCTTGGCGGTAGTTTGGCGCTTCGCGGGTGATCATCACGTCGTGGACGTGACTTTCTCTCAGACCCGCGCCGGTGATGCGGACGAACTTCGCCCGCGCCTGAAACTCTTCAATCGTGGCGGCCCCGACATAGCCCATCGAGGCGCGAAGGCCTCCGACCAACTGGTGCAGGACCGGCGCGATCGGACCCTTGTAGGGGGTCTGGCCCTCGATGCCCTCGGGCACCAGCTTCATCTGGTCCGAAACTTCCTTCTGGAAGTAGCGATCCGCCGACCCCGAAGCCATGGCCCCGACCGAGCCCATGCCGCGGTACGACTTGTAGGACCGGCCCTGGTACAGGAAGACCTCGCCGGGGCTTTCGTCGGTGCCGGCGAACATCGAACCCAGCATGGCCACTGAGGCCCCCGCCGCGATGGCCTTGGCCAGGTCTCCGGAATATTTGATGCCGCCATCGGCGATGATGGGCACGCCGCTGTCGCGCGCGGCGCGCACCGCGTCGATGATGGCTGTCAGCTGCGGTACGCCGACGCCGGCCACGATGCGGGTGGTGCAGATGCTGCCCGGACCGATCCCGACCTTCACCGCGTCCGCTCCGGCGTCGATCAGGGCGCGGGCGGCGTCATAGGTGGCGACGTTGCCGGCGACGATCTGGGTGCGGTTGGTCTCGCGCTTGATGCGTTCGACCGCGCGCGCGACCTGGACCGAATGGCCGTGGGCGGTGTCGATCACCACCACATCGGCCCCGGCCTCCGCCAGCATCAGCGACCGTTCATAGCCGGCGTCCCCGACGGTAGAGGCGGCCCCGACCAGCAGCCGGCCCTGATCGTCCTTGGCGGCGTTCGGATGGGCCTGGGCCTTTTCGATGTCCTTGACCGTGATCAGGCCGACGGCGCGAAAGTCATCGTCGACGACGATGACGCGCTCGATCTTGCGGGTATTGAGCAGGCCTTGGGCCTCGGCCCGGCCGGTGCCTTCGCGCACCACGGCCAGGTTGTCGCGCGTCATCAGATCGCCCGCCGTACGCGCACCGTCGCCCTCAAAGCGCATATCGCGGTTGGTCAGGACGCCGACCAGCTTGCCGGTGTCGCGCTCGACCACGGGAAAGCCCGAAATCTTGCGCCGTTCGCGGATGGCCCGAACCTCATCCAGCGAGGTGTCGGGATGGATGGTGATCGGACTGACCACCATGCCGCTCTCATAGCGTTTGACGCTGCGAACCTGCTCGGCCTGTTCCTCGGGCGTCAGATTGCGGTGGATCACGCCCAGGCCGCCCGCCTGGGCCATGGCGATGGCCAGCCGGCTCTCCGTCACGGTGTCCATGGCCGACGAGGCCAGGGGGATGTTCAGCGTGATGTCGCGCGTCAGCCGCGTTGTAGTCTCGACCTGGGTCGGCATGACTTCGGACGGGCCGGGTTCGAGCAAAACATCGTCGAAGGTGAGGCCTTCGCGAATCTCCATGGGAGTCTCCGTTTTGCGGGCGGGCTATAGACCTCTCTTCGCGGACGCCGCAAGGGGCAGGCCCGCCTTATCGTCGTCATCAGAATAATTGCCTTGTCGCGTGGCTCTGCGGCGACCATTTTCCAAGAATGGTTCGCAAACTCGCCATGGCGGCGAAAGAGCTCTGGCTGAAGATCGTCTCCTACGGGACGATGCACCTGATCGTGGCGATCCTCGTGGCCTGGGCCATTACCCGCGACTGGCGCATGGCGCTGGCCGTGGGTCTGGTCGAGCCGATAGTCCAGACCCTCGCCTTCGCCGTCCATGACCGGGTCTGGCACCGGATCGAGGATCGCGGCCGGCTGTCAGGCCTGCAGGAGGCGTCCGAGGCATTCGAGGGTCGGGTCGGCCTGCATGACCACCACGCCGGCAGCCACGCCCTGCCGACCAGCTTCAGAACCCTGGCGGCCAAGTCGGTCAGCTATGGCCTCATGCATTTTGCGGTGGCGGTGCTGGTGGCCCTTGCCCTGACGCGGGACTGGCGTATTGCGCTGGCCGTCGGCACCATCGAACCGATCGTCCAGACGGCATTTTTCACCCTGCACGACCGGATCTGGCGACGAATCGAACGGCGGCGTGCGGGTGCCATAGCGAAGGCGACCGGCTGACCACCTCGGCCCAAGGGTCGAACACTTCAAGAAGGAGCGCCCCATGCGCACATCTGTACTTCTCCTCGGCGCTGCCCTCGCGCTGGTGGCCTGCCAGCCGGCGGATAGCGGTGCCGAGGCTCCGGCCGGGACGGGTGGGGCCGAGCCGGTACCTGCATCCCGGGCAGCCACCGTTCCGGCCGACGCCGTCACCTATCTGCGAACGACGGTGGGTGAAGGCGAGGGGACTTACAATGCCGCCGCCGTCGATCTGGATGGCGACGGAACCGACGAGGTCGTCGGCTATGTCATGGGGCCGATGTGGTGCGGCTCGGGCGGTTGTCCGGTTCTGGTGCTGGCGCGCGCGGGCGAGGGCTGGCGGGTCGTCACCCAAACCAGCGTGACCCAGGCCCCGGTGCGGGGGCTCGACACCACCAGCCACGGCTGGGGTGACCTCAGCGTCGGGGTCAGTGGCGGCGGTGCTGAAGGGGCCCAGGTCCGCCTGACCTTCGATGGGACGACCTATCCCGACAATCCGACCCTGGAGGGGCTGGAAACCGTCGCGCCGGACGTCGGAACCGAACTGATCCCGGTCGGGCCAGGGCAACCGCTGCCCTAATCCCGGTCCGGGGCACCCAGGGGAAAATACGGCCTGAACCGCCGCGCGTCTTCGACACAACGTGCGACCGAGGGCCGGGCCAGCAGCCGGGCGCGATAGGCCTTCAGCGTCGTCAGATCCGCCGGGATTTCCTCGGTCCAGTCGGCATAGAACAGGGCCGGGGCCGCCGCGCAGTCGGCCATGGTGAAGTCATCGCCCGCCGCCCACTCACGCCCCGCCATCTGCTGATCGAGCCAGCCATAGATCGTCTGGAGCATCTCGCGTGACCGCGCGACCCCATGCGGATCGCGATTGGCCCCTTCGGGCCGGATGACCTCGAAGATGATGTCCTGTTGGGGCCGATTCACATAGTTGTCGAAGACGCGGTCCAGCATCCGCACCTTCACCGCAGCTGCCGGATCTTCCGGGATCAGCCGGACCGGACCGGGATGATGCACGGCGAGGTGTTCGATGATGGCGGTCGCCTCCATCACCGCCTGATCGCCGTCGAGCAAGAGCGGGAATTTCTTCAGCGGCCACAGGGTGGCCAGCTCGTCCATGGCGCCCGCGTCTTCCATAAAGCGGTATTCGAACGGCGTGGCGTTCTCATACAGCGCGATCTGCGCCTTCCAGCTGTAGGACGAGAAGGGGTGGGCGAAGAGCTTCACCATCAGGCCCCGTCGAAGGCGCGTTGGAGCGCGGCGATGTCGATCTTCTGCATGGCCATCATCGCCTCCATGGCCCGGTTGGCGGCCGCGCGATCCGGGTCGGCGAACAGCACCGGCAGGACCTTCGGGATGATCTGCCACGACACGCCGAACCGATCCGTCAGCCAGCCACAGCGGATTTCCTCGCCGCCATCGGCCAGGAGGGCCGCCCACAGCCGGTCGATCTCGGCCTGGTCGTCACAGTCGACATAGATAGAGACGGCCGGGCTCAGCGTGTACATCGGCCCGGCGTCCAGGATCATGTAGCGCCGCCCGTCCAGCTCGAAGACCACCATCGGATGCTGGTCCGAGACGATGCGCGAGTTCGGGATCAGCGAGACATAGAGCTCGGCGGCCTCCTTGCCCTTGCCGTCGCCATTGAACCACAGGCAGGGGGCGGTCTTGTCGGTCATGGCGTCCTCCGGGGGTGAGGGTTCAGTCTTGCGCGCTGCGGCTGAACGTGATGCGCGGGCTGTTGCTCATCGAAATCCTCAATCTGTTCACACGCAGGCCGGTTTCGGCGGCGAAATTACTCAAAGCAGAATACGGGGCCGAGACGCTCCACAGACGTCGTGTTTTCGGCAACGACCAGCGAACGCCAAAGCCCAAAGTGGCCAGTACCGCCAATCAGATGGTGGACGCGATAACCAGCGAAGGTCACCCTCATGGGCAGAACGCGATGGCATTCGAGATGGTCGACTTCGCCCCAGTCCTCTTCAAGCATTTCAGAGAGGCGCTGATCTGGTTCCAGCCAGTCTGTGTCTTCATAGCGGGGGCGATGGGTTGGGATCTCAGTCGCGCCCTCGACAAAGGTCGAGCCTTCGTGCTCGTAGAGCCAGACACCCGAAAACTCTCGCGTGGGCGCGCGAACGCCACCTTGGACGCAAGACGACAGGCCTATGCTCATCGCCACGAGAGCGGTCCACCAACAAACTGCAATATATCTAGGCATCGTTCGGAATGCCCTCTGGGACAGGCTGCTTGTTCACCCTACAAGATATCACCTCAAGATGGAGCACACCGTGACAGTCGTTATGTACGGCATTCCCAACTGCGACACCGTCAAGAGGGCCCGCGTGTGGCTGGATGAGCGGGGCATTCGCTACACCTTCCATGACTACAAGAAGGCCGGGGCCGATCCGGCGCAGTTGAAGGCCTGGGTCGAGGAGCTGGGCTGGGAGACTGTGCTGAACCGCGCCGGCACTACCTTCAAAAAGATGGATGATGCCGACAAGGCCGACCTCGACGCCGACAAGGCGGTACGGCTGATGCTAGCCCAACCCTCGATGATCAAGCGGCCCATTCTGGATCTCGGCGACCGCCGCATCGCCGGCTTTAAGCCCGACATCTACGAAGCGGCGCTCGGCGGGTTTGTCTGAGGGGCGGCGCAGTCGCGGCCCCCTTCACCGTCATCCCCGGGCTTGTCCAGGGAATCCATCGCCTCGGACCATCGCAATCAAGACGGCGTCAGCGTGGTGATGGATGGCCGGGATGAACCCGACCATGACGATTTTGGAGAGAGCTCTGCATCCGATCGGGGCTTCAGCCTGGATGGGTCTGCGCGCCGGTCCGTTGCGGGTGCTGCGGCGGGTCGGTGCCGTCGTCTGGTCGCGCCGGTTCTGACCTTACCGCGATTTAATCTCGTCCCTGCATCCGATTGAGGGGGTCATAGCCTCTTGGAACCAAAGGGATGGGCACAGGGCCCGCCCGCCAATCAAGGAATCCCGCTCATGGGTGTCGAAATTCTCGTTCCGCTCGGCCTGTTCGCCATGATCGCCCTCATCGTCGTCATTCCGGTGTGGCTTCGGTCGCGCGAACGCCACGACATGCAGGAAACCGTGCGACATGCTCTGGACAAGGGCCAGGAACTCCCGGCCGATCTGGTCGAGGCCATCACCCGGTCCAGCCAGAAGCCGCCGGCCACGGCCCAGACCGACCTGCGCAAGGGTGTCATCTGGATCGCCATAGCGGCGGGCATCGCCACCTTCGGCTGGATGGTCGGCCTGCAAGAAAATGAAGTGGTCTTTCCGCTGTTGGGTCTGGCAGCCGTTCCCGGCTTCCTGGGCCTGGCCTTCATCATTTTGAGCTTCTTCAACAAGACGCGGGCGGACTAGGGCCAGGTGCGGGCAGGACCAAGACGATGACCGTCAAGCCACCCGGCCTGAACCGACTGCACGACACGGAGCTGGTCGCCTTTGCGGCGGCCGGCGGTCGGGAGGCCTTCGGAGAACTGGTCCGGCGCCATTCGGCGTCCGTCCGCGGCCTGATGCGGCGCATGGGAGCCGAGCCGGCCCTGGCCGACGACGTTGCCCAGGACGCCTTCATCCAGGCGTTCGAACGGTGCGCGGACTTTCGCGGCGAAGGCACCTTCGCGGCCTGGGTCCGGCGGATCGCGGCGCGCCTCTATATCAAGCGGCGTCAGAAGGATGCGCGCTGGACCGATCTGGACGCGGCCGAGGACCCCGTCGCCCCGGTGCCGGACCAGGCCCGCGCCATCGACCTCGACGACGCCCTGAAAGTCCTCAGCGAGGTGGAACGGGTCTGTGTCACCCTGTGTCACGGCGCGGGAATGACGCATTCGGAAATCGCGGCAGCCTTGAATTTGCCGCTCGGTACGGTGAAGTCTCATGTCAAACGTGCTCTGGATAAGCTTCGGACGCGGCTGGAAATCGGCCCGCAATCAGAGAGGAGGCCCGCCCATGTCGGATCGTGATGCCTTCGATGGCGAGATCGAACGCCTGTTTGCCGAGCCGCCGGCGCTGCATGACGCCGATGGCTTTGTCGAACGGGTTGAGCGCCGGTTGCGCCGGACCTGGCGATTCCGGGCCGGTGTCCTGACCCTGGCGGGCGGCATCGGCGGCTTCTTCGCCGTGCGCGAAACCCTGGAGGCCGGCATCGGCTCGGGCTTGGCCCAGCTTTCGGGATCCTATGCCACCGTGGCCCGTATCCGTCCGTCGGGCGACCTGGATCAACTGGTCGACGGCCTCGGCACCGCGCTTCAGCACAGTCCGTCGATGCCGATTTTCTGGCTCGTCTCGGTCGCCATCATTGCAGCGGCCGGACTGGCCAGCTGGCGGGTCGATCAGGCCTGATTTCGCCGGCGTCGATAAAAAGCCCCGATTGAAGGCTTGGCTTGCGTTGCGGCAGTCGCCGCGAACCTCTAGGTTCGCGGCGCTTTATGTTCCGCCCGAGACGGGCCAGGGGAGTCGACACGGGTGTCAGACGTTTTTGAAGAGGTCGAAGAGAACCTCCGGTCCGAACGCTGGAACGAGCTGTTCCGCAAGTGGTGGCCGGCGGCGGCGGCGATTGCCGGTGCGGCTATCCTGATCGTCGGCGGCATCTGGTTCGTGGATGCGCGCAAGGGCTGGACCGCCGCCGAGGCGTCCCAGGCCTATCAGCGCGGCCTGGATGCGCTGGAAGCGCAGAACGAGGCGACCGCCGAAGCCGCCTTCGCCGAGGCCGAGGCTGCCGGCAGCCCGCCCTATCAGGCTCTGGCGTTGATGCAGCGCGCGGGTCTGCGCGTCGAGCGCGGGGAAACGGCCGAGGCCGTGGCCCTGTTCGACCAGGCCGCCGAGGCGACCGATGAGCCTCTGATTTCCGATATTGCCCGTCTCAAGGCGGCCTGGCTCCTGATGGGCTCCGGCTCGATCGAGGATATGACGGCGCGCCTGTCGCCCCTGACCGAGGAAGGGCGTCCATTCCGCTTTCAGGCCCAGGAAGCCCTCGCCCTGGCGCGGCTCCAGCACGGCCAGACCGACGCCGCCCGCCAGCAGCTCCAGGCCCTGACCCTGGAATTGGAGCTGCCTGATTCGATGCGCCAGCGGGCCCAGGTGGCCCTGTCGCTGATCGATGCCGGCACGGCTTCCAGCCTGCCCGGTATTGTCGAGGCCGCCGGCCGCGCCCAGGCCCAGGCCGAGGCGGAAGCCGCTGCGGGCCCGCGCCCCGGCGCTGAAGCTCCCGGAGCCGAGGCTGCTGCGGCGGGTGCCGCGACCGAACATTGATGTCTGGCGAAAGTCACTGTCCATGAAGTTGCATTTCAAACTCCTTCTGACCGCCGGTGCCTGCGCGGCCCTGGCCGGCTGTTCGACCGTGAGCAACACGGCCCAGCGGATCTGGCCCTTCGGCGGCGACGATGAGCGCCAAGCCGTGGCGTCCGACGGGGAGCGCGTGTCGATCCTCCAGTTCGAAGACTCCGTCGAGGTGTCGAGCGCCCTGGCCGGTCGCCCGTTCAACCTGCCGACGCCGCGCGCGGTAACCGCCTGGACCCAGCCGGGCGGAACGACCGAAAACGCGGTTGAGCACGCCCAGGCCGGCGAAGCCTTCCGTATCGCCTGGCGTCGCGACATCGGCGAAGGCTCGGGCCGGACCAGCCAGGTGACGTCGCCAATCGTCGCCAGCGATGGCCGGCTGTTCGTTCTGGATGGTCGCAATCACGTTTCGGCGGTCGATGCCGCCAGCGGCCAGGTCGTCTGGCGTCACACCATCACCAACGATGAGCAGGACCGGCGTGGGCTGTTCTCCATCGGCTCGGGGGGCGGCGAAAACCAGGGCTTTGGCGGCGGTGTCGCGGTCAGCGGTGGCCGTGTGTTCGTGACTTCGGGCCTGCGCGTCGTCTCGGCGCTGGACGCCGCGACCGGTGACGTCGTCTGGACCAGCACTGTCGATACGCCGATTCACGGGGCCCCGACGGTCGCTGGCAACCGCATCTATGCCATCGACATCGACAACCAGGTCATCGCCTTCGACGCCGCCACCGGCACCCAGTCCTGGTCGTTCCAGGCCATCGCCGAGCCGGCGCGGATTCTGCGGGCGGCCAGCCCGGCGATTGCCGGAGAGATCGTCATCGCGCCGTTCTCGTCGGGCGAACTGGTGGCGCTCAGAACCTCCAACGGCCAGCAACTGTGGCAACAGGTGTTGTCACGCACCAACCGCACCAACGCCCTGTCGGAAATTCGCGATATCGTCGGTCGCCCGGTGGTCTATCAGGGCTCGGTCTATGCCGGCAGCCATTCGGGACTGTTTGCGGCCATGGACCTGCGCTCGGGGGCCCCGCGCTGGCAGTTGCCGATTGCGACGCTGAACGCGCCGTGGGCCGCCGGCGACGTCATCTATGTCGTCTCCAAGGCGGGCGAGGTCATCACCGTCAATCGGGCCAATGGCCAAGTTTACTGGATCTACGACCTGAACGAGGAGCGTCAGCGCCAGGAAGGCGGCGTGTTCGGCCTGTTCGACCGCACGGTCCGTCCGATCTGGTCGGGCCCGCTGCTGGCGACCAACCGGCTGGTTCTCGTCAGCTCCGAAGGCGAGGCCGTGGCCCTCGATGCCCGCACGGGCACCGAACAGGCCAGTCTGAACCTCGGTGGGCCCGCCTATATCGCGCCCATCGCCTATAACGGCATGATCTACGTCCTCACCGACGAAGGTCAGCTGGTCGCCATTCAGTAGGCTCCAAGGAGGCCGTCCGCAGCGTGAGCCTGAAGGTCGCGATCGTCGGACGGCCGAATGTCGGCAAGTCGACTCTGTTCAACCGCCTGGCCGGCAAGAAGCTGGCTATCGTGGATGACCGGCCGGGGGTGACCCGTGACCGGCGCTATGCGCGCGGCCTATTGGGCGACATCGACCTGACCCTGATCGACACCGCCGGCTTCGAGGATGTCTCTGACGAAAGCCTGGAATCGCGGATGCGCCGCCAGACCGAACTGGCGGTCGAGGAAGCCGATCTGATCCTGTTCGTCATCGACGCGCGCGAAGGGATCGTGCCGCTGGACCGCATCTTTGCCGACCTGGTCAGGAAGCGCGACAAACCCACCCTGTTGATCGGCAACAAGGCCGAGGGCAAGGCCGGCGACGTCGGCCTGGCCGAGGCCGTGCGGCTGGGCTTCGGCGATCCGATTGCGCTCTCTGCCGAGCATGGCGAGGGCATGGCCGATCTCTATGCGGCGGTGCTGCCGTTCGAACCCGAAGACGAGAGCGACGACGACGAGGCCGGCAAGCCGATCATGGTCGCCATCATGGGGCGGCCCAATGCGGGCAAGTCCACCCTGGTCAATCGACTTCTGGGGGAAGACCGCATGCTCACCGGACCCGAGGCCGGGATCACGCGCGATTCCATCTCGGTGGACTTCGAATGGGACGGTCGACCGGTGCGGCTGGTCGATACCGCCGGGATGCGCCGCAAGGCTCGTGTTCAGGAAAAGCTGGAGAAGTTGTCGGTCGCCGACACCATCCGCGCCCTGACCTTTGCCGAGGTCGTCGTCCTGATGATGGACGAGGCCAATGCGTTCGACACCCAGGATTTGCAGCTGGCCGATCTGGTTGAGCGCGAGGGCCGGGCGTTGGTCTATTGCATCTCCAAATGGGACCGGGTCGACGACGGCAAGGAACGGCTGGCCGAACTGCGTGAAGAGGCGGATCGGCTGCTACCTCAGCTGAAGGGGTCGCCCCTGATCGCCCTGTCGGCCCAGACGGGTCGCGGCGTCGATCGGCTGATGCCGGCGGTGTTCGAGGCCCATCGCCAGTGGTCGGCCAAGGTCAAGACGCGCGATCTGAACGACTGGCTGGCCCTGGCGGTCCAGCGCCACCCGCCGCCCGCCGTCGACGGTCGCCGGATCAAGCCGAAATACATGACCCAGACCAAGGCGCGGCCGCCGACCTTCGTGCTGTTCGCCAACCGGGCATCGCAGATGCCGGATCACTACAAACGCTATCTGATCAACAGCCTGCGTGAGAGTTTTGATCTTCCGGGTGTGCCGATGCGCCTGACCGTCAAGTCCGGGGCGAACCCGTTTGCCGAAGGGCCGGGCCCGGAGAAGACTGCGCCGCGCCGCCATCGCAAGGCCGAGGCCGCCGAGGCGCGCGAGGACAAGCCGCGGAAGCCCAAGGTCGCCACCAAGCGCGTTACGGGCCTGAAGCCCGGATCGGGCAAGAAGTCCGGCTCGACCGTCCTGGTCGGCAAGCGCGCCCGCACCGGAGCCCGCGCCGTCAGCCGCTCGGGCCGTATCCGCACGGCCCCCAAGGGCAGCGGGAAGCGCTAGATCCCGTCCGTCGCGGCATAGACCATGATGCCGGTCGCGATGGCCAGGTTCAGGCTGTCGGCGCGGCCGCGCATGGGGATCTTGACCGTCAGGTCGCAGGCGGCGGCCAGGTCGTCGGTCAGGCCGGCCTGTTCATTACCCATCAGGATCAGGGTGGGGTGCCGATAGGGGGCGGCGCGATAGTCGTGGGCGGCATCCAGACGGGTGCCCACCACCGACCCCGGCCACCGCGCGCGCCAGGCCAGGAACTCCGCGCGCGTGGCCCGGCTGACGCTGACGGCGAAGATCGAGCCCATGGTCGCGCGCACGGCCTCGACCGAAAACGGGTCCACACAATAGTCGATCAGGATCACGCCGCCGCAACCCGCCGCATCGGCGGTGCGGATGATGGTGCCCAGATTGCCCGGGTCGCGCACCTGTTCCAGCGCCACCCAGCAGGGGCTGCGGCCCGGATCGAGGGCGTCCAGTGCCGTGTACGTCTGGTCGAACACGGCCAGCACCGTCTGGGGATTGTCCTTGCGCGATACCTTTTCGAGAATTTCGCGGGTCACCACGATGACCTCGCCGCCGGCTGCCAGGGTCTCGGCTCGGGCTCGGTCGAGCAGAGGATGAGGCCGGGCGTCCTTGCCGACCAGCAGTTGCCGCGGCGTCTGGCCCAAATCGAGCGCCTCGCCGATGAACTTCAGGCCCTCGGCCAGAAAGGTCCCCGACTGGTCGCGCGCTTTTTTCATGTGCAAGGCACGCACGGCCTTGATGGTGTCGTTGGTCAGGGAGGTGATTTCGCTGGTCCGTCCCTGGTTGCGGGGCAGGGGGACCCCGGCGGGGGGAAGCGGGCGGCGGCTCACAGGTCGCTCCAGCGACCGAAGAAGCTCAGGCCGATCTCGGCGGCGCGGGGGCTGTCTTCGACCAGTCCCAGCTCGCCCCAGTCGATGACACCGCCTCGCCCGGTCAACCGGTCGGCCAGCAGATGCGCCAGCGCCATGCCGGAAATCCGCGCGGCATAGGCATTGACCAGCAGGAAGGCTGCCTGATCGGATAACAGCTCCGCGCACAGGCTGACCAGTTCGGGCGTATCCTCGAACAGGCGCCAGACCTGGCCGTCCGGCCCACGTCCGTACTTGGGCGGATCCAGGATGATGCCGTCATAGCGGTTGCCCCGCCGAACCTCGCGCTGCACGAACTTGCGCGCGTCCTCGACGATCCAGCGCACGTTGTCGATGCCGGAAAGGGCCGCATTTTCCTTGGCATAGGCGACCGCCTTCTTGGAGGCGTCGACATGGGTGACCTCCGCGCCCGCTGCCGCACAGACCAGCGACGCCACGCCGGTATAGCCGAACAGGTTCAGGATGCGCGGGGCCGGGCGCGCTCGCACGGCGGCGTCCAGCCATTCCCAGTTGGCGGCCTGTTCGGGAAAGAAGGCCAGGTGGCGAAAATTGGTGAAACGGGCATTGAACCGCGCGCCGCCCCAGCAAAGCTCGGTCGCCTCCGGCTGGGGTCGGCTAAAGCGCCAATTGCCGGCCTCGTCGTCATCGGTCGGGTCGAAGACGGCATCGGCGCGGTCCCAGAGTTCCGGCCGGGCCGCCGACCACAGGCACTGCGGCTCGGGGCGTACCACCAGCGCCTGACCATAGCGCTCCAGCTTCCGGCCATCGCCGGA
>CAUJHO010000061.1 GCA_963205025.1 Pseudomonadota bacterium | reverse complement strand
TGCTTAAAATCCCGCATCTGAAGACGTAGCCGCCTGAAACCCCGCTTGTCTCGGCGTCACAGCTTTGGAGGTGCTGGGCGCGAACCGCTCCCGCCCGAGAATTCCGTGATAGATTCCCTGTAAGCAGGGAATGGTCACCGGATCTTGAGTCTCCGGATATGGGCGGTCCTTTGGCGGCCAAGAATGCGGCCTTCAGGCTCTAATTTTGGACGAGCGGTGACGTTCGTCGGCCCCGAAAGGCCGTGCCGTCGGGCCTTTCGGCCGGAGCACTCAGCTAAGAGAATGGTTGGGAAAGTGAATGGCGGAGAGGGTGGGATTCGAACCCACGGTACCCTTGCAGGCACGCCGCATTTCGAGTGCGGTACATTCAACCACTCTGCCACCTCTCCTTATTGGGGGCACCGGGCGGTCGAAAGACCGGGCCGGGCGAGCGAGGGCGCGATCTCTAGTCCGGGCCAGCGGCAAAGGCAAGCGGCGCATCCATGTTCGACCTCGAGGCGTATAGGAGGATATGATCAACACCCGGCACCCCCTTCGTCAGGCGGCATCCTCCATTGCGGCGATCCTTGTGCTGTCGGCCTGTGCGGACAGTCATGCCCAGCCCCGGCGCGAGGTTCCGCCGCTGCGCGGCGAGGCGCGGACAGCCATCTTCGCCGGTGGGTGTTTCTGGTCGATCGAGCATGGCTTTGAGGCGATACCGGGGGTCATCGAGGCCACATCAGGCTTTACCGGCGGGCGGGTGAACAACCCGACCTATCGCCAGGTCGTGGCCGGCGGCACCGGTCACGTCGAGGCGGTGCGCGTGACCTATGATTCCGGGCGGATCAGCTACCGCCAGCTGGTCGATCGCTTCTGGCGCATGATTGACCCGACCGACCCCGACGGCCAGTTCTGTGATCAGGGGCCGACCTATGTGGCCGGCGTTCATGTCACGGCGGATCAGCGGGCGATCGCAGAGGCGTCGCGCCGCGCGGCGGCGGCCGAGCTGGGCGAGACGCGATTTCGCACGCCGGTCGTCAATGCCCGGAGGTTCTGGCCGGCCGAGGCCTATCACCAGGACTACGCTCGACGAAACCCGGCGAACTATCAGGCCTATGCCACCGGTTGTCGCCGCGCTGCCCGGCTCAGGGCTGTGTGGGGCTGACCGGAACCGGCAGACCGGTTTCAGGATCCCGGGGCTGGGGTCGGAAGTCCTCTCCGAGGCCGACGGCCAGGTCGCGGGAGCGCGTGGGGTCCAGCCGGACCGAGGCGTCGGTCCAGCCGCTGAAGCGGGTGAAATCGGCGACGAATTCAGGCCGGAATCGGGTCTCGATCGAGGCCATCAGCACGCGCCGGCCCTGATCGACCGTCAGGGGATCGACGGCCTCGGCCTGGTTCTGGGCATGGGCCTCACGCACCCACATCGTCAGGCCCGGAGCGTCCGGCTCGGCCAGGCGCTCTCGACCGTAATAGGCCAGCGAATTATAGAGGAAGCGATCATCCGTCGCGATGACGATCCCCGGTCCGTGGGCATCGGCCGCCGCCAGAATCCGCTCGGCCCCGACCTCCCAGCCGCGCACGCGCTTGAAGGACCCGCCCAGGCCGATCTGATCGGCCAGCGTCGGCCAGGTCGCCAGTATGAGCACCAGTGCCGCGAGACCGGCCTGGAAGGCGACACCCCAGATCAGCCAGCGCCGCCCGGCCCAGCGCAACAGCCAGGCCGCGGCCAGGACCACCGCCGGCGCATAGGCCACGGCCGCCCAGTTGGCATTGGCGCGCGACAGCAGGGCCTGGATGAAGACGAGAATCAGCGGCGGCAAGACGAAGGCCAGCAACAGCCGATCCGACCCCGGCAGGACCAGGCGTCCCATCAGGAACCGGGTCGCCCCGATCAGAATGACGGCCAGGGGGACCGGTCCCAGCACCATGGTCTGGGAGACCAGAAACTCGAGCGCCTCCAGGGGATGGAACAGGTTCGACAGGTTCCAGTCGGCATTCGCGGCGGTGTGGGCGACCGTCGAAAAGTCGTTGAGGGCGTTCCAGACCAGATTGGGTGCGGCCACGACGGCCAGGCCGATCAGGGCGCTGGCGATGCGCAGCGGCGACCAGCCCCGCCGGGCTTCGGGCGTGCTCAACAGGTGCAGGCCGACGCCGATCAGCAGGTAGAGCGAGGCATATTTGCTGAGGAAGGCCCC
Organism: Pseudomonadota bacterium; assembly: GCA_963205025.1. Taxonomy (GTDB): domain Bacteria; phylum Pseudomonadota; class Alphaproteobacteria; order Caulobacterales; family Caulobacteraceae; genus Brevundimonas. Next base: position 73,882 of record CAUJHO010000061.1, on the reverse strand, counting down.
GCCGAGCGCGAGGCCGGCCAGCAGCGCCGTGCGCGCCGATGGCCGGTCCTGGAACGCCACATAGGCCCACAGGGCCAGGGAGGCGAAGAACAGCAGCGGCGCATCGGTCGAGGCGATGCCGGCCGACAGCTGCACCCCCGGCATGAGCAGATAGAGAATCCCGCCCCAGAAGGCGGTGCGGTCATCATAGAGCCGGCGCCCGACCCGGAAGAGGATCAGGCCCGTCGCAGCATGCAACAGCGGGGAGGACAGACGAACCCAGGGCTCGGCACTCCCGCCGATTCCGGTGGTCAGGGCGATCAGCCAGGCCAGCATCGGCGGTTTGGAATAATAGCCGAAGGCCAGGTCGCGCGACCACAGCCAGTACTGGGCTTCGTCGGGATAGAGCTCAAGCGGGGTCAGGAACAGCGCGACCAGCCGCACCAGGGTCAGGGCAAGCGACAGCCACAGAAAAACAAGCCAGGGGTCATGGGCCCGTGATCGCCCGGCGGCTGTGATCGGCTCGGATATGGATGCGTCAGACCCCATCGCGCGGCCTCTACACCAACCAGGCGAAGGGTGTCACCTCCATGCCACGCCCGGCCACTGTCACGCATCTGTCACGAACCTGTCGCCTTCTCTTCTAGACTCCCTCCTAAACGCGCCCCATACCAACGGCCAGACTGAAAACGGCCACAATTCGGCCATCGGCCTTAACACCCTCGGGGATCACAGAAATGAACAATCTCAAGAGAGCCATGTGGGCGTCGACCGCGCTCGTCGGCGGCGTATTGATGGCAACGGCCGCTTCGGCCCAGTCCACCGGCTCGGAGTCCTTTGAAGCCGACACCGTCGCTGAAGTCGTGGTCACCGGCCAGCGCGGCCCGTCCAACGTGGACGGCCTGGCGGTGGAAGAAACCGTTACCCGCGCCCGTTCGACCCTGACCGGCGAGTATCTGGAAAGCCAGCAGCCCGGCCAGAGCGTCCTGGCCTCGATCGCCATCCTGCCGGGTGTGACCTTCTCCAACAGCGACGCCTACGGCTCCTCGGGCGGCGACATCACGGTCCGCGGCTTCGATTCGGCCCGCGTGTCGCTGAACCTGGACGGTATCCAGCTGAACGACACCGGCAACTACGCCATCTATTCGAACCAGCAGCTGGACCCGGAACTGATTGAGCGCGTCGGCGTCAATCAGGGCTCGACCGACGTCGACAGCCCGACCGCCTCGGCCACCGGCGGCTCGATCAACATGGTCACGCGCCGTCCGGCTGCGGACCTGGGCTTCATCATCCAGCCCTCGGTCGGCTCCTTCAACTATCGCCGCATCTTCCTGATGGGCGAGACCGGCGAGATCGGTCCGTGGGGCACCCGCATGTGGGCGGCCTATTCGCACACCGAATATGACCACTTCTTCGGTGCCGGTGGCGTCCAGAAGGACCAGTACAACGCCCGCATCTGGCAGCCGATCGGCCAGAACGGTGACTTCGTCTCGGTGTCGCTGCACTACAACGAGAACCGCAACCAGTTCCCGCAGACCCGCGAAAGCGTCGATGCCTTCAACCTGACCGGCAACTTCTCTTCGACGGCCAACTCGACCAGCTGTACCCTCCTGGCCGGCGTCAACCTGACTCGTCAGGATCAGGCCAGCAGCAGCCTGAACCCGGGCTGCAGCAACTACTACATGTTCTCGGTCAACCCCTCGAACACGGGCAGCATCCGCGGCCAGTCGCGCTTCCACCTGAGCGACAGCCTGACCCTGACGGTCGACCCGACGTTCCAGTACGTTCTGGCCAATGGCGGCGGCATCACCAACGTCGAAGAGCGCGACCAGCGCCTCCAGGGCTCCTTCTTCAACTCGGCCCTGCCGCTGGCCACCGGCGTTGACCTGAACGGCGACGGTGACCTTCTGGACCGGATCAAGCTGTATTCGCCGTCCAACACCAACACCCGTCGCTACAGCGTCAACTCCTCGCTGATCTGGGACATCAACGACGATCACCGCGTCCGCTTCGCCTACACCTGGGACCGCGGTAACCACCGCCAGACCTCGGAGTTCGGCTATCTGGACCTGTCGGGAAACTGGGACAGCTGGTTCGGCGGCAAGGACGGCAACGGCCGTCAGGTGCTGACGCTGGACGGCGACGTCTTCCAGGAGCGTAACCGCCAGTCGATCGCCACCCTGAACCAGTTCGCGGTGGAATATAACGGTCGCTTCCTGAACGACACGGTTCGTGTCAACCTGGGTCTGCGCGCCCCTTACTTCAGCCGCCAGCTGAACAACTACTGCTGGCAGACGGACACCTTCAACGCTTGGTGTACCCGTCAGCGTCCGACCACGCCGCTGGTCAGCGCCGCCGTTTCGGCGACCGCCGGTGCTCCGGTGTCGTTCGAGCGCGACTATGACGCCCTCCTGCCGAACGTGGGTGCGTCGTGGGAGTTCGCCCCCGACCACACCGCCTTCATCAGCTACTCGGAAAACCTGTCGGCTCCGCGGACCGACGACCTGTACGACCGTGTTCCGGCCAGCCCGGAACCTGAGCGCAGCCGCAACTATGAAGCCGGCTACCGCTACGGCGCCGGTGGTCTGATCGTGTCGGCCTCGGTCTATTACGCTGAGTTCGAGAACTTCATCGTTCGCGCCTTCGAAACCCTGCCCGACCTGTCGACGATCGCCTATTCGATCAACGCCGGCGACATCAACCGCTGGGGCATCGACGGTTCGCTGGGCTACCAGGTGACGGACTCCTTCTCGGTGTTTGCCTCGGGTTCGTGGATCCAGACCGAGATCCTGGCCGACATCCCCAACACCTCGGGCGGCTTCAACGCCACGGCCGGCAACGAACTGCCGGAAGTGCCGCAGTTCCAGTGGGCCCTGCGCGGTGAGTACGAGGCCGGTCCGTGGACCCTGGGTGCCCAGGCTCGCTATGTGGACGAGCGTTGGACCAACATGGTCAACGATGAATCGACCCCGTCCTACACGGTCGTCGATCTCGACGGTCGCCTGGACCTCGACTTCCTGATGGAAGGCACCTACCTGCAGATCAACGTCCAGAACCTCTTCAACGAGCGTTACCTGGGCAACATCGGCACGGCTGAATCGGGCAACCGTACGGCCGACCGCGGGGCCCCGCGTTCGATCGCGGCCACGCTGCGCGTCGCCTTCTAGGACCAACGCCCAGTCTGACGAACGAGGGGGCGGGGCCGCAGGGCTCCGCCCCTTTCGTTTGTGCGGCTTGCGGCGGCGGCATCGCCCCCCTATCTGGTCGCGCCGGGCCACCTGAGAGGATTCATCCGAGATGAGCGGCATCATCCCCGCCGAATGGTCGCCGCACCGGGCGATGTGGGTCGGCTGGCCCAGCCACGCGGAGCTGTGGGAAGACAACCTCGAACCGGCGCAGGACGAGGTCCAGGCCCTGGTCCGCGCCCTGGCCGGGCCAGGTCGTGAGCGCGTGCGCCTGCTGGTCGGCAAGGCAGAGGCTCTGGACGACGCCCGCGCCCGGTTTGCAGACCTGGCAGAGGTCGAGGTGGTGGATGGCCGTTTCGGCGACATCTGGCTGCGCGACACCGGGCCGATCTTCGGGGCCGGGTCCCGGCGGGCTGCGGCCTTCCGGTTCAACGGCTGGGGCGGCAAGTACGAACTGGAATTCGATGACACGGTCGCCGACCAGATCAGTCAGGCATCGGGCACACCCCTGGACCGGCACGATTTCATCCTGGAGGGCGGGGCTCTGGACCACGACGGGGCCGGAACCCTCCTGACCACCCGCCAGTGCCTGCTGAACCGGAACCGCAATGCCGGCTGGACCGAGGCGGTGGCCGAGGCGGCACTGGCCGAGGCCCTGGGAGCCGCCAAGGTGCTGTGGCTGGGAGACGGCCTGTTCAATGATCACACCGACGGCCATGTCGACAACCTGGCCCGGTTCGTGGCCCCCGGCGTGGTGGCCTGTCCGGTCGCGTGGGGGCCCAAGGACCCGAACGCCGAGGTCTATGACGAGACGGCGCGCCTGCTCAGCGACATGACCGATGCCGCCGGGCGACGGCTGACGGTCTTGCGGGTTCCGTCCCCGGGCCTGGTCTTCGACGAGGACGAGCGCCCGACCCCGGCCAGCCACATGAACTTCCTCATCGCCAATGGCGCGGTGATCGTCCCGATCTATGGCGACAAGGCTGCGGCAGCCATGGCTGTCAGGGCCCTGGAGTCCGTCTTCACCGACCGAGAGGTGATCGCCCTGCCGTCGACCGCGATCCTGTCGGGGGGAGGGTCGTTTCACTGTATCTCGCAACAGGAGCCTGCGTGATGACTCGCCACATGTCCGTCGCCGCCATCCAGACCTCCTATGGCGACGACCTTCAGGCCAATATCGACAAGACCATCGGCTTCATCCGCGAGGCGGCGGATCGCGGGGCCCAGGTCATCCTGCCGTCGGAACTGTTCCAGGGGCCGTACTTCTGCGTCAGCCAGGAGGAGCACTGGTTCGCCCACGCCCATCCCTGGCGTGAGCACCCTTGCGTGGTCCAGCTGGCACCGGTGGCGAAGGAACTGGGCGTGGCGCTTCCGGTCTCGATCTTCGAGCGCGACGGGCCACAGTATTACAATTCCCTGGTGATGCTGGATGCCGACGGCGAGGCGCTGGGCGTCTATCGCAAGAGCCATATTCCTGACGGTCCCGGCTATCAGGAGAAATACTATTTCCGCCCCGGTGATACCGGTTTTCGAGTGTGGAACACCCGCCACGGGCGGGTCGGCGTCGGGATCTGCTGGGACCAGTGGTACCCCGAGACGGCGCGGGCGATGATGCTGATGGGGGCCGAGGTCCTGATGTATCCGACCGCCATCGGCACCGAACCCCATGACCATGAGCTGGATACCGCCGAGCCGTGGCGGCGCGCCATGCAGGGCCATGCGGTGTCCAATGTGGTGCCGGTGGTCGGGGCCAACCGGATCGGTCACGAACAGGTCACCGCCGCCGGCCAGACCTTCTATGGTCACAGCTTCATCGCCAACCATCGCGGTGATCTGGTCGAAAGCCTGGGTTGCGACGACGAGGGCGTGCTGGTGCACAGCTTCGACCTGGATTTCCTGGACCGGCACCGGGCCGCCTGGGGCTTCTTCCGGGATCGGCGAACGGATCTTTACGGTCCGCTGCTGGGTCCAGGCCGGGGCTAGTCGGACAGCCCCAGTGCCAACCGCTCGGCGGCGCAGGTCGGATTGGTCTGGCCCAGACGCCTTGCCGCCGCCAGTTCGGCCCGAGCCTGGGCGATGTCGGCCTGATAGGCCGGCGTGGCCGAGATGGCTTCGAACAGCTGATAGCCTAGCGCCTGACCGGCGGTGACGTCGGCGGCATAGTGCAGACCACAGACCAGGCGGCTCTCACCGATGGCGCGGCCCCTGACATTCAGCGCCTCGGCCTGGTCGGGCGCGGCATCCGCCATGATCAGGCCGAAGACGATGCCGGCGGTGGCGTGGCTGGACGGAGCCGAGGAGTTGGTCCGGTAGCCGTCATCGACGCGGATACAGGTCTGGACCGCCGGGTCATCGACGAACGGGCGGGCGCGGAACACCCGAGCCTTGGCGACCCGGGCCGAGGCCGAGACGTCCGCCAGCGCCCGACTGAACAGCCGCACCAGCGCCGGCGGCGGGGCCTCGGACAGGCGGGTCCCCAGGGGACAGTCGAAATGGCCCAGCGCCAGGGCCGGCGAAATCTCGGCCTGCATCTGGGCCAGGGTCCAGCGCGGCGATCCCGGCTCGACCCGCGCGGCGGCGGTGGCGTGGTGGTCGGCCTCATCCTGGGCCGAGCCGGGCTCGGGCGGCAGCGGGGTCGCCTGGCCCAGGCGGGTCAGAGTTTCGGCGTCGAGATAGGCCCCGAGATCCGCCGGACTCTGGGCCGGGGTCGCGACCGGGGCCACCCGGGCCCCGACCGGCGCACAGGCCGCCGCCGTCATCATCAGGGCGAGGGTGGCTGCAGGGCGTTTCATCCGGCCACCCCTTCCCAGGTTACGGTCACCGTCGACAGCTGATCCTGGGGCGTGATGCTGACGCTCAGCTCGCTGCCCTCGCGGCTGTCGGCCCCGAACTGGCGGGTGTCGCCCATGGTGATGTCGGCGCGCGCCGTCAGGCCCGCCTCTTCGGCGCGCTCGCGATAATAGGCGACAACGGTTCCGGGGTCGGCATCGGTCTGGAAGGTGATCAGTCCGTCGGCTTGCGTCGGCGAACGGACTTCGGACACTACCCGCGAGCCCGGATAGGGCCGGGTGAAGGCCGGGGCCACGGGGGCTGCGGTGGGAACCGGGGTCTCGGCGGCCACATCGCCGCTGCTGGTTTCCGGCGCGCCCGCAGGCGTTCCGGCGGCCCCTTCGCCCGCAGGGCTGTCGCTGTCGGCAGCGGTGTCGTGGCCGGTGCCGGCGTCACCGACGTTGCAGGCGGCCAGAGGCAGGGCGATCAGGGCGGCGGCGATCCAGAGGAACTTCGGCATGGGGAACTCCGTGGACCCCGACCTTGGCCGGGCTGTGGCACCGGCGCAAGTCAGGCGGTGCCGGGGAGTGCGGCCAGGGCTGATTCCAGTGCCGCCATGTCCGGCGGCAGGGCGGTTTCAAACCGCAGGGCCTCGCCCGTGATCGGATGCACGAACCCCAGAACGGCGGCGTGCAGGGCCTGTCGCCCCAGGCCGGCCTGACGGATCGCCTCGCGCACCAGCGGCGCCGGCGGCCCGGATCCATAGACGGGATCACCCAGCACCGGCGCACCCACCGAGGCCAGATGCACCCGGATCTGATGGGTGCGACCGGTCTGCAGCCGACAGGCCACCCGCGCCGCCAGCGGGCGCTCAAGCGGTCCGAACGCCGCCTGGCTGCGATAGTCGGTGACGGCGATACGCCCGGAGGTCTTCAGTACCGCCATCTTCTTGCGGTCGGCATTGGAGCGCCCGATGCGGTTCTCGATGCGGCCCGATGCCGGGCGCGGCAGGCCGCGCGTCAGGGCAATATACTGGCGCTCCAGATCATGGCGGGCGAACAGGGCCGACAGGCCCTGATGGGCGGCATCGGATTTGGCCGCGACCATGACGCCGGACGTGTCCTTGTCCAGCCGGTGCACGATGCCGGGCCGCAGCACCCCGCCGATGCCCGACAGGCTGTCGCCGCAATGATGCAGCAGGGCGTTGACCAGAGTGCCGGTCTGGTTGCCCGGGGCCGGATGGACGGTCATGCCGGCAGGCTTGTCGATGACGATCAGATCGGCGTCTTCGTACAGGACCGTCAGCGGGATCGCCTCGGCCTGTGGCTCTGCCGGCAGCGGCTCGGGCACGGCGATCAGATAGAAACCCGCGCGCGCCTTGGCCGAGGCATCGGTGATGACCTCATTCAGATAGGTGATGCGGCCCTCGGCCATCAGAGCCTGGATGCGGGCACGCGACAGCTCCGGCGCGGCGCTCGCCAGGGCCTTGTCCAGGCGCATGCCGACCGCCTCGGGGCCGAGGTCGACGATCAGCGCCTCGATGAAATCCGGCTCGTCGTCGGTCAGGTCGGTCGGCTCGTCCATGTCACTCCGTCACCCTCGGGCCTGTCCTGAGGGGCCAAGGTTCCGCCGCAGCGGCGTGCGGCGACAGTTCACGGTCCCCCGATGGACCACGATGGACCCTTGGGACAAGCCTGAGGGTGACGGTTTTGTATTGGCGGCCTGTCGTGCGAACAACACCGACGCCCACCCCACGAGGAGCCGAGCATGAAGATTGATCGCAGACAGGTGCTTGGATTGTTGGGAGCGGGCGCGGCGACGCCGGCGTGTGCGACGCCGCCGCCGACCTATGCGGGACCGGTCGAATTCCTTCATGGCGTCGCGGCCGGGGATCCGACGCCCCAGGGCGCTGTGCTCTGGACGAGGATCACGCCGGCCGACCCGGTGCCCGGTGTGAGCATTCCGGTCCAGGTCGAGGCCTGGCCGTGGGAGGAGGGGCCACCAGAGGCGACGATGCCGGGCCTCGCCGCCGTGGCGACGAGCGCCGAACGCGACTGGACCGTGAAGGTCGACATCAATCGGCTGCAGCCGGGATGCGACTATGGGTATCGATTCAGCGTGGCGGGTCGGCCCGCGGCCCGCTCCCCCATCGGTCGCTTCCGAACTCTGCCCGCAGCGCAATCGACCGAGGCGGTCGTGCTGGCCGTGGCCTCGTGCTCGCTCTACCCGGGCGGCTGGTTCAACGCCTATCAGGCCATCGCCGAGCTCGACCGGGTCGATGCCGTCGTGCATCTGGGCGACTATATCTATGAATACGGCGCGGCCCCTTCGGACTACGGCATGCGGACCGGGCTGGAACTGAACCGGATCCCCGAGCCGCCGCATGAGATCGTGACTCTGGCCGACTATCGGCGGCGTCACGCCCAACACAAGGCCGATCCCCAGGCCCAGGCGGCCCATGCGCGGGCGGCGTGGATCATGACCTTTGACGATCACGAGGTGACGAACGATCCCTGGGAAGGCGGGGCCCAGAACCACAATCCTGACGAAGGCGACTGGGCGGCGCGCAAGGTGGCGGCCCTGACGGCCTATCTGGAGTGGAATCCGATCCGCGACCCCCGACCGGGAACACCCCTGCATGAGGCCGTCCGGCGCTCGTTCCGGTTCGGGCGCGCGGCGGTGCTGCACATGATCGAGACGCGGCTGAGCGCCCGCTCCCGCCAGCTGGAATACGAAGACATTACCGCCCCGGACGGTACGATCGACCGCGCGCGTCTGGACGATCCGGAGCGCCGGCTGATGGGCCAGGCCCAGCTCGACTGGCTGGGCGAGGCCATGGCCAACGACGCGACCTGGCAGGTGCTGGGCAATCAGGTGCTGATGGCGCGGCTGGTCGTGCCCGATCTGATCGAGGCGGTGGGACCCGACGCGATCGAGGCCGCCATGCCCGACCTGGCCGACTATCAGCAGCGCCGCCTGCGTGAGATGGCGGCCCTGGGGGCGGTTCAGGCTCCGCTCAATCTCGATGCCTGGGACGGCTATCCGGCGGAACGCGACCGGCTCTACGCTGAGGTCCGCCAGGCCGAGGCCCGTCTGATCGTCCTGACCGGTGACAGCCACGCGGCCTGGGCGTCCAATCTGCACGATGATCAGGGCCGGGTTGGAGTGGAGTTCGGGGCGACCGCCATCTCCAGTCCCCAGCCGTCCTATTCGCGGGCGCTGCCCGGGGCACCCATGGCCGACCTGACGGTGGCCGCCAGCCCCGATCTGGAATGGTGTGAATTCGAGCCCCGGGGCTTCTTCGTGATCAGCCTGACGCCGGAGCGAGCCGAGTGCCGGATGATGGGGGTGACGACCCTCCTGTCGCCGGAGTTCCAGACCCGGGAGCGCGCCCGCTTCACCGTCCAGGCGCGGGCGGACGGCATCGGGCCTCTGGAGCCGGCATGAGGCCAAAAAGAAAACCGCCCCGGTCGGTGACCGGGGCGGCTCTCTGTCTGAAATCGGGGCAGGCCCCTATTCGATGTCTTCGTTGATCAGGCCGACCTGGAGCCAGCCCCGGCTCTGAAGATCGTTCATGACGGTCATGAAGTCATTGTACGGCACATCGGCGTCGGCGCGGATCATGACGCGCTCGTCGCGGGCCCCGAGGCGGGTAAACAGTTCGCTGTCCAGGCCTTCCAGGGTGACTTCGGCCGGAACGCCTTCGCCCGTGGCCACGAAAATCCGTCCACCCAGCGCCAGCGAGATGAAGGTCGGCGGCGGCGGCGGCGGGGCGTCCGGGGGCGGCGGGATCGGCGGCGGCAGATCCAGCTTGATCGACACGGTGGCCAGCGGCGCGGACACCATGAAGATGATCAGCAGCACCAGCATGACGTCGACGAAGGGCGTCACGTTGATTTCTGCGTTCTGAGAGACCGGAGCGCCCTTGCCGGACGGACCGGAGAGTTTCGCTGCCATGCGTAACCAACCTCCTAGAGGATCCGCGCACAAGCGGACCTGTCGCGGGTTTCTTGGCGGGCCGGAGCCGCCTTGTAAAGCGTCGACTGCGCCTTACCGGTTCCGAATGGCGAAATTACGCCTCGCGAGCGAGTTTCAGGAAGCGATCCGCCAAATAGGGGTCGTTCTTGAAAGCGCCGGTGAAGCGGTTGGTCACGGTCGAGACCTGACGGTGGTTCACACCGCGGGTCGTCATGCACTGGTGCTCGGCTTCGATGAGAACCGCGATGCCCTTGGGCTGAAGGGCCGTCTCGATGGCCTCCACGATCTGGTTGGTCAGGGTTTCCTGGCTTTGCAGTCGCCGCGAGAAGATCTCGACCACCCGTGCCAGCTTGGAAATGCCGACGACCTTGTCCCCCGGAATATAGGCCACCGTAGCCTGGCCCAGGAACGGGGCCATGTGATGCTCACAGTGGCTTTCGACCTCGACCCGGCGCAGCACGACCATGTCGTCATAGCCCGTGACGTCCTCGAACACCCGCGACAGATCCCGGGCCGGATCCTGGCCATAGCCTTCGAACCACTCGCCGTAGGCGTCCACGACGCGCCGGGGCGTATCGACCAGGCCGGGACGCTCAGGATTGTCGCCGGCCCAGGCAATCAGGGTGCGAACGGCCTCCATGGCCTCGTCGCGGGTCGGCCGGCGGCGGTCGTCATTGCCGACCAGCTGGGGTTTGAAAGCGTCCATCACACTCGAAAAGGTCTGGGCCCACCGTTGGCCGGGCCGGAGGTTGGGCTATATGGGGCAGACTGCCCCGCCTGCCAAGGAACGCCTCAATGCCATTGAAGCTGCACGACACCCTGAGCCGCGAAAAGCGCGTGTTCGAACCGGCCCAGGCCGACCGGGTGACGATGTATGTCTGTGGCCCCACCGTCTATAATCACGCCCATATCGGCAACGCCCGCCCGGCGGTGGTGTTCGACGTCCTGTTCCGCCTCCTGCAGCAGCTCTATCCCGACCGTCCGGTCACCTATGCCCGCAACATCACCGACGTCGACGACAAGATAAACGCCAGGGCCGCCGAGGAAGGCGTCGAGATCGGCGTCATCACCGACCGCTACACGGCGATCTACCACAGCGACCTGGACGCCCTGGGCTGCCTGCGCCCGACGGTCGAGCCGCGTGCCACGGCCCACATGGGCGAGATGGTCGCCCTGATCGAAGGGCTGCTGGACCGGGGCCTGGCCTATGTCGCTGCCGGCGAGGTGCTGTTCGATGTCGCCCGGTTCGACGCCGGGACCGGACGCTATGGGGCCCTGTCGAACCGCAGCCTGGATGACATGATCGCCGGGGCCCGGGTCGAGGTTGCCGGCAACAAAGAAAACGCCGCCGACTTCGTGCTGTGGAAGCCGTCCAAGCCCGGTGAGCCGTCGTGGCCGGGGCCGCTGGATCCGGCCTCGGGTGAGCCGATGCCGGGGCGCCCCGGTTGGCACATCGAATGCTCGGCCATGGCCGAGAAGGTGCTGGGCCGGCCGTTCGATATTCACGGCGGCGGGCTGGACCTGATCTTTCCGCACCATACGAACGAGATCGCCCAGTCGTGCGCGGCGCATGGCCTTGCGGCCAACACCGACTATGCGCGCTACTGGATGCACAACGGCTTTCTGACCATGGACGCCGAGAAGATGTCCAAGAGCCTGGGCAATGTCAGCCTGATCACCGAGCTCCTGGAGCGCCAGCCGGGTGAGGTGCTGCGCCTGGCCCTGCTCAGCGCCCACTATCGCGGGCCGCTGGACTGGACCGACCAACTGGTCGATCAGGCGCGGAAGAACCTGGACCGCCTCTATGGGGCGCTGAAGCGGGCGGGCGATGCCGGCGGCATTTCTGATGCCGAGGCCCCTCAGGCCATGGTCGAGGTCCTGTCCGACGACCTGAATACGCCGGCCGCCCTGGCGGTGCTGTTCGATGCGGCCGGGGCGGTCGAACGGGCGCTGAATGACGGCGAGGTGGCCACAGCGGCGGCCCGCGCCGGCGAACTTCGTGCCGCCGGTCAGCTGATGGGTCTGTTGCAGCAGGACCCGAACGCCTGGTTCGAAGGCGGGGCCGATGACGCCTTCAAGGCCCAGGTCGAGGCGCTGCTGGGCCGGCGAATGCAAGCGCGGGCGAACAAGGACTGGGCCGAGGCCGACCGCATCCGCGACGAGCTGACGGCGCTGAAGGTCGTGGTGATGGACGGCCCCACCGGCGCGACCTGGCGGCGGGGGTAAGACCATTCCCTTCTCCCACAAGGGGAGAAGGGAACCGGCGTGCCCCCCAGACCCTTCACCCCACACCCCGCGCCCTCTAAGACCATCCCATGGTCGCGCCCGAATCCCTCACCGCCCTGCAGGCCCGGCGCATCGCCTTGTTGGCGCAAGGGTTCGGGGATCGGCGGCCCTCCAACCCCGGCAAGAGCCATCTCAAGCGCGTGTTCGACCGGGTCGGGCTGATCCAGATCGATTCGGTGAATGTGCTTAGCCGCTCGCACTATCTGCCGCCGTTCGCGCGGCTGGGCGGCTATGGCCACGCCGATATGGACGCCCTGGCCTGGGGCAGGCGCAAGCACCTGTTCGAATACTGGGGCCATGAGGCCTCGCTGATCCCGGTGGAGCATCAGCCGCTGTTGCGCTGGCGCATGAGCCGGGCTGAGGCGGGGGTCGGGACCTATTCCGGCCTGGCGCGGTTCGGGCGCGAGAAGCGGGCCTATATCGAACAGGTGCTGGATGAGGTTCGGCGGCGCGGACCGCTGTCGGCGGGCGAGCTGGACCAGGCGGGCAAGGGGGCCGGCGGCTGGTGGGGCTGGTCGGACGGCAAGCGGGCGGTCGAATGGCTGTTCTGGGCCGGGCAGGTGACGACGGCGACGCGGCGCGGCTTTGAGCGGCTGTATGATCTGCCCGAAAGGGTCTTGCCCCCGGCGGTGATCGAGACGCCGACGCCGACGGTCGAGGACGCCCAGCGCGGCCTGATCGAGATTGCGGCGCGGGCCATGGGCGTGGCGACCGAGACGGACCTGAGGGACTATTTCCGCATGGACCCGACCGAGACGCGGGCGCGCATGGCCGAGCTGACCGAAGAGGGGGTCCTGATCCCGGTCCAGATCCAGGGCTGGGGCAAGCCGGCCTGGCGGCACCGTGAGGCCCCGCGCCCGCGCCGGGTCGAGGCGACGGCCCTGTTGTCGCCGTTCGACAATCTGATCTGGCGACGCGAGCGGGCCGAGCGGATCTTCGGCTTTCACTATCGGATCGAGATCTATGTCCCGGCCCCCAGGCGGGTGCACGGCTATTACGTCCTGCCCTTCCTGCAAGGCGAGCGGCTGACCGCGCGGGTCGATCTGAAGGCCGACCGACAGGCCGGCGTCCTCAGGGTCCAGTCCGCCCACCGCGAGGACCACGCCGAGGCTCAAGAGGTCGCGCCGGCCCTGGCTGAGCGTCTCCACGACATGGCCGGCTGGATGGGTCTGTCCGGCGTCGCGGTGAAGGGGGACCGGCCGCTTGAGCGGGCGCTTGGGAAGGCGCTGGGCTGAGACTTTCGCCCGGCCCTCTCCCGTCCGGGCGAGGACCCGGCTAAGGTCGATCCATGAGCAAGAAGAATGAGGCCTATGAGGCCGAGCTGGAACAGCTGCAGATCGCCCTGGTCGACAGCCAGGTGTGGGCCATCGAGCAGGGCAAGAAGATCCTGGTGATCTTCGAGGGGCGCGATACCGCCGGCAAGGGCGGAGCCATCAAGCGGGTGACCGAGCATATGGCGATGCGCCAGACGCGGGTGGTCTCTCTGCCCAAGCCATCCGACCGTGAGGTCAGCCAGTGGTATTTCCAGCGCTATGCGGCGCACCTGCCGGCGGCGGGCGAGATCGTTCTGTTCGATCGCTCCTGGTACAACCGCGCCGGGGTCGAGGTGGTGATGGGTTTCTCGACGCCGGAAGAACAGGCCGACTTCATCCGTGATGTGCCCCGGTTCGAGGAGATGCTGGTCGAAGGCGGCATCCAGATCATCAAATTCTGGCTCGACATCTCCAAGGCCGAACAGGCCGAGCGGCTGGCGGCGCGGGTCGGTGATCCGCTCAAGAAATTCAAGATCTCGTCGCTGGACGGCGAGGCCCAGAAGCGCTGGGACGACTATTCGACGGCGCGCGACGCCATGCTGCCGGCCAGCCATTCGCGCCATGCGCCCTGGACGATTGTGGCCACCGACAAGAAGAAACAGGCCCGGCTGAATGTCCTGCGCCATCTGGTGCGCCAGATCGGCGCGCCGGGGGTCACCGTGCCGGTGAAGAAGCCGGATCCCAAGATCTGCTTTGCCTTCAAGCCCTCGGCCCTGACCGATGGACGGCTGGCGCGGTGACAGCCGATCCGCGCCTGCCAGATGCCCACCAGACCAACTGGGTCGACGCCCATGCGCCCGAGGCCCTGAAGCCGTGGCTTAAGCTCGGCCGGTTCGACCGACCCATCGGCATCTGGTTGCTGCTGATCCCGTGCTGGCAGGGGATCGCCCTGGCGCTGGCGCAATATCGCAAGGCCCCGGATCTCTATGATCTGTGGCTGGTGGCCGGGTTCGCGCTCGGCGCGGTGCTGATGCGGGCGGCGGGCTGCGCCTTCAACGATGTGGTCGACCGCGACATCGACCGGCAGGTGGCGCGCACGGCGGATCGACCGGTGGCGTCAGGCCGGATCAGTGTGAAACAGGCCCTGGCCTTCATCGCGGTCTGTTGCCTGATCAGCCTGGGCGTTCTGGTCACCCTGCCGGTCATGGCGATCTGGCTGGGGGTCGGGTCGCTGGTGCTGGTGGCGGCCTATCCCTTTATGAAGCGGATTACCTGGTGGCCCCAGGCCTGGCTGGGCCTGACCTTCAACTGGGGGGCGCTGATGGGGTTTGCCGCCGCCCTGCCGCTGGCGGCGGCCAGCCTGTTGCCGATCGAGATCGTGCCGGAGTTTCGACCCTTCTGGTGGAGCCCGCTCGGGCCGGGCGAGGCAACCACCGCCCTGGCCTGGCAGGCCTATGTTCCGGCCCTGCTGCTCTATCTGGGCGGGGTGTTCTGGACCCTGGGCTACGACACCATCTACGCCCTTCAGGACATTGAGGACGATGCCATGGTCGGGGTGAAGTCCTCGGCGCGGCGCCTGGGCGGTCGGGTGCGGGCGGGGGTCGCGATCTTCTACGCCCTGGCGGTGATCATGGTAGCGCTGGCGGGCCGGCAGGCGGGCCTCGGTCCGATGTTCGCCATCGGCGTCCTGGCCTATGCGGCACACCTGGCCTTGCAGGTGCGACATCTCAGGCCGGATGACCCGGCCCTGGCCCTGAAGCTGTTCAAGTCCAACCGGGAGGCGGGACTCATTCTTCTGGTTGCGCTAGCATCGGGGGCGCTGTTGTGGAGTTGACGATGAAACCGGTTCTGATTGCCCTGACCGCCGTGACCTTGTTGGCCGCGTGCCAGCGCAACGCCCAGGAGGCCGGTCAGGCCTCGCCGGCCGAGGCTCCGGCGGCCCAGCCGCACACCGACCCCCAGGTTACTCCGGCCGAGCAGGCCGCGCCCCTGACCTATTCGCGCGACACCGCCTATGCCGATGTCGAGCTGACCCTGCCCCAGGCCATCGCCGCCTATCCCGATCTGCACGCGGCCATCTACGGCGAGGAGGTGCGAGGTCTGCGCGAATTCCTCGAAGGGGCGCAGTCTGACCACACGGAATACACCGGCGAAGAGGGGATTCAGCCCTATATGCGCGAGGTCACCTATGAGGTGGCCGGCCAGACGGCCCGTCTGTTCAGCCTGCGTGAGACGGAGTTTGAATACACCGGCGGGGCCCACCCCAATACCGGTTTCGGGGCGGTGCTGTGGGACAAGACCCGTGATCGTCGGCTGCAACCTGCCTCGCTGTTTCGCGCGGGGGCCGACCTGTCGCCCCTGGATCAGGCTCTGTGCAGCGCCATCAACACCGCCCGCGCCGAGGCCACCGGAGAACCGTCCAATCTGACCATCGGCGACTCGGCGGACTGGTCGTGCCCGCGGGCAAGCCAGATTCCGTTCGTGCTGGCACCGTCGACGACAGAGGGTCGCGCGGGCGGTCTGGAGTTTCTGATCGGTCCCTATCAGGTCGGTCCCTATGCCGAGGGCACCTATCAGATCGTCGTGCCTCAGAGCGCCTTCCGCAGCCTGGTTGATCCAGCCTTTGCCGCTGACTTTGCCGGGCAGCCGCCGCGTTCCGGCAGGGTGTCGTCGCAAGATCCCGTGACCCAGGCCCGATAAGGCGCTAAAGCCCCGCCCATGAGCGAGGCCCCCGACACATCCAGCTTTGGATTCCGCGACGTCGATGCGCGCGAGAAGGTGCGGCTGGTCCGCGGTGTCTTCGACAGCGTGGCGGATCAGTACGACCTGATGAACGACCTGATGTCCGGCGGCGTGCATCGGTTGTGGAAGGATATGGCGGCCAACCGCCTGAACCCCCAGCCGGGTGAACTGATCCTGGATCTGGCTGGCGGCACCGGTGACATGGCGCGGCGCTTCTCGAAGATGGCCCGCAAGGTCCAGCAGCGGCGCGGCGGGCCGGACGCGACGGTCATGGTCATCGACTACAATGCCGAGATGATCGCCGCCGGTCGCAAGAAGGGCGGCGAGCCGGAGATGACCTGGAACGTCGGCGACGCCATGAACCTGCCGATTCCCGATGCGGTGGCCGACGCCTATGTGATTTCGTTCGGCATTCGCAACGTCGCCCACATTCCGACCGCCCTGAAAGAGGCGCGCCGGGTGCTCAAGCCCGGGGGTCGGTTCCTCTGTCTTGAATTCTCGCGCCCCAATGCGTCGGCGGTGCGCGCGGCCTACGACGCCTGGTCGTTCAACGCCATTCCCGCCATTGGCAAGGCGGTGACGGGCGACCGCGACAGCTATCAGTATCTGGTCGAATCCATTCGCCGCTTCCCCGATCAGAAGGCCTTCGCCCGCATGATTACCGAGGCCGGATTCAGCCGGGTCGGCTGGACCGACTATTCCGCCGGGGTGGCGGCGCTTCACCACGGGTGGGCGATCTGAGCGGCCCCGTCTATCGCGATCCGCCGCCGCCGCCGGCTGACCATCCGGTCAGGAACCCGGTCACGGCCTTTTTCCGCCTGCTGGGCTGGTTGTGGGTGTTGATCCGCTACGACGCCCTGGTCCCGCGCGAGGTCAATCCCCTGCTGCCGGCCTGGACCCGGCCCTTCGCCTGGACCGTCCAGGTCTTTTCGGGCCGCGAAGGCCGTCAGGGTCGCCCCGGCCAGCGGCTGGGCAAGGCGTTCGAGCGGCTGGGGCCGGTCGCCATCAAGCTGGGCCAGGTTCTGGCCACGCGGGCCGACATCTTCGGGCTGGAGTTCGCGCGCGATCTCGGCCGGCTGAAGGACGCCCTGCCGCCGTTTCCGGTCGCCCAGGCCCGGCGCGAGATCGAACGCTCGCTCGGCAAGCCGGTCGAAGCCCTGTTTACGGATTTTGAGCCGGCGGTGGCCGCCGCCTCCCTGGCCCAGGCCCATCGCGCCCGGCTGCTGGACGGCACGCTGGTCGCGGTCAAGGTGCTGCGTCCCGGCGTCGAGCGCCAGGTCGAAAAGGGCCTGGACTCCATGCGGCTGGGCGCGCGCATCGTCTGGCGGCTGGTGCCGATTTCGCGCCGTCTGGAGCCGTCGGCCTTCGTCGAAACCATCGCCCGGGCCCTGAGCCTGGAACTGGATATGCGGCTGGAGGCCGCCGCCGCCTCGGAGCTGGCCGAGGTTATGGCCAAGGACGGCTATATGTCCGCCCCGCCGGTGATCTGGGACGGGGTCGGCAAGCGCGTGCTGACCCTGGGCTGGGCCCCGGGCCTGCCGATGACCGATCCGGCCATCCTGAGCGACCCGGCCTTCGACAAGAACGCGCTCGCCGACAAGGCGGTGCGGGCCTTCCTGTCCCAGGCCCTGGATCATGGCGTCTTCCACGCCGACCTGCACGAAGGCAATCTGTTCGCCGAGGCCCCGGACCGGCTGACCGCCATCGACTTCGGCATCGTCGGGCGTCTGGGACCGGCCGAGCGGCGCTATCTGGCCGAAATCCTGTGGGGCTTCATTTCGCGCGACTATGACCGTATCGCGCGGGTCCATTTCGAGGCCGGCTATGTCCCGGCCGTCCACAGCGTCGAGACCTTCGCCCAGGCCCTGCGCGCCGTCGGAGAGCCGGTCATCGGCAAACAGGCCAGCCACGTTTCGATGGGGCGGCTGCTGGGTCAGCTGTTCGAGATCACGGCCCTGTTCGACATGAAGCTGAGGCCCGAGCTGATCCTGCTGCAAAAGACCATGGTGTCGGTCGAGGGCGTGGCGCGCCGGCTCAATCCTGATCACGACCTGTGGGCCGCTTCGCGTCCGGTGGTCGAACGCTGGATCCGCGAAGAGCTGGGCCCCAAGGGTCAGATCCGCGACGGCCTGGAAGAGCTGCGTCGGGCCGTGCGCGGCCTGATCCGGCTGGTCGAGACCCCGCCCCAGCCGCCGGTCATGATCGAGGAGCCCAAGGGGGAGGACTGGGGGGCCGTGGCCTTCCTGACCGCCCTGGCGGCGCTGATCGTAGCCCTGGCCGGTTAGGCGAGAGCCGGGCGCGTTCCGTCAGAATCGGTTTTAGCCCTGCGCTCACCTATCGAGCGCGCGTTCTGATCCGATCAGTGGTTCCCACCTGTCGGAACGCGACTAGCCGCACTCGCCCGATCCGCCGCGATAGCAGCCCTGCTCGGGATAGCTCGGAACATAGTAGGGGTCGGCCTGGGGCTGATACGGCGGCAGCGGAGCCGGCTCGCGCGGGACGTAGCAGTCGGTGCAGTCCTGGCTGGAATAGCCCGTCTGGTAGCCGGTGCCGTAGCCGTGATCGCCCCCGGTCGTCTCGACCTCGCACGTCTGGACGCAGTCGTATCCGCCGCCTTGGCCGCCCGGGTAGCCGTAGCTGGCGCTCTCGTAATGCGCCTCGCGGCTGATCCGCCGGCTGTCGATGACCGTATAGGTGATGAAGGGGCCACCCGGCCCGTAGGGGGCGACGGTATAGCCCACCGGGGTCACGCCGCAGGGCGAGGCGCAGCCATAGCCGCCGCCATAGCCCCCGCCGCCGGCGAAGGACGAACCATAGGCGATGCTCTGCGACTGGGAGCCGCCATAGACATCGCCCTGGGCGGCATAGCCATAGGAGCGCGAATAGGCGGACGCATAGGCGTTCGAATAGGCCGAGGCCTGGTTGGAGATGTTGACGCCGACGTTGATGTTGCCACCGCCATGACCACCACCGCCATGACCACCACCGCCATGACCACCACCGCCATGACCACCACCGCCATGACCACCGCCGCCATGACCACCACCGCCATGACCACCGCCGCCATGACCACCGCCGCCACCGCAGCCGCCGGTGTTGCATCCGCCGCCGCCGCCGTGACCGCCGCCGCCGTGGCCGCCGCCACCATGACCACCGCCGCCGTGGCCGCCGCCACCGCAGCCGCCGGCCTGGCAACCGCCGCCGCCGCCTCCATGTCCACCGCCGCCGTAGCCGGCGAGCTGGGCGTGAGCCGCGACCGGAAAGGCCGCTGCGGCGAGAAGGGCGAGGGCGGGAAGGAGCTGTCTCATGGCACCATCGAGCGCCCAGAAGAGCAAGATCTCAAACCCAAACACCGAGCAAACGGCGGCTTAACCTTAAGATTCCCGCAAGGCTTGTACGGTCGATCGGTCAGAAATCGACGGCCAGGCCCTTCTTTTCCCAATCGCCGTAACGGGTCGGCTCTTCGCCACCGCGACCACCGCCTTCAGGCGCAAGTTCGGGCGAGGACGCCGCCGCCCGGCGTCGGGCAGCCTCCTGCAGGGCGCGCCGGGCTTCGGGCGTCAGGGCCTTGCCGGGCGCGGCCCCGTCGATCTCAGGCGTGTCAGTCATGGCCGGACAGTAGAATGCTTGCTCGCGCGTCTCCAGTCCCATAACCCGAACGTCCAGGGAGACTGACGATGACCCAGCTCAAGGACGCCTATCCGCTCTATCTGGCCAATGAGGCGCGTCAGCCCAACGCCGACCTGGAGGTGACCGACAAATACACCGGCCAGGTCGCCACCCGGGTCGCCATGGCTTCGCCTGAGCTGATCGACGAGGCCATCGGCTGGTCGGTCCGCGCAGCCGAGCCGATGCGACGGCTGGCAGGCTACGAGCGCCAGGCGGTGTTGATGCACTGTGTCGCCCGCTTCACCCAGCGGGCCGAGGAGCTGGCCTATTCGCTGTGCGTGGAGGCCGGCAAGCCGATCAAGGATTCCCGGGGCGAGGTCACCCGCCTGATCGACACCTTCCGGGTGGCGGCCGAGGAAAGCGTGCGGATCACCGGCGAATATCAGCCGCTGGATATTTCGGCGCGCGCCCGTGACTATCAGGGCATCTGGAAGCGGGTGCCGATCGGGCCGTGTTCCTTCATTTCACCCTTCAACTTCCCTCTGAACCTGGCCGCGCACAAGGTGGCGCCGGCTCTGGCGGTGGGGTGCCCGTTCGTGCTCAAGCCGGCGTCGAAGACACCCCTGGGCGCCCTGATCATCGGCGAGGTCCTGGCCGAGACGGACCTGCCAAAGGGAGCGTTTTCGATCCTCCCGGCGACGCGCGACGGGGCCGATCTGTTCACCACCGACGACCGGCTCAAGCTGTTGTCGTTTACCGGCTCGCCGGACGTCGGCTGGGCGCTCAAGGCCCGGGCCGGACGCAAGAAGGTGGTGCTGGAACTGGGCGGCAATGCCGCCGTCATCGTCGACCGGGACGCCGATCTCGACGACGCGGTCGAGCGGATTGTCTTCGGGGCCTTCTACCAGTCGGGCCAGTCCTGCATCGGCGTGCAGCGCATCCTGATCCACGCCGACATCTATGACGACCTCAAGGCGCGGCTGGTCGACAAGACCCGGGGCCTTGTCTGTGGCGACCCCAAGGATGAGACCACCTTTATCGGCCCGCTGATCGACGAAGGCGAGGCGGCGCGCCTCGAAGACTGGATCGGCGAGGCGGTGGACGGCGGTGCCCGGATCCTGGTCGGCGGTGGGCGTGACGGCTGCATGATGCAGGCGACCCTGGTGGAGGGCGTGCCTCACGCGGCCAGGCTGAACCGCGAGGAGGCCTTCGGGCCAGTCGCAACGCTGCAGAGCTTCACCGATTTCGAGGCCGCGCTAGATGAGGTCAATGACGGCCGCTTCGGCCTGCAGGCCGGGATCATCACCCATGATCTCAGCAAGGCGATGATGGCCTGGGACCGGCTGGAGGTGGGCGGCGTCATCGTCGGTGATGTGCCGTCCTATCGGGTCGACAACATGCCCTATGGCGGGGTCAAGGATTCCGGCCTCGGCCGCGAGGGCGTGCGCTTCGCCATGGAAGACATGACCGAGATCAGGAACCTGGTGATCCGTCGCCGCCCGATCCTGTAATCCGCCCCGACACGTCGAGGCCACGTTCGGCTGCGACCTGATCGACCAGGGCGCGGACCTGGGGCACCCAGGGGGCGTCGGGCGGGGCGCTGTTCAACAGGGCGATCCAGTCGTCCATGGCCCCGTCACGGTCGCCGGTCTGGTCCTTGCGCAGGGCCAGGAAATACCGGGCGCGGGGGTCGGACGGATCGCGGGCGACGGCGGCACCGAAGGCGACCATGGCGTCGTCGGTGACCACGCCCTCGGCCACCTGTACCAGGGTTTCGCCCAGGGCCGAATGCAGGCGTGCATCCTCAGGATTCAGGACGGCGGCGCGGGCATAGGCCCCGGCGGCCGAGTCATAGCGCCCGGCCTGGGCATAGGCTCCCCCCAGTATGCCCCACATCTCGGCATCGTCCGGTGTCTCGCGAACCTGGCCTTCGAGGGCGGTGATCATCCGCTCCAGCGAGGTGTCCCCGGAGGCCGCGACCTCGGCCTCGGGCCGGGCCAGGTCGGGACGACCGAGCAGGCCATAGAGGCCGACCCCGCCGATCACGATCAGGACGGCCGACAGGCCGCCGACAACCTTGCGGGCCTGGGGGCCCAGGGGCCGGGCCTCGGCCTCGCCGGATCGGGCCTCGGCCAGGACACGGCGCTGGGCCTCGAGTCGCAGCGCGCTCGCCTCGGCTTCGGACAGCTCGCCGTCGGCGGCCTGTTTGTCGATCTCGGCCAGCCGGTCTCTCAACGCCAGCGGCCGGGTCGGCAGGGCCGGGTCGGTGGCGGTTTCCGGCCGGATGAAGGGGATCAGAATGGCGGCCGCCGCCAGCAACGCCATGGTGATGAGGACCAGCCAGATCATGTCTCGTCCTCCTGGGCCAGTAGCGCGTCCAGCCGCGCCATTTCGTCTGCCGACAGGGCCGTCGCCTCGGGCACGGTGCGGCGCTGGCGCAGATAGGCGATGACCGCAAGCCCGCCCAGCAGCACGACAATCAGCGGACCCAGCCACAGCAGCCAGGTGGCCGGCTCGAACGGCGGCTTCAGAAGTACGAAATCGCCATAGCGGGCGACCATGAAGGCGCGGACCTCTTCATCGCTGTCACCGGCGGCGACGCGCTCGCGTACGACCTGGCGCAGATCGGCGGCCAGGACGGCTCCGGATTCGGCAATGGACTCATTCTGGCAGACGACGCAGCGCAGCGACTGTTGCAGGGCGACGGCGCGGGCCTCCAGGGCCGGGTCGGCCAGCGGTCGGTCTTCCACCGGGGCTGGCGGCAGGGGCGCGGCGGCCATCAGGAAGCCGGCGGTCAGGGCCGCGAACAGACGCCTCATCCTTCGGCCTCCAAGCTCTGGAGAATCGGGGCCAGGTCGTTGCGCCAGACCTCCGGCGTGACCGGGCCGATATGGCGATAACGGACCCGGCCCTGGGCATCGACGATGAAGGTCTCCGGCGCGCCCGAGACGCCCAGATCAATCCCGGCGCGACCTTCGGGGTCATCGCCGACATGGGCGTAGGGATCACCATGCTCGACCAGCCAGGCCGCGCCGTCGCCCGGCGCATCCTTCCAGTTCAGGCCCTGGATGACGACGCCTTGCCGGGCCAGATCCATCAGGAAGGGGTGTTCAATCCGACAGCCGACGCACCAGCTGGCAAAGACGTTCAACAGCATGGGCCGGCCGCTGAAGTCGGTGCTGGACAGGCCGTCGGTGTCACCGGGGCGAACCGGGGCCAGTTCGAAGGCCGGCAGCGGCTCGTTGATCAGGGTCGAGGGCAGGGCCTCAGGATCGCGGCCCAGACCCAGCCACAACAGGCCGGCCAGCACCGCCAGCACCGCGACCGGCGCAAAGAACATCAGACGGCGGATCATGACTGGCCTTTCCGCTCGGACGGGGCCGCCAGGCGCAGCCGCCGGTCGGCCAGGCTCAAGGCCCCGCCGAAGGCCATGATGACGCCGCCCCACCAGATCCAGCCGACCATCGGATGGTTCCAGGCGCGGATGACGACGCCGTCGCCGCGCCGTTCGCCCAGCGACAGATAATAGGCCCCCATCGGGGTCAGATCGATCCCGGCCTCGGTCGTCCAGGTGCCGGTCACCGGATAGAAGCGGCGCTCGGAGGTGATCTGACGGTTCACGCCCGGACCGGTGGTCCGAAGGGTCACGCGCTCGGCCCGGTAGTTGGGGCCATCGACCATCTCGGCTTCGGTCAGGGTCACCCTGCGTCCGGCGAAGTCGAAGGACTGGCCCGGCGCGAGGGTGGCGACGGTCTGGGTTTCCAGCGCCGTCACAGAGGCGATGCCCAGGGTCGTCAGGCCGAGGCCGGCGTGGGCCAGGCAGACGGCCCAGACCGCCGGCGGAGTTTTCCTGATGCGCCAGCCGATTTCGGAACGACCGCCTGCCGTCCAGCGCCGGATCAGGACCCAGACCGAACCGACCACCAGCCACAGGCCCAGCGCCGCGCCCAGGATCTGCATCACATGGGCCAGGCCGATCACCCAGATCGCGGCGATCAGGCCGACGGCGCTGACGGCCAGCGGCACCTTCAGTCGGCCGATCAGGCCCTTGAGGGTGTCGCGCTTCCACTGGAGCATCGGCCCGAAGACGACCAGCGCCAGCAGCGGCAGCACCAGCGGTACGAAAGTGATGGCGTAATAGGGCGGACCCACCGAGATGCGATCACGGCCCTGCGACAGGACCTCGACGAAGACGGGATAGAAGGTGCCCAGGAAGACCGCCGCCGTCGCAGCCATCAGGAACAGGTTGTTCAGCGCCAGCCCAGCCTCTCGCGAGACCGGCGAAAAGACGGCCCCCGTCTGCATCTTTGGGGCGCGCCAGCCATAGAGCGCCAGGGCTGCGCCGGTCGCCAGCACGGTGAAGGCCAGGATTGCCGTGCCGCGCGCGGGGTCGACCGCGAAGGCATGCACGCTGGTCAGCACGCCCGAGCGCACCAGGAAGGTGCCCAGCAGGCTCAGTGCAAAGGTCAGGATCGACAGCAGCAGCGTCCAACTGATCAGGGCCCCGCGCTTTTCCAGCACAATGGCCGAATGCAAAAGCGCCGTTCCGGCCAGCCACGGCATCAGCGAGGCGTTCTCGACCGGATCCCAGAACCACCAGCCGCCCCAGCCCAGCTCGTAATAGGCCCACCACGAGCCCAGGGCGATGCCGAGCGTCAGGGTCGACCAGGCCGCGATCACCCAGGGTCGCAGCCAGCGCGCAAAGGCCATGTCGGCGCGGCCTTCGATCAGGGCCGCCGCCGCCAGCGAGAAAGCGGCCGAAAAGCCGACATAGCCGAGATAGAGCAGCGGCGGATGCAGGACGAGGCCGGGGTCCTGAAGCAGAGGATTGAGCTCGGCACCGTCCAGCGGGGCCGGGTCCAGCCGCCAGAAGGGATTGGACGCGAACAAGGCAAAGCCCAGGAAGGCGACCGCGATCAGGGCCTGGACCCCCAGCATCCGCGACACCAGGGTCGGGCGCAGCCGCCGGCCGAAAAGGGCCGCTGCCGCCCCATAGAGCGCCAGGATCAGCACCCACAACAACAGCGAGCCTTCGTGGCTGCCCCAGGTCGCGGCCAGCCTGTAGGGCCAGGGCTGGGTCGAGTGGCTGTGCTGCTGCACCAGGGCGACCGAGAAGTCCGGCACCAGATAGGCGATCGCCAGGGCGCAGAAGGCCATGGCCACGAACAGGAGCTGGAACAGGGCTGTGGCCCGTGCTGCCGCCATCAGCCGGACATCGCGGCGCGCGCCGCCGACCAGGCCGAAGGCGGACTGCAACAGGGCCAGGAGAAAGGCCAGGATGAGGGCGAAGTGCCCGATTTCCGCGATCATGCTGGTCCGACAGGGTTGGGAGCCGGGCGGTCCTAGACCCTGAAATCGTCCGCGCCAAGAGCGGGCACCCGTCATATGGCGAACATGAACGGCGGTTTTCGTCTGCGGCACGAGCCTTGCCCCTCGTCAGGGGAGCCGTCCAAGAATGGGACGGTCGCTTCCAAGGGATAGGGACCAATGGCGACCGACATCGACCTTCACCTGGGCAAGCGCCTGCGCCGCCGGCGCCGGTTGCTGGGCCTGACGCAACAGCAGCTGGCCATGCAGGTCGGCATCCGCTTCCAGCAGATCCAGAAGTACGAGTGTGGGGCCAACCGGATTTCGGCGGCGCGCCTGTGGCAGTTGTCCGAGGCGCTGGAAACGCCGGTCAGCTATTTCTATGACGGCCTCGCCGAGGCCCTGGAGCAGCAGATCACCCGTCCGGAACGCTCGGACATGTTCTCGCGCAAGGAAACCCTGGATCTGATCCAGGCCTATTACCAGCTCGACGAGCGGCCGCGCCGGCGGCTGCTGGACCTGGCCAAGTCGCTTCACGCCGAAGGCGGCGAGCCGGCCTGAGCCGTCGGGGGGTGACCCGGGCGGTAGCCTGTGCCAGACCGCCCGGCGATGACCTTCCTGACCGATCTTGAAGATTTCTCCCTGGAACTCTGCGGGGCGGCGGCCCGGGTCGCCGTCCCGATTTTTCGCGCTGGCTGCGACCATGAGGACAAGGGTGCGGGCACCGGCTTTGATCCTGTGACCCAGGCCGACCGGGATGCCGAGGCGGCAATCCGGCACCTGATTGCGGCGCGCTTTCCCGACCATGGGGTGATCGGCGAGGAATATGGCCAGGACCGTCCTGACGCGGAATTCGTCTGGATCCTGGACCCGATCGACGGCACCCGCGCCTTTATCTCCGGCCTGCCCCTGTGGACGACCCTGGTGGCGCTCAGGCACCGGGGCGAGATCGTGATCGGTACGGTCGCGACCCCGGCCCTGGGGGAGGTCTTTCGGGGTGGACCGTCGGGGGCGGTGCGGTTGCGCGACGGCACAGCCGAGGCGATCCGGTGCCGACCCTGTCCGCAACTGGGTGACGCGACCGTCTCGACGACCGATCCGGCCCTGTTCGATCCTCCGGCGCGCGAGGGCTGGGACCGGCTCAAGGCCGCAACGCGGCTGACGCGGCTGGGCTGCGACGCCTATGCCTATGCCATGGTGGCGGCCGGGCGCATGGACATCGTTGCCGAAACCGGCCTGAAGCCCTGGGACTGGGCCGCGCCCATGGCCCTCGTGCGCGCCGCAGGGGGGCAGGCCTGGACGTGGGAGGGGCAAGAGCCGAGCGGCGAATCAAGTCTGCTGGCGGTGGGGGACCCGTCTCTCGTCGAATCTGCGCGTCAGCTGTTGATGCGCTAGGCTGCGGCCTGGCCGCGTGAGGTCAGATAGTCAGCCATGGCGTCGAACTCGGCCAGGAAGACGCCGCGCGCGTCATCCAGCTCGGCCAGAATCTCGTGTTCGGCGTCCTTGACCTCGACATAGCGCCCGCGACCCAGCCGCTTGGCGGCCCAGTGATTGGTCTGTTTCCAGACCCGTGAATCGTCGGCCCCCTGAACGATGGAGACGGGGACCTTGACCGATTTCAGGGCCCGGGGCTTCAGCGCCCGCTCGCCGGCGTCGAAAGCCGTCGCCAGCCAGCCCCAGGTCGGACCGCCGATCGCCAGGTGCGGACAGGCGTAAAGCTGCTGGCGGAACAACTCGTAACGATGCGCGTCGCGCGTCAGGGCGTTGTCCTCGAAGGTGTGCTCGAACGGATCATCCATGTTGTCCAGCACATAGTCGGCCGAGCGTCCGTGGCGCAGGTTCCAGCGAACGGCCAGCTTGGCTGACCACATCGACCGCTTGCCGGTGGTGATCCGCAGCATCGGGCTGGACAACAGGGCCCCGTCGATGCGCGGTTCATGCTGTTCCAGCGTCAGCAGGTTGAAGGCCCCGCCCATGGAATGGCCGACGGCGATCCAGGGGTGCGGCATCCGGCTCTGGAAATGATCCAGCAGGCGGCCGTAGTCGTCGAGGAATTCCTCGACGGCGCGGGCATGGCCCTTCATGCGGTCGGGCAGCAGCCGTGCCGACAGGCCCTGACCGCGCCAGTCGTGAGCCAGCACGCAGAAGCCCCGCGCCAGGAAGTCGGCATAGAGCTCGTAGTATTTCTCGATGGGCTCGGTGCGCCCCGGCGAGAAAATCACCGTGCCGCGCGGCGCGGTCGCCGGCACCCACAGGGCCGCGCGCAGGCGCAGCCCCCCGGCCCCACGGTACCATTCCCCTTCGCCACCCGACGGAGGCATGGCACCCGGAACCCCCATCAGGGGGGCATTGGCGGCATAGGTTTGGGCGCGGTTCACGCGGTCGGCTTCCTGAATTTCAGCGTCATGCGATCTGACTCGCCGATCGCATCATAGGGGGAATGATCAAACGAAGGGTTAGGAGCCGCGCCGCGCGGGGCCGAGCGGCGCTCCGGCGGCAGGGTCCAGACCCCGAAGGGATGGTCGCGGGTGTCAGCGGGGTTGGCATTGACCTCGCTGGCGGCGACGAAAGCGAAGCCGGCTTCGGCTGCCAGCTGTTTGACGAAGGCCTCCTGGACATAGCCATCGGCGGCGGCCGGATCCTGGATCGAGCCGACTGGCGCGCGGTGCTGTTCGATGCCGAGGGTGCCGCCGGGCCGCAGGGCGGAATAGGCGTCCTCAAAGGCCTTTTCTGCGATACCCGCAGCCATCCAGTTGTGGAGCTGGGACATGAACAGGACCAGATCGGCGGACCCGGCGGGAGCCACCGGGCCGCTGGTCGGCCCGAATTCGCTCATGGAAATCTCGCCATAGAGTCGGCGATTGCCTTCGAAGCGTTCGCGGAACCGGGCGACCAACTGGGCCGTCGCCAGATTGCCGCCGGATGGATCATCGCCCGGCTCGGGCCGTTGGATCTGGAAGTTGGCGCACGTCAGGTGCCCGCCGCCGCGCGCCAGATAGGGGGCCAGAATCTCGACCCAGTAGCCGGCCCCCGGCCACATATCCACGACGGTCTGGTCCGCCGCGATCTCAAAGAACTCGAGCGTCTCCAGCGGGTGGCGCCAACGGTCACGGGGCCGGCCGTCGGCGCGCCAGGCACCGGCAATCGCCCAGGCCAGCGATCCGACCGGTGGTGCATTGGGATCGACCGGCGCTTCCGGCTCGGTCGAACCCCCGTCCCGGCCACAGCCGGCCAGGGCCAGGCACGCACCGGCCATGAGCAGGTGTCGGCGGCTCAAGGCCTGCGATGAGCGAACGGGCGGGGTCGCCAAGGCCGGGGTGTTTCCTCTGGAGACGAAATCGGACCGCGAACGGATTAAACTGACCCGCCATGGCCGTCAAAGCCATTGGCGGGCCTCCCAAATCCCTAGTTGAAGGGCGGCACGGGGCGCACGAAACGCAGGGTCATGCGATCGGATTCGCCGATGGCGTCGAAATGGGCGCGCTCGGCGGCGGTCAACTCGCGCCCGTCCTGCGACGACCGCCGCACCGGCGGCAGCGTCCAGACGCCGAACGGGTGGTCGCGGCTGTCCATCGGATTGGCGTTCAGGTCGCTGCGCGCTTCCAGCACGAAGCCGGCCCGCCGGGCGGCCTCGATGACATAGCTCTCGGGGACATAGCCGGTCGCCGCCGAGGTCATCAGGTCGACGCCGTCCTCGGCCCGGTGCTGTTCGATCACCAGATAGCCGCCCGGCTTCAGGACGCGGAAAAACTCGGCCATGTAGCGATCCGTGCGGCCCTCGGCGCGGGCCCAGTTGTGGAAGGCGCGCGCCACCACGACCATGTCGGCGCTCTGGTCGGGCATGCCGACCCCGGACAGCGGTCCGAAGTCGACGACGCTGGAGGTTCCGAAATTCGCCGGGTCGGCGGCGAAGGTGGCCTCGAGTCCGGCCCGGGCCTCGCGCGCAGCCTGCGGCGTCTGGGGGTTGGCGGTATCAACCCAGGCGGCGACGTAGCGACCGCCGGTGCGGCTGGCGTAGGGGGCCAGGATATGGGTCCACCAGGCCCCCGCACCCGGATCGATCTCGACCACCGTCTGGCCCGGCTGGAGGCCCCAGAAGGTCAGAGTTTCAAAGGGATGCCGGTGGGCGTCGCGTGCCCGCTCGGCGGCCGAGCGCAGGGGCGCGTCGATCACGGATTGCAGGACACTGTCCTCGCTGAAATCGGGCCGACCGGCCTGTCCGCGCTCAATGGGAAAGGGCTGGGCCGAGGCCAAGGGCGGCGACAGCACGGTCAGGGCCGCGAGGGCGGCGAAGGCGAGGCGCATGGCAAACTCCCGATAATGTTCGTTCCCGCCCATAGCCGCTTCGCCGGACCAGGTCACTCGTCCACCCCTTGCGCGCGTGTCGGACCTCCCCATCTGATATCTCGAAGACGCCGATGATCGGGTCTTTGCGGAGGACGCCGGTGCCCAGATCGGGGCCGACACCTTCCGATCCCCTGGCCGCCCCGGGAAGACGCGGGTCGGCTCAACCTTGCTGCTGCAGGAGGTTGCCATGCGCAACTATGATTTCGCCCCTCTGACCCGTTCGGCTGTCGGCTTCGACCGCCTGTTCACGATGCTGGAGGCCGCGTCCAAGACTGAAGGTCAGGGCTATCCGCCCTACAATATCGAAAGCCTCGACGAGAACCGCTATCGCATCGAACTGGCCGTCGCCGGCTTCAAGCCCGCCGAACTGAATATCGAGGCGCGTGAAAACGTGCTGATCGTGACCGGGCGCAAGGCGGCCAATGATGGTGCCGATGATCGCCGCTTCCTGCATCGCGGTCTGGCCGAGCGCGACTTCGAGCGCCGCTTCCAGCTGGCCGACTATGTCGTCGTCACCGAGGCGGGCCTGGAGAACGGTTTGCTGGCCATCGGCCTGGAGCGCCAGCTGCCCGAGGCCCTCAAGCCCCGGACCATTCCGATTTCGGCCTCCGATGAGGGCGTGATCGAGGCCCGGCCGAGCAAGAAGACCAAGTCGGCCTAAGGTTTTTCCTCAGACGCACGCGCAGGGGGCATCTCCGGCTGGGGGTGCCCCTTTTTTCAGGCCGCCAGCTGGAGGCCCTCGACCTCGTCGAGGGCGGCCCCGGCCAGCATGGCCTCTCTCATATCGGCCCCGGTGACGTCCGCCCCCGTGAGATCGGCCTGTTTCAGACCGGCCTGATGCAGGTCGGCCTGCTGGAGCTGGGCGTAGCGAAGCCGGGCCCCGCTCAGATCGGTCGGCATCGAGCGATCCGCCGAGATCGGCAAGGGTCCGAGCTGGGCCCCACGCAGGTCGGCCTTGACCAGATTGGCCCCGGCCAGCCGCGCCCCGCGCAGGTCCGCCCCGCGCAGGATCGCGCCCCTGAGGTCGGCATTCTCAAGATTGGCTCCCTGCAGCTCCACGCCGGTCAGGTCCATGCCGACCAGGCAGGCTCCGCGCGCACTCATGGCCGGCAGGCGACGCCCCTTCAGCCCGTCCAGAAGCGGGCGCAAGTCGCGCTGATCCATCAGCGCCGGCGTGCCCTCGCGACCGCCGGAGCGGGCCCAGGCCTCGGCGCTGGCGACGGCCTGGCCGAGTGCCTGCAGGCTGGAGCCATCGGCAACGGGCGCGCGCAGGCAGCCGCTGAGATCGGCCTTTTCGATCCGCGCTCTTTCGATCTCGCACCCCGTCAGCACCGCGCCGATGAAGCGGGCCCCCTCCAGATTGGCCCCCGCGACATCGGCCCCTTCGAGCAGGGCTCCGGCGAGGTTGGCGTCCTTCAGGTTGGCCCCGGCCAGCTTGGCCCCGCGCATGGAACAGTCCGAGAAATCGGCGGCGAAGGCCGAGGCCCCGTTCAGATTGATCTGATCCAGGGTGGCGCCGGAGAAATTGGCCTCGTCGGCCTCGCCAACCCGGATTTCGTGACGCAGGGCCGTCAGGCCCTTTTCGGGATGCGGCACGCCGATCTTGCCTTCGCGAAAATCGGCCTGGGTCAGGTCAGCCAGCGACAGATTGGCCCCGCGCAGACAGGTGCCGCGCATGTCGGAACGCCGCAGGTTGGCGGCGCGCATGTCGGCCTTTCTGAGGTCGCAGCCGAACAGGACGGCCCGCTCCAGCTGGGTGCGGACCATGCGGGCATGATCAAAGATGCAGCCGGTGAAGTCGGCGTCGTCGAGCCGGCGTCCCGACAGGTCCAGGCCCGACAGGTCGATGAATTTGAGCATGGCCCGGCGTCCGCCGTTGCGACCCGAGACATAGCGTTCGTGCGCGACCAGGATCATTTCCAGGTCGCCCTGGCTGAGCCGCCGGTGGCTGGTGGTCATGCGGATTCCTCGTGAACGTCGGTTTCGAGGCCCAGGGCACCCGCGAGGCGCGCCAGGGCGAAGTCGGTCTGGCGCGTCATGGCACCGGAAAGTCGCGCTCGGCGCAGGTCGGCCTCGACCAGGCAGGCGTGGCGCAGGTCGGCCCCGGACAGGTCGGCCCCGCGCAGGACCGCGCCGGTCAGGTCGGCGGCCAGGAGCCGCTCATGGCCGATCACCAGGGGGCCGAGCTGGGCTTCGCGCAGATCGGCTCCATTGAGGCGGGCACCCGCCAGCCGCGCACCGCGCAGGTCGGCGCCTCTGAGACGACAGGAGCGCAGATCGGCCCCTTCGAGGTGCGCGCCCTGCAACTTCACCCCTTCCATGTCGAGGCCATAGAAGATCGCGCGGCGGGCCGACAGGGCCGTCAGATTGAAGCCGCGCACGGATTGCAGCAGCCGCAGGTCGAGGTCGTCGAAGACCGAGGGGCTGCCCTCCGCTCCCTCCGTCTCGCACCACCGGGCGTGTGCCCCCAGCCGTTCGGCGGCGACCTGGGGAGAGACATTTGCCAGGCCCGAACCCTTGTCGGTCAGCACCCCCGTCAGATCCGCCCCGTCGGTGCGCCAGTTCTGCGTCCTGACGCCGACCAGGACGGCGTCGGTCAGGTCGGCCCCCGACAGATCGGCCCCGGATAGGTCCGCCCCGGCCAGGTCGACGCCGGTGAGGGTCGCTTGTTTCAGATTGGCCCGCACCAGCTTGCAATCGCGCATGACGGCATCGGTGAAGTCGGCCTTGACCGCGATGATCCCGGCCATCTTCGAACGCTCGAGATTGGCCCCGACCAGGGACACCCCCTGGGCGTCCGACGGTCGGCCGTCGGGCTTGATGACGCGAAAGCCGCCGCTCGAATCTGCGGCGGCCAGGGCCCCTTCGCGCAGGTCGGCCTCGAACAGGTCCGCACCCGACAGATTGGCCCCGCGCAGGCAGGCCCCGCGCAGATCGGTCCGGCGAAGGCTGGCGTCCGAAAGGTCGGCCTCGCGCAGGTCGGCCCCGAAGAAGTTGGCGTTGTCCAGGCGCGTTCCGGCCAGATTGCAGCCGACCAGCACGGCCCCGGTGAAATCGGCGTCGGTGAGGGTCCGTCCCGACAGGTCCAGCCCTGACAGGTCCAGCCGGGTGAAGACGGCGCGGGCGCCGCCCGGTCGAGCCTTCCACAGGCGTTCGTGCCGCGCGCAGATGGCATCGGCTTCGGCCTGGGTGACGCGACGGATCTGTTCGCTGGAGGCGCGGGTTTGCATGGCCGCTGAAGCTAGCATTCAGCGGTTAAGGAACTTTCGCTATTGCAGTTAATCGCGTGCCAGCAGGCCCTCGGCCGCGAGGGCCTCGGCCAGGGCCCCTTCGGGCACCCACACCCGCATGTAGCCGGCCTCGCCCAGCCGCCTCAGCTCGGCCTCGAGGTCGGCGCTCGGCGCGGCGGCAAACCGGGCATCGAACCCGACGCCGTCGGCACTGATCCGAACCATGGGACGGCCCGTCTTGAGCCGGTTCAGATAACCTTCGGCCAGAACGGCGGCGTCCTCGGCCATCAGGCCGATCTCGACGTCCAGTCCGGCCGCCTTCAGGCGTTCGACCCCGCGCCCGGCGGCGAAGGGTGAGGGGTCCTCCGAGGCGATCACAACGCGCGTCACCCCGGCGTCGATCAGGCGTTGGGCGCAGGAGGCCCGGCCCGACGAGCGCGCACCACACGGCTCCATGGTGACATAGGCCGTGGCCCCCCGGGCGTCGTCGCCCGCCAGAGGCAGGGCCTGTTCCTCGGCGTGCGGTCGGCCGCCGTTGGCGGTCGCGCCCTCAGCCAGGACCTGTCCGTCCTTGACGAGAACACAGCCGACCGGGGGGTTCGGGGCCGTCTGGCCCAGTTGCGCGGTGGCCAGTTCGATGGCGCGCGCCATGAAGGTCGGGTCCTGGCTCATGGGATCGCCGGCAGGGCTGTGGCCCGCTCCTGATCGAGATAGCGGGCCGACACCGGCTTGAGCCGGTCGTTCAGCTCGATCACCAGCGGATTTCCGGTCGGGATCTCGACATGGACGATTTCGGTGTCGGAGACGTCGAACAGGTGTTTGACGATGGCGCGCAGGGAGTTGCCGTGGGCGGCGACCATCAGGTTCCGGCCCTCGTCCAGGCGCGGCGCAATGGCGGCTTCCCAATAGGGCAGGACCCGCTCCAGGGTGATCTTCAGGCTCTCGGTGGCCGGTACCGAAGCGCCGCGATAGCGGCGATCCGACGACAGGTCGTACTCGGACCCGGCGGCCAGCGGCGGCGGCGGAATGTCATAGCTGCGCCGCCAGATCTTGACCTGGTCCTCGCCATGCTTGGCCATGGTCTCGGCCTTGTCCAGGCCGGTCAGGGCTCCGTAGTGGCGCTCGTTCAGACGCCAGCTCTTGGTCACCGGCACCCAGCTCTGGCCGGCCGCATCCAGCGCCAGATTGTTGGTGCGAATGGCGCGGGTCTGGACCGAGGTGAAGGCCTCGTCGATTTCCAGACCTTCGGCGGCGATCAACTGACCGCCCTTCTTGGCCTGGGATTCGCCGGTTTCGGTCAGATCGACGTCGACCCATCCCGTGAAGCGATTTTCGAGGTTCCACTGGCTCTGGCCGTGGCGCAGTAGGATCAGGATCGGCATCCCGGCTCCGAATTCGTGTCAGTTGGGACGGGGCTAGGCCCCATGTTGCGGCGCGTCAAGCGTCGGCTTGGACGCGCGGCGCGGCGCGCGCTATAGCGCCCCTATGTCCGATCGGCTCTTCTATGCCCTGGCAGCGGCGATCGCTGTCGCCCTGATCGCCACCGCGGTGATGTGGCCGCAACGGCCCGGTCGTGCGCCCGGCAATCTGGTCCCGGCCGCCGAGGCCGCGCAATGACCGCAGCCATCGAGGTCGGCCAGAGGGTCCTGAGGACCGAAGCCGAGGCTCTGATCGCCATGGCCGAGGGGCTGGGCGAGCCCTTCGCCCGCGCGGTCGAAACCCTCGCGGGCCTGTCGGGACGGGTCATCTGTACCGGTGTCGGCAAGTCCGGCCACGTCGCGCGAAAAATCGCCGCCACCCTGGCCTCGACCGGGCGACCGGCCATGTTCGTCCATGCCACCGAGGCCAGTCACGGGGATCTCGGCATGATCGGCCCGGACGACGCCGTGCTGGCCCTGTCGAAATCGGGTGAGACGCGCGAGCTGGCGGATGTCATCGCCTATGCCAAGCGCTTTGGCGCGCCCCTGATCGGCATGACGGCACGGGCCGACAGCGCCCTGGGCCGTCAGTCCGACATTCTATTGCTGCTGCCGGACGCGCCCGAAGCCACCGGACAGGTCGATGCGCCGACGACCTCGACCACGCTCCAGATCGCCCTGGGTGATGCCCTGGCCGTGGCCCTGCTGGAACGCGCCGGCTTCACGGCCCAGGACTTTCGCGTCTTCCACCCCGGCGGCAAGCTGGGGGCGATGCTCAGAACCGTTGGCGACCTGATGCATGGGGCCGACGAACTGCCCCTGATTCACCAGGACGCGCCCATGCAGGATGCCCTGCTGATCATGAGCGAGAAACGCTTTGGCTCAGTCGCCGTGGTTGACGCGGATGGCGCTTTGGTCGGGATGATCACCGACGGCGATCTGCGCCGCCATATGGATGGGCTGATGAGCCATACCGCCGGCGCGGTCATGACCCGCGCCCCGCGTACTATTCAGGGCCAGACCTTGGCGGCCGAGGCGCTCAAGCTGATGAACGATTCCCGGATCACGGTCCTGTTCGTGGTCGACGCCGGCAAGCCGGTCGGCATCCTGCACGTCCATGACCTGCTAAGGGCGGGCGTGATCTAGATTCACATTCCCGGCGTCAGGCGTTCGCCGGTGTCGGTGTCACGCATGCGGAACTCGAAATCGAGCTCGGGGGTCTGGCCGACCTCATAGGTGATCTTCTGGCGCACCACATTGCCGGGTCCGAACACCAGCACCTTGGGCTTGAGCTGATACAGGTCGCCCGGCTCGACGAAGGTCGAGGCCGCGATGATGACCTCATCGCCCTTCTGACAGGTGCGTGCCGCCGCCCCGTTCAGCACGCAGCAGCCCGAGCCCGGCTCGCCGTGGATGACATAGGTTTCGATGCGCGCGCCGGAGTTCTTGTTCCAGATCTCGACGAATTCCATCGGATAGATGCCGGCTTGCTGACACAGCAGCGGGTCCAGGGTGATCGAGCCCTGATAGTGCAGGTCGGCCCCGGTC
Source organism: Pseudomonadota bacterium (assembly GCA_963205025.1). Classification (GTDB taxonomy): domain Bacteria; phylum Pseudomonadota; class Alphaproteobacteria; order Caulobacterales; family Caulobacteraceae; genus Brevundimonas. Next base: position 38,231 of record CAUJHO010000061.1, on the reverse strand, counting down.
ACGGTCATGCCGTGAAGTTTGGCGCGAAGGACGCGGATCTTGCTCATGTCGGGTCGGGATATGGGGGGCGAAGGGCGCGGTTCCTAGCGGAAGCCCTGCAAAATGTCCCCTGATTTCTTGTGCGGGTGCGAAGGCGGATGGGCCGTGCCATAGTGCACAACCCCGCTCCCCCGGAGGATAGACGATGCGTACAACCCCCTTCGACCTGGCCCGCCTGAAGGCCGAGGGTCGCCGCTGGGCCATGCTGACGGCCTATGACTATTCGTCGGCCCTGATTGCCGAGGCGGCCGGCGTGCCGGTGCTGCTGGTCGGCGATTCCATGGGCAATGTCGTACATGGGCGCGGCGACACCCTTTCGGTCACGGTCGACGACATTGTACGCGCCAGCCAATCGGTGGTGCGCGGCACCCAGGCCGCGCTCGTGGTGGCCGACATGCCGTTCCTGTCCTTCCGCGACGACGCCACCGCCATCGCCAGCGCCGGTCGCATGCTCAGCGAAGGTGGGGCCGGGGCCGTCAAGCTGGAGGGCGGCGGGGCCGTGGTTGCCATCGTGCGCCGCCTGGTCGAGCTGGGCATTCCGGTGATGGGGCATCTGGGATTCACCCCGCAATCGGCCGGAACCATCGGCCTGAAGGTTCAGGCCAAGGATGCCGAGGGCGCGCGTCGGCTGATCGCCGATGCCGAGGCCTTGCAGGCCGCCGGAGCCTTTGCCCTGGTGCTGGAACTGGTGCCGGCCCAGCTGGCGGCAGAGGTGTCGCGCCGCCTGACCATCCCGGTCATTGGCATCGGGGCCGGCCCCGAATGTGATGCCCAGGTCCAGGTTTGGCACGACCTCCTGGGCCTGTTCGACGGGCGTTCGCCGCGCCATGCCAGACGCTTTGCCGAGATCGGCCAGGCCATGCGCGAGGCGGTGGCGGCCTATGTCGGCGAGGTCGAGGCCGGCAGCTTCCCGACCGACGCCCAGTCGTCGCGCAAGATGGAAGATGGCGCGCTCGATGAGGCCCTGGGCTCCATCTACGGGCGCGGCGGATGAGGGTTGTCTCGACGGTCGCCGAGCTCAGAACCGCGCGGCGCGATTTTCCCCGGCTCGGCTTCGTCCCGACCATGGGCTTCCTGCACGAAGGGCATCTGTCGCTGGTGCGCGCGGCCAAGGCCCGGATGGGGGCGGCGGCCTGTTCGATCTTCGTCAATCCGACCCAGTTTGCCCCGACCGATGACCTGGCCCGGTATCCGCGCGACCTGGAGCGCGATCTGCGGCTGCTGGAAGAGGCCGGCTGTGACCTGGTTTTCACCCCGTCGGAGGCCGACATCTACCCCGATGGATTCGCCAGCCGGATCGAGGTCGACGGGGTAACGGCCCCGCTCGAAGGGGCGGTGCGGCCAGGCCATTTTTCGGGCGTGGCGACCGTCGTGGCCAAGCTGTTCAACCTGGTCCAGCCCGACGCCGCCTGGTTCGGTCAGAAGGACGCCCAGCAGTGCGCGGTGCTCAGGCGGATGACGCGCGACCTGGATTTCCCGGTCGAGATCATCGTCGGCGAGACGGTGCGCGAGCCGGACAGCCTGGCCATGTCCAGCCGCAATGTCTATCTGGCCGCCGACGAGCGGGTGGCGGCGCTGTGTCTGATCCGGGCGCTGCGTGCGGCACAGGCCGGTTTTGACGCCGGCTACCGCTCAGCCGAGCTTCTGCGCGGCCTGATGCAGGCCGAGCTGGAGGCCGAACCTCTGGCCCGGCCCGACTATGTCTCCATCGCTGATCCCGACACCCTGGCCGAGCTGGATACGGTGGATGAGCGTGGTGCGGTGGCGTCCCTGGCGGTTCGTATCGGCCAGACCCGCCTGATCGATAATCTGCTGTTGGGCGAGGCCCGTCAGAAGTGGCTGAGGTAGCCGCCGTCGACGACCAGGACATGGCCGGTGACATAGCTGGCGGCATCTGACGCCAGAAAGACGGCGGCTCCGGCGATTTCGTGGGGTTCACCCCAGCGTCCCATGGCCGTGCGCCGTTCCAGCCAGGCGGCGACCTCGGGGTCTGCGGCGTAGCCGGCATTGGCCTCGGTTCGGAAATAGCCGGGCGCAATGGCGTTGACCGACACGCCCCGGGGGCCGAGTTCGGCCGCCAGCCCGCGCGTCAGGGCATCCAGTCCGCCCTTGGCCATGGTGTAGGCGGCGTCGCCGGCGCGCGCGATGGGTCCGGCGATCGAGGTCAGGTTGATGACCCGGCCCCCCGGCCCCATGCGGGCGGCGGCTTCGCGGCTGATCAGGAAGGCCGAGATCAGATTGACCTCGATCATCTTGCGCACCGACGCCATGTCGAACTCGGCCAGCGGGCGGCGATCGCGCATACCCACCGCATTCACCAGAATATCCAGCCGCTCCAGCCTCTGAACGGCGGCGCGAGTGGCCCCTTCATCGGCCAGATCGAAGGGCCAGGGCTGGGCCGTGCCACCTTCGGCCTGAATCTCGGCGGCGGCGGCCTCCAGGGGGGCCACCGTCCGGCCGCCCAGACGCACATCCGCGCCGGCCGCAGCCAGGGCCACGGCGATTTCCTTGCCGAGCCCGCGCCCGGCCCCGGTCACCAGGGCAACCCGTCCGGTCAGATCAAACGGCGAAGAAACCATGCCAGGGGGCTTATCGCGTTCGCTTCGAAGGTGCCAACCCTTTGCCTTTCGCGCCGATTGGCCTTAACCGGCTGGCTGCCCTGATCCAACGGAGACCCCATGGCCTTGTTGCCCCCGAGAAAGACGACGCTTCTGGCCTATGGCGTGGCCGTGGCGGCGATCGTTCTGGATCAGCTCAGCAAGTCGTGGATCCTGAACGGGCTGGGCATGAGCCTGGGTCAGACCATCGAGATCAGCCGCATTTTCGATCTGACCTTCACCCTGAATACCGGTGTCAGCTTCGGGATGTTCTCGGGCGGTGAGGCGCGCTGGGTGCTGGCGGCTTTCTCCCTGATCGTGGCGGGAGCCATGATCTGGTGGGCGTGGCGTGCGCCGCGCCGTCTGTTTGCCGTCGCTGTCGGCCTGATCATCGGGGGCGCGCTGGGCAATGTCATCGACCGCATCTTCATCGGGGCCGTCGTGGATTTTCTCGACTTCTCCGGCCTTGGTTTCCCCTGGATCTTCAACATCGCCGACGCGGCCATCTCGGTTGGGGTCGGCCTCCTTATTCTCGACAGTTTCCTGAGCGAGCGTTCGCCTCAGCCTGTTGGCTCAGAGAGCCAAACAGAGTAACCGTCTGTCTGAAGACGTCGGCCCGGCCTCGGGCGACATGACCGGAGTTTTCCATGCGTGGTTCGCGCGTCGCCGTATTGATCCTAGCCGGCACGGCCCTGGTCGGCCTGTCCGCCTGCAACACCCTGCGGGGCGCGGCCGGCATGACCCGGGTTACGCCCGACGAGTTCCGGGTGGTTTCGATCGCGCCCCTGACCGTACCGCCGGACTATGCGCTGCGTCCGCCGACGCCGGGTGAGCCGCGCCCGCAGGAACTGGATCCGTCCTCGACCGCGCGCGAAATCCTGCTCGGCGCGCGCGAGGGTGCAGTGCGGTCGTCGGCCGAACAGTCCTTGGTCGATGCCGCCGGTGCCGATCAGGCCGATCCCCTGGCGCGCTTTGTGATCGACGACGAGTTCGGCGACCTGGCCCACAAGGATGAGAGCTGGGCCCAGCGCCTGATGTTCTGGCGCAGCGACGATCCCGCCAGCCAGACCGCCTCGACGACGGCCGGCAATCTGGTGATTGACCCGGCCCGCGAACAGGAGCGTCTGCAGGCCCTGACTGGCGGTCAGGCCATCGTCATCCAGCGCGAAGGCGAAGGCTTCAAGCTGCCGGGCCTCTGAACCCCGACGGGCCGTTTGCCGGGGATGATGTCGTCAGCGCGCTGAACGGCTAACATCCGATTCATGCCCATCCGTCGTCTCCCCAGTGAGGTCGTCAATCGCATCGCCGCCGGTGAGGTGGTCGAGCGGCCTGCCAGCGCCATCAAGGAACTGGTCGAAAATGCCATCGACGCCGGTGCACACCGCATCGAGGTCCAGGCCGACGGTGGCGGTTTGAGCCGCATCCTGGTCGTTGATGACGGGCGTGGCATGACGGCTGACGAACTGCCGCTGGCGGTCGAACGACACGCGACGTCCAAGCTGGAGGTCGATGATGCGGGCGATGTCGATCTGCTGAACATTCATACGCTCGGCTTTCGCGGCGAAGCCCTGCCCTCCATCGGCTCTGTTGCGCGGCTGACAATCAGTACACGGACGAAGGGTTCTCCGGCGCATTCGATCGCGGTTGAGGCCGGTGCCGTTTCGGGCGTCGGGCCGGCGGCCTTCGCCGGTGACCATGGCACGCGGGTCGAGGTGCGTGACCTGTTCTACGCCACGCCGGCGCGCCTGAAATTCATGAAGTCCGAGCGTGCCGAGGCCATGGCGATCTCGGAGGAAATCAAGCGCCAGGCCATGGCCCACGCCGAGGTTGCCTTCGTCCTGACCCTGGACGGCCGGCCGGTTCTGAGGCTGGAGGCTGAACACCCAGGCGATGAAGGCCGGCTGCGGCGGCTGGCGGCGATCCTGGGCGATGCCTTTGGCGAGAACGCGCTTCTGATCGATCAGAGCCGCGACGGGTACCGGCTGTCGGGCTATGCCGGTTTGCCGACCTATTCGCGCGGCAACGCGGCGCATCAGTATCTGTTCGTGAACGGACGACCGGTGCGCGATCGCCTGCTGCAGGGGGCCTTGCGCGGTGCCTATGCCGACTTCCTGGCGCGGGATCGTCATCCGGCGGCGGTGCTGTTCATCGACCTGGAACCGACCCAGGTGGACGTCAATGTCCATCCGGCCAAGGCCGAGGTCCGGTTCCGCGATCCGGCCCTGGCGCGCGGCCTGATCGTGGGGGCCCTGAAGCACGCCCTGGCCGGGGCTGGCCACCGGGCCTCGACGACGGTGGCGGACCAGGCCCTGTCCGCCTTCCAGGGTGGATCCGGCGGCTGGCGACCCGGCCCGGCGGCCTATCAGCCCGGTGCCTGGACCAGCCCCTTTACCGCGCCGGCACCCGCCCCGGTGATCCCGGGCCTGTCGGAGGTCTCGGCCCGCGTCGAACCGGGGCCTGGCCTGGCCGAGGTCATGGCCATGACGCCGGCGGCTCCTGACCTGCTGGACCGGCCGCTGGGGGCGGCGCGGGCGCAACTGCACGAGACCTATATCGTGGCCCAGACCCGCGACGGCATGGTCGTGGTCGATCAGCACGCGGCGCACGAACGCCTCGTCTATGAGCGCATGAAGGCCCAGATGTCCGAAGGCGGCGTCGCGCGCCAGGCCCTGCTGGTGCCCGCGGTCGTTCAGCTTGAACCGGCCGAGGCCGAGCGCGTTGCCGCCGTCGCCGAGGATCTGGCCGAGCTGGGCCTGGTGCTGGAAGCGTTCGGGCCGGGCGCGATCCTGGTGCGTGAGACGCCGGCCCTTCTGGGGGATGCCGATGTCGAGGGTCTGGTCCGCGACATCGCCGATGATCTGGCCGAAACAGGCCAGACCCTGGCGCTCAGGGAACGGCTGGCCGAGGTCTGTTCGACCATGGCCTGCCACGGCTCGATCCGGGCGGGTCGGCGGCTGACCGCCGATGAGATGAACGCCCTGCTGCGCCAGATGGAGGCGACGCCCCACTCGGGCCAGTGCAACCACGGTCGACCGACCTATGTGGAGCTGAAGCTGTCGGACATCGAACGGCTGTTCGGACGGCGATGACCTCCATCCTCTTCGTCTGCCTCGGAAACATCTGTCGTTCGCCGATGGCCGAGGGCGCGCTGCGTCAGGCGGCGGCCCAGCGGGGTATTGATCTGACGATCGATTCTGCCGGTACCGGCGGCTGGCATGTCGGAGACCCGCCCGATCCGCGCGCGATTGCGACGGCGCGCGCGCACGGCGTCGATCTCTCGGGCCTGCGCGGCCGGGTGGTCCGGGCCGAGGACTTTCACCGGTTCGACCTGATCGTGGCCCTGGACCGCAGCAATCTCAGAGACTTGCGCGAGATCGTACCCGATGACACCACGGCACGCCTCAGCCTGCTGCTGGATCATGTGCGGGGCCGTGAAGGCCAGTCGGTCGCCGATCCCTACACCGGCGACCTGGAAGACTTCGCGATCACCTGGGCCGAGGTTCGGGCCGGGGCCGAGGGCCTGCTGGACTGGATCGAAGCGACCTGATCCCGCGTCCAGCAGCCAGGTGCCCCCCCTGAGGGGGTGGCGTGGTTCAACGGGGCCGCAATCAAAAATTCTTCCCAGGCGCGCCTGACGGGGTCCTATCGACTTAAGGTAGCGGCCGCACTACGCTTTTGAGGTAGCGGGGAGAGGTTGGCCATGCCCAAGAAGCTGGCGATATTCTGCGACGGTACCTGGAACGAACTGCGAATGCCGGTTCCGACCAATGTCTCGCGTCTCGCCAAGTGCGTGAAGACGGAGAGCGATGCCGGGGTGCCGCAGATCGTTTTCTATGACGAGGGTGTCGGAGTCGGGTCAGGAATAAAGCTGGTCGATTCTGGCGTCCGCTGGTTGGGCGGTGCCCTGGGCAAGGGGCTGGAAGCCAAAATTGAGTCCGCCTACCGCTTCATCGTCCTGAATTACGATCCCGGCGACGACATCTACCTCTTCGGCTTTAGTCGAGGGGCCTATACGGCGCGCAGCATCTGCGGCCTGATCCGCAAATGCGGGATTCTGCGGCGAGACAGCGTCAACCGCGTTCCCGATGCGATGGATCTGTATCGGTCACCGGACCATCCGAACCACCCTACCGTCGTCGAGTTCAGAAAAACCTTCGCTCATGCGCTCGCAGCCGGTGTTGAGGACTACGATAGGTTAGGCATCGAGGCGCACGAACGGCGGCACTCGCCCGAGACTTTGGAACACCTCTATCAGTACCGACCCGAGCGGTCGTATCGGATGATGTATCTGGGCCTTTGGGATACCGTTGGGTCCTTGGGCGTGCCGGACCGGTTCGGCTTCCTGAAGTGGGCGAACCGCAAACACCAGTTCCACGATACGCGGGCGTCGGTGCTGCTTTCTAGCATCCGGCACGCGGTCGCGATCGACGAGAATCGGCGCGTTTTCTCATCCACCCCGGTGGAGAATGTCGCCGATCTGAACCGGGTCTGGGCCGCCAGGACCGGGTGGGATGTCACCAATGGAGACGACCCGCAGTTTGTGCCGTTCGATTGGCGACCCTATCAGGAACGATGGTTCCCCGGAGATCATGGGGCCGTAGGGGGCGGCAATCCGCAACTGGGTCTGTCCAGCATCGCCCTGGAGTGGATCGCCCAGGGCGCCCAGAATGCGGGGCTTGATCTGTATTGGACGCCGGGTCTGGACCTGAGCAACGCGCAGGAGTGGGCCAATCCTTGCGCCAACTGGCATGTCCGAAAGGACGGTACGTTCAAGAACCCGCGTGAAACCGACTTTCTTGGCCGGGTCGGCGGCTATCGAAAGCGCAAGGGGCCCGGCCATGTCGATGAGGTGAGCGACTGCGCCTATGAGCGATGGTGCCGCGACGAAGGCTACCGACCCCGCAACCTGACCGTCATGCGGGGCCGGTCGTGCGTGTTCTATCGCGGCAGGGCCGGCCGCCCCCCAGCGCGGGACAGGCCTGCTGGTTTTCCCGGCGGGTAACTCTGCCGGCGTGAAATATCCCGCCCCGTCCCAGCAGGGCACACAGGCCTTAGAAGCTCTAAAGGCGGGACATCACGCGGATCGGGGCACCCTAGCCCAGCGCCTTCATCAGCTCGGGCACGGCGGTCTTGTAGTCGGCGACCCAGCCATAGTCGGCGATCTGGAAGATCGGGGCTTCCGGGTCCTTGTTGATCGCGACGATGACCTTGGAGTCCTTCATCCCGGCCAGATGCTGGATCGCGCCCGAGATGCCGATGGCGATGTAGAGCTGCGGGGCCACGACCTTGCCGGTCTGGCCGACCTGATAGTCGTTGGGGGCATAGCCGGCATCGACGGCGGCGCGCGAAGCCCCGACGGCGGCGCCCAGCTTGTCGGCCAGCGGGTCCATGACGGCGGCGAACTCTTCGGCCGAACCCATGGCACGGCCGCCCGAGACCACGATCTTGGCGGCGGCCAGCTCGGGCCGGTCGGACTTGACCATTTCCTCGGACACGAAGTCGGTCCTGGGAGCATCGGCTCCGGTGACCGTCTCGACCGAGGCCGAGCCGCCGTCGCCAGCGGCCTCAAAGGCGGTCGGACGCACCGTAATCACCTTCTTGGCGTCGCCCGACTGGATCGTCTCCAGGGCGTTGCCGGCATAGATCGGCCGCACGAAGGTGTCGGCGCTGACGACCTCGATGATGTCGGAGATCGGGGCCACATCGAGCTTGGCGGCGATGCGCGGCGAGTAGTTCTTGCCGTCGGTATTGGCCGGCGACAGGATGGCGTCATAGCCCCCCGTCAGCGGCAGGACGGTGGCCTCGACGGCCTCGGCCAGGGTTTTGCCCAGCTCGGCGCTCTCGGCCAGCAGGACCTTGCGTACGCCCTTGATCCCGGCGGCGGCATCGGCGGCGGCTTTGGCCCCGGAGCCGACGACCAGAATATCGACGTCCCCGCCCAGCTTGGCGGCAGCGGTCACGGTCTTGGCGGTGGCTTCGCGCACCGTGGTGCCGTCATGATCGGCGATGACGAGAACGGCCATTACAGCACCCCCTTGGACTTGAGCTTGGCGACCAGGTCAGCCGCATCAGAGACCTTCTCGCCGGCCGAGCGTTTGGGCGGCTCGGCGACCTTGAGCACCTTCAGGCGCGGTGCGGTATCGACGCCGAGGTCAGAGACGGCCTTGGTCGCGATCTCCTTCTTCTTGGCCTTCATGATGTTGGGCAAGGAGGCGTAGCGCGGCGTGTTCAGGCGCAGGTCCACGGTCACGACCGCCGGCAGCTGAGCCGCCACGGTCTGAAGGCCGCCATCGACCTCGCGCGAGACGGTGGCCTTGCCCCCGCCGATCTCGATCTTGCCGGCAAAGGTGGCCTGGGGCCAGTCGAGCAGGGCCGCCAGCATCTGGCCGACCGCATTGTTGTCGCCGTCGATGGACTGTTTGCCCATCAGCACCAGGTCGGGCTTTTCCTCGTCGACCACAGCCTTGAGCACCTTGGCGACGGCCAGCGGTTCCAGATCGGCGTCGGACTGGATCAGGATGCCGCGGTCCGCGCCGATGGCCAGGGCCGTGCGGATAGTCTCTTGAGCCTGGGTCGGCCCGACCGACACCACCACGATCTCGTCGGCGGTGCCGGCGGCATAGCCCTTGCCTTCCTTCATGCGAACGGCCTCTTCGACGGCAATCTCGTCAAAGGGGTTCATGCTCATCTTGACGTTGGCCAGATCGACGCCGGAGCCGTCGGCCTTGACCCGTGCCTTGACGTTGGAATCGATGGCCCGCTTGACCGGGACGAGAACCTTCATGCCTGTGCTCGCGTGCTGGAAGAAATGTGCGGTGACGCATGGCGCGGGTGACCGTTCGTGTCAACGTGACGCGAGGTCAGGCAAAGCTTGCGGACCGGCGCGCACGGCGCCAAGTGTCGCGCATGAACACCACCCTGAACCGCCTGAAATGGATCTTCCTGGGCCTGTTTGCGGCAGGCTGTGCCGGAGTCTGGGCCTACCACCTGTTCTGGGTGTGGCCGTCGCAGCGGTGCGAGGCCGCCGGTCGCTGGTGGGACGGATCAACCCGTGTCTGCGCCCAGCCGATCTATATTCCCGACATCGCCGGCCGCCAGCCGGGCGAAACCCGCCGGGCGGCGTCCATGCGCGAGGCTGCCGAACAGGCCGCGCGCGAGCGTCGGGCTCAGGGCGTGCCGGACGAGGCGGTGCCGACCCAGCCTGCGGCTCAGGCCCCGGCCGGCGAATAGAGCATCGCCACATCACAGCGGGCATAGCGCGCGCCGAACTCGGCCATGATCCCGGCATCGTGGACGAATCCCGCCGTCTCATACAGGTGGATGGCGCTGGCGCATTTGCTGCTGGTCAACAGATAGAGGCGCTGGGCCCCCAGCGCCCTGGCGCGGTCAATCATCGCCGCCAGCAGAAAACGACCGGCCCCGCTGCCGCGCGCGGTTTCCAGCACCCCCATCTTGGTCAGTTCGAACTGCCCCGGATCGGTCTTCTGAAGCGCGCAGGTGCCGACAAGGCCCAGACCCTCGGCCTCGATGAACAGAATGTCGCCGCCGGGGTCGATGATGCGGGCGCGCGGATTTTCCAGGACCTCGCGGTCGGTGGGCTCCAGCACGAACATCGTCTGAATCCACTCGGCATTGATGTCGTGAAAGGCACCTGCCAGCTCATCGCGGAACGGAACGATGCGCAGGCGGGTATCGACCAAGGGCCTCACCCCGGTGTCCGCGTCGCGCCGGGCTGCCACAGGACATCACCGCCGGCCCGGGCATTGGCATGGCGCGAGGCGACGAACAGATGGTCCGACAGCCGATTGAGATACTGCAGGCTTTCGGGCGAGATCGCCTGGGCGTCGTCGCGGGCCAGGTCCGCCACCCGCCGCTCGGCCCGCCGACAGACGGTGCGCGCCAGATGCAGATGCGCCGCCAGCGGCGACCCGCCCGGAAGCACAAATGAGGTCAGCGGTGCCAAATCCGCATTCATGGAATCGATCTCCGCCTCAATCCGGGTCACTTGATCGGCGGTGACGCGCAGCACCTCCCAGTCGGGCTTGGGGTCAGGCGGCGTGGCGAGATCGGCCCCCAGGTCGAACAGTTCGTTCTGGATGCGCGCCAGCATGGCGTCCATGGCGGGGTTCGAACCCGTGTGCAGGCGGCACAGGCCGATACAGGCGTTGGTTTCGTCGACCTCGCCATAGGCCTGAACACGCGCGTCCGATTTGGGAACCGGCGCGCCGGTGGCCAGCCGGGTCAGGCCGCGATCGCCCGTGCGCGTATAGATTCTGTTCAGAACCACCATCTATCCGGTCCGGGAGGCGATGAAGGCTCCCAGAGCCAGAAGCGCCAGCGCCCCCGCCTGAAGCGCGACCCTTAGACGCATGAGCCTGTTGGACCAGGACCGACCGAAATCTCCACCCCTGAACAGGGCAAACAGGCCAAACCCCAAGGTGATCGTGACCGCCGCGATCGCCGCGAGCGTGAGATAGTTGATGATATCGCCCATTCTCGGGTCCTACTGCAAAGCTACGCCAAGGTCTCGCCGCATTCGTGCCGCGAAATCCGCATTTCTCGGTGCGATTTCGCCTCACAACGCTATGTTGGTTTCGGCCATCCGATAGTGCCCTCTGACAACCCGTCCAACAAGAAGGCCCGCTCGTTGCGGGACTCATCAGTATGAACCACTCTGAAGTCCGCGGTCCGTTCGAGGCCGTTGAAGTCGCTCCCGCCAAGATGAACCGCCGCCAGGAAGCCAAGGCCCGCACCCGGGTCAAGGTGATGCAGGCCGCCCGTGGCCTGTTCGGCGAGCTGGGCTATGACGGTGCCACCATTCGCGACATCGCCAAACGCGCCGGCATGTCGACCGGGGCCGTCTTCGCCAATTTTACCGACAAGACCGATCTGTTCGAAGCGATCTATACCGAAGACGCCGAGACCATGATGGACGTCATGCGTGATGCGGCGGGTTCCGATGCCTCTGTCGGCATTGCCGCTCGCCTGTCGGCCCTGTTCGCGGCCGGTTATCGCCAGTCGTTCGACAATCTGCCGATGGTGCGCGCCGTGGTCGTCCGGTCCTGGCTGCAGGGTGACGACGCCGAAGGTCGCATGCGCGTTCAGGACCGCGGCCTGGCCAATCTGATCAGCGACGTGCTGCGCGACGCCGTCAAGACTGGCGAGCTGAAAGGCGACATCGATGCCCGCCTGGCCGCCGAGATGCTGCAGAGCGCCTATACCCGCAACTATCGCCACGCCCTGTTCGACAAGGGGTCGCTGGATCAGCTGTCGGCCCGGATCGACGCCCAGGTCGGCATGCTGCTGAACGGCATGAAGGCCTAAGGTCCGGCCTGATCTGCACGCAAGGTGAGGCGGCGGAAACGCCGCCTTTTCCTTGCCCGCATTGACAGCGCCCTGTCGAATCAGGGCCAAGAGGGTCATGGCCAATCCAGATCCCACCCGTCTGCTGATCGAGATCGGTCGACTCCATGACCGGCTGAATGGTGCCACTGATGCCCTGGTGGCCGACCTGGGTATGACCAGCGCCCGCTGGCAGGTTATGGGAGCGGTCGCCACGGCCACGGGGCCCTGCACGGTGTCAGACTTGGCGCGGCGAATGGGTCTGGCGCGTCAGAGCGTGCAGCGGGTGGTCAATGACCTGGCCGACCGGGGCCTGATCTCGATGGTTCGCAATCCCGGCCATGCGCGCGCGCCGCACATTCGCCTGGCCCCCAAGGGCGAGATCGCCTTCGCCGAGGCCAATGGACGGCGTCAGCCCTGGGCCGAGAGCCTGACGACCGGCCTGGACGAGGCCGCCATCCACGAGGCGCTGCAGGTGCTCAAGGCCCTGAACCGTGCCCTGGTCAGCTCCGCCAGCGAAGCGTCGTCGCCTCGATCGGATTGACGAAGGGGCGCTTGTCGGCCCGGCTCCTGAGCCATTCGCGCTTGAGCTGCTGGTACCATTTGGCCTGCCGGTCGGCGTCGTCGATCCAGATCAGGGCCGGATCGTAGCGCAGGCCCTCGTTCTGGAGGTTCACCATGTCGCCGTCCTGTTTGAGGAAGGCGCGCGCGCCGGCGCGCAGGAACGGCTTGACCAGGCCGAAGACCCAGTGATCGGACCAGAAGATCTGGGTGATGCGCGTCTTCGTCTCGGTGATCGGCGTCAGGCAGGTCAGGGCCAGCACCTGTTTCTCTCCGACCTGGATATGCTCCCAGCGATAGCCGGGCAGCCGGAAAGTGATCTCGGTCGCCGGTGCGCCCCCCAGGATCTTGTAGGCCCGGCTGTTCGATGAGGGCGCATGGCGCACCATGGCCCAGCCGAACTCGCGCGGCGCGAAGGCCTTGGCCTTTTCGTGCATCGAATGCTCGGTGCGCCACCACCACTGTTTGTGGACATAGGGACCGTGAGCCGGATCCATCAGCCCGACCACCGCATGATCCATGTGGGCGTCGAACTCCATCCGCTCGACCAGACGCGGCCCCCCACCGACCACCCCGGGAAAGGCGGGCGGTTCGTGATCCGGCTCCTGGCCGGCGCGCGGGTCGGCCGCGATCCAGACGAAGACCAGGCCCTGGCTCTCTCGCACCGGATAGGCGCGCACCCGTATCCGCTCGATGTCATAGTCCTGATCGGTCGTCAGCGAGGGAATGGTCGCGCAGACGCCGTCGGGCTTGAAGCGCCAGCCGTGGTAGGGGCATTCGACCGTCTCGCCCTCGCCGGCATCCTCGACCACCCGTCCGGCCGACAGGGGCGCGGCGCGGTGCGGGCAGATGTCGCGCAGGGCAAAGACCTGGCCGGCCCGGGTGCGTCCGATCAGGACCGGTTCGCCCAGCATCTCGTAGCGTTCGAGCGAGCCTGCGGCGATCTCGCTGGACAGGGCGGCGAACCACCAGCTGTCCTTCAGCAGGCCCTGGCCGAACGGCAGCGGCCGGGCGGCGTCGGTTGTGGATTCTGACCCGGCCATGGCGGACTCCCGAAGCTCGACTAGTCTCTAAGGCCCTGGCGGGCCTTGGCGAAATATTCCCAGCCGGTCCACAGCGTGGCCAGGGCCGCAAGCCACACCAGGGTGTCGGCCAGCCAGGCATAGGTCGGCATCCACGGGGCCTCCACGAAGGTCTCGCCGAAGGCCAGGATCAAGAGCTGGGCCCCGATGGCCAGCATCTGCAGCACCGTCTTCCACTTGGCCAGAACGGTGACCTTCAGCTCGATCCGGCCGGCCGTCGTTTCCCTGAGCGCCGAGACCGCGAATTCGCGAAACAGAATCAGACCGAACGGAATGACCAGATTGCCCGTCGTTCCCGATGCCAGCAGGCCGGCAATGGCCCCGGCAATCAAAATCTTGTCGGCGATGGGATCGAGGATGGCCCCCCAGCGGCTCTCGGCATGCCAGCGCCGGGCCAGCCAGCCGTCGAAATAGTCGGTCACCGCCGCCAGCACGAAACAGACGAAGGCGGCCTTGTAGAGGTTGAACTGGTCACGCGGGTCCAGATAGGCCGACATGATCGCCCCGGCCAGCAACAGGAACATGATTATCCCCGCCACCAGCCGGAAGGCCGTCAGCATGTTGGGGATCGGGTTGGGCTTGTGCAGGGGGTCGGTCATGGCCCGAGTCTATTGCGCGCCGCGTCGTTCGTCACCTGCATTGGCGAGCCGGGGTGAGTTCGGCTAATCCTGCCGCGAATGTGGAGCTGACGATGAAACGCCTCGCCCTGACCCTGGCCGCCGTGGCCGCCCTGTCCCTGCCGGTCGCCTCGGCCGGAGCCTGGGGCAATTCGGGACACCGCATGGTCGGGGTCGCGGCCATGCAGTCTCTGCCCGAGGACCTGCCAGCCTTTCTGAGGACGGCGGCGGCGGCGACCGAGGTCGGCGAGCTGTCGCGCGAACCGGATCGCTGGAAGGGCGGTGGCCGCACCCACGACCGCGACCGCGACACGGCCCATTTCATTGATCTGGATGATGCCGGCCGCGTGATGTCCGAGGCCGGTCCGGCCGTCACCGCCCTGCCGGAACTGCGCTCGGAATATGAGCGGGTGCTGACCCAGGCGGGCCTGGACGTCGATGACGCCGGCTATCTGCCCTATGCCCTGGTCGACGGCTATCAGCAGCTGATCCGCGATTTTGGCTACTGGCGGGTCCTGAGCGTCATGGAGGCCCGCGAAACCGATCCGGGCCGCCGCGCCTGGTACCGCGAAGACCGCGAGCGCCGCGAGGCGCTGTTGCTGCGCGACATTGGCGTGCTGTCCCACTACGTCGGCGACGGGGCCCAGCCGCTGCATCTGACGATCCATTACAACGGCTGGGGCGACCATCCGAACCCCGAGGGTTTCACCACCTCGCGCCAGTTCCACGGCCAGGTCGACAGCTGGCCCTATGGCCGCATCGACGTCGAGGCGGTCCGGGCCGCCATGGCCGCGCCGTCCGATTGCGCCATTCCCTGTCCGATCCGCGAACGGGTGCCAGCCTATATGCTGACGGGTCTGGCCGAGGTGCCGGTCCTCTACCGGCTGGAACAGTCCGGCGCGCTGGCCGCGGCCGACGATACCTCGCGCCAGTTCATGCTGACGCGGCTCGCCGCCGGCGCGTCGGAGCTGCGCGACCTGATCACGGCAGCCTGGCGCGAATCGGCCCAAGCGCGAGTCGGCTGGCCGGCGGTTCGCGTGGCCGAGGTCGAGGACGGCACCGTCTCGGACCCCTGGGATTCGATGTTCGGCGCGGACTGATGGCCTTCCCTGTTCTGGCCTTCGGCCAGGCCGAGCCCGGTGTCGTCTATCGCGACCGGCCTTGTGCCTTCGGCATCGCCGAGCGCGACGGGCTGATTGCCTGTGTGCGGGTGGATCGCGGCGATCGCTCCTATTTCGACCTGCCCGGTGGGGCGCTCGATGGCGACGAGAGCGAGGCCGAAGCCTTGGCGCGCGAGTTCCTGGAGGAGACGGGGCTGGCGGTTCGGGGGCTGAACCGCATCGGTCGCACGGCCCAGGTCTTCCGTCGCTCGACCGGCGAGCCACTTCGCAACCTGTCGGGAGTCTGGACCGCCGAGGTCCTGGGATACGATCCCGGGTCCAAGGTCGAGGCCGACCATGACCTGGTCTGGCTGGAGCCGCTGGTGGCCCTGGCCCAGGTCCGACACGAGGCCCATGCCTGGGCGATCACCCTGTGGCTGCGATCCCGCCAAAACGCCCTTGCCTGACGCGGATATCTCGGATGAGATGGTGGTGGCCGCGCTGATGCGGTGATCCGCAATCAAGGACTATCGAGATGGACAAGGGCAAGTCAGGCCAGGGCGGCAAACCCGGTGCGGGTGGCAGCAAGCAGGATGCCGGCGGCAAGACCGCCGGAACGCCGCCTGCGGGCATGAAAGTCGGCGGCGGTTCTGAAGCCAAGCCGATCGGCCAGCCGGGTAAAAAATAGACACCGCGCGCCGTCCCCGCCTGCTGAAGCTGGCGGGGATAGCGGGGTGGATCAGTCGACCCGCCGTTCGTTTATACGATCAGGCCGGGCACCCTCATCGTCGCCCCGGGTAGAGATCACGCGCGCGTCCGACCCGCGGCTGCCGGTGGTATCGTCGCTATACGATGAGCTTTAGCGTTCGCAGCGTTCGCGATCCTGCGGGTGGGGTGCCGGTTCGGAGACAAGGTCTTGCCCGGCGGCCTGCCGGCGCTCGCGCTCTGCCTTCACGCCGGCCCTCATCGCGCCATACCGGCGCGGCTCGTCCACCGGCGGCGACGGCGGAACTTCGCTCAGGGCGTGACGCGCGACCCGCGACCGGTCGTGGCGGGCTTGCGCCTCGTTTCGACAGGCCGCCTCGGACTGGCCGGCGCTGAGCCGATCAGGGGCGCAGGTGGCATTGAGCCAGCCCTCAGCCTTGCCTCGGGGGCCTGGTTTTCCTCATCGAACAGACCGTCGGGGACCAGGGCGGCGTCTGCTTCCAGCAAGGGCCGACAAGCAGGATCGCGATCATCTGCCGGCGTCTGAAGATAGATCTCACGCGAGCCTGGATCGCCGGCGTCGGCGGTCGTGGTGGCTGGTGGGTCTGCGGCGATCACAAGCGCGAATAAAGGCTGTTGTCAGGACCAGCATGCGGCGTCTCCCTGGGGCAGGGCTCGTTTCGTCGAAGCCGGCCGCCCAGTTCGGTGCGACAGGCCGTCGTCGAGTGCAGCGGCGGTCGGCTGAAGACAACGGCGGGAGCCGGGAGAAACGGATGTACACATCGGGTCAGTCATCGTCGCCCAGGGCGTCCAGGACTTCGCGAGCGGCACTGCCGTCGCCGCTTCCCCAGGAACAGACGATGGAATGGCTCGACGACGAATCCCCGGTGTCCTGATCTCTCCGCGACGAGGCGCGCCGTTCGCAATTCTCGCCGACCTGCCGGCGCTCGCCATTCAGCGCCAGGGCATCGGAAGCCTCTGCCGAGGTCGCCGGCCCGACCGTATAGCCCGCGCTGTCAGCCATGATGCCAGGTGCGGCATCGGAGGCGAGCGCCTGGCGCGCACGCTCGGCGCGGCGGAACAGGGCGCGCTGGTCGGCGCGGCAGTCCGTCCGTGACTGACCCTCAGCCAGGCGGTCGGGAGCACAGGCGATGCTCGCCCAGCCCAGGGCCGAAGAGTCGGAGCCTGCAAAGGCCTCGTCCGGGACCAGCCTGGCTTCCTGCAGGAGCAGGGGCTCACAGGCCGCATCCCGGGTCTGGACCGGCGTGTAGAGGCAGACATCGACCTGGGCCTGCTCAGCCGAGCGTGCGGCGGGCGGTATGGCGGCTGTGCCGGGCGGGTCCTGGATCAGCGTAAGGGTCAGAGCGACTGCGGTCAGGACCAACATCTTATTTCCTCAGTGGTTGCTCGTCAGGTCGCGGCGCAGTCTCTCCAGCTCCTCGCGGGCGCGCGGGTCGTCCGAGCCGCCCACGCAGGAGACGTCGACCGAGCGCTCGATCTGTCCCGTCACCGGATTGCGCCGCTCGCCTTCGGTCCGCTCGCATCCGTTCCGGGCCGGAGAGGCCACCGCGACCTCAGGCGGCGTGGCGGTCGGCTCCGGCGTTTCCTCCCCGGAGGCCTGACAAGCCTCACCACCCGCTGCCGCATAGGCGTCCCCGAACCAGCAGACGGGGGCGGCTTCCTCGGTCGCCGCCGGCGTCCCCGGCTGCCCGACCAGGGCGACGGCGAACAGTGATGCGACAAAAAGCATGGCGGCACCCCACAGACCCGCGTTCACCCTAGCCTGTGCTCTGTGGACTTCAACCCACGGCTTCTGACGACCGGCATCTAGCGCGCCAGGTCCCGCATGGCCGCTTCGAGGCCCTGCAAGGTCATCGGGTGCATCCGGTGGCCGATAACCTCATTGATCAGGCCGATGGAGGGGGTATAGCCCCAGTATTTTTCCGGCGTCGGATTGATCCAGGCGATGCGGTCCCAGGTCTCGGTGACGCGTTTCAGCCAGACCGCCCCGGCCTCTTCGTTCCAATGTTCGACCGAGCCGCCCGGCATGGTGACCTCATAGGGGCTCATGGTCGCGTCGCCGACGAAGACCACGCGCCAGTCGGGCCCGAACCGGTGCAGCAGGTCCCAGGTCGACGTCTTTTCGGTGTGGCGGCGTCGGTTGTCCTTCCACACCCCCTCATAGAGGCAGTTGTGGAAATAGAAGTGCTCCAGGTGTTTGAACTCTGACCGGGCCGCCGAGAACAGCTCCTCGGCGACCTTGATGTGGCCGTCCATCGAGCCGCCGATATCCAGCAGCAACAGCACCTTGACCGTGTTGCGCCGTTCGGGCCGCATCTGGACATCGAGATAGCCGTGGCGGGCCGTGGCATCGATGGTGCCGTCCATGTCCAGCTCGTCCTCGGCCCCCTGGCGGGCAAAGCGGCGCAGGCGTCTGAGCGCCACCTTGATGTTGCGCACGCCCAGTTCGACGCTGTCGTCCAGGTTCCGGTATTCGCGCTTCTCCCAGACCTTGACCGCGCGGCCCTGTTTGCCCGGCCCGCCGATGCGCACGCCCTCAGGGTTATAGCCGCCGTGGCCAAAGGGGCTGGTGCCGCCGGTACCGATCCATTTGGAGCCGCCCTGGTGGCGCTCCTTCTGTTCTTCCAGCCGCTTCCTCAGCTCGTCCATCAGCTTGTCGAAGCCGCCGAGCGCCTGGATCTGGGCCAGCTCTTCGGGCGTGAAATGCCGCTCGGTCAGGGACCGCAGCCAGTCCTCGGGAATGTCGGCGGGGGCCAGTTCATCGGGGCCGACCGTCTCCAGCCCCTTGAAGACCTTGCCGAAAACCTGATCGAAGCGGTCGTAGTGTTTCTCGTCCTTGACCAGGATGGCGCGCGACAGGTGATAGAAGTCCTCGACCCGGCGCTCGGTGACGCCGGCGTCCATCGCCTCCATCAGGTGCAGCCACTCCTTGAGCGAAACCGGCACCCGCGCCTGGCGCAGTTCGGTGAAGAGGGGCAGGAGCATGTTGGTTATCGTGAGCCGGGTACGGTAGCCATGGCAACCGACATTAGCTTGGAATTCTCCGTGGCGACCTACGAGCGAAAGCACCCGACGACGGGCTTCTGGGTATTCTATTGCAATACTACCAAATGGCGCGGGCACGAATGGCTCGCCGAGGGTCACGAAACGCTATGGTACAAGGCTTCCACACACCATCGCTTCGACATGGCCAGTGGGCAGCGCGGGGTGATTCGCTTCGCTAAGCGCCCAGGAGCAATTCGATCTGGCCGGAAGCCAATCGAAGTTGGCGTCTATGCCCTCGTCGAGGTGCTCGGCCCGTGCGAATTTCTTCCAGACCCCGACAGGACATTTTACGCTGCAGACACAGAATTGCCCAAGGCAGCTTGGCGCGTCCCTTTGAGGATCGTCGCCAATCTCCTCAAAGCGCCGGTCTTGGTCGCCTCGTTGCCAGACGAAGAGCGCTTTCAGCCAATCCGAATCGCGCAACAGACAGCTTCTGTGGCGATCACTGAGGATGCCTACCGCTACATCGAAGAGCTGTCCGGCTTCATCGCCGTTCCGACGAGCGAAGACCAACTATCTGGGCTTCCGGAAAAAGATCTCGCAAACAGCGTCGAAGGGCTTCGAAAGCTGGAAGAGCTCGGGCAACAGGATCCGAAGCGGCAGAAACGTCTCAGTGTGTATATCGAACGCGGCTCTATAGGGCGGAAAATAAAGAAAAAACTGGGCGGCCAATGCCAGTTCTGCCAAGCGCTGGGAATGCCTACGGTAGCGTTCAGGAAAAAGGACGGGGAGCCTTATTCGGAGGCTCATCATGTGGTGCCGGTAAGTGCTATGATCCCCGGATCGCTAGGTCGGGCCAACATCATCGTTCTGTGCGCCAACCATCATCGACAAGCGCATTTTGGATGTGTTGCCCCCGTAGATCACGGTTCCCATTGGATATTCACTGTGGAGGGGACCTCATTTAAGATCGAGAAGCCAGTCGTTGGATGAGCTAGCCAGCCCGGCTCACACCCAGGCGGCGATCTGGTCCAGGGGCTTTTTGTCCAGTGCGGCGACCGGCACGGTCGCGCCGTCAGCCGGGTGGCCGGCGACGAGTAGCAGGAAGGGCTTTTCGTCGTCCGGTCGACCACAGATCTCGGACAGGAATCCCATGGGCGCGGGCGTATGGGTCAGGGTCGCCAGGCCGGCGTCATGCAGGGCCGCGATCAGCAGACCGGTGGCGATGCCGACGCTTTCGGTGACATAGTAGTTCTTCTTGTGGTCGCCGGGCCGGGGGCCACCCCGGCGTTGGGCGAAGACGGCGATCAGGACCGGGGCGGTCTCCAGAAACGATTTGTCGGGGTCCGTCCCTAGCGGCGCCAGGGCATCCAGCCACTCCTGCGGGGCCTTGGTTTCATAGAAATCCCGCTCCTCGGCCTCGGCGGCCTCGCGGACGCGCTTGCGCGTCTCGGGGCTTTCGATGACGGCGAAAAACCAGGGCTGGTGATTGGCCCCTGACGGTGCGCCGCCGGCGGTCAGCAGGGCCTGTTCCACCACGGCGCGCGAGACGGCTTGGTCGCTATAGTTCCGCACGGTCCGGCGGGTGGCCATGTGGGCGCGAAAGGCCTCAGCGCGGGCGAGACGCTCGGCGTCCGTATAGGCGGGCAGAGGCGCATGCTCCGTCGCCGGATGATCCTTCATGGGGTCGGGTCCCGTCTGAAAATGAACTCATGGTCGCGCCAGCTGCCGACCGGGAACTCGTATTCCCCCGCCTTGTCGAAACCATAGTGGCGATACAGGCGCTGGGCCTTGTCATTGCCGGACCAGACGCTGAGCCACTGGGGACCGGGGCGTTCGTCCATACGAGCCAGGGCGCGTTCGAGCAGGGTGCGGCCCAGCCCCAGCCCTTGCGCCTCGCCGGCGACATAGAGCCGCTTCAGCTCGGCATGTTCGGGGCGCAGATCCGGGTGGGGCATCGACGCCGGGCCGATCTCCGAGAAGGCGACGATGCGGTCGTCGATCACGGCCACCTCCCAGATGTGGTCGGCGTCGGCGAGGCGTTCGCGGGTGATGTCTTCAGCGAAGACGTCGGCCTTGAAGGCGGCCAGGTCGTCCGGCGGATACGGGATGCCGAAGCCGTCGATGAAGGTTTCCACGAAGGTGCGTTCGGCCAGGATGGCGATCTCGGGGGCGTCCTTGATCGTGGCGGCGCGGATTTGGGGCTGATAGGGAGGGGTCATGGTCGCGCTTTATACCCATCCGGCGATGCTGGGCCACAACCCTGGGGCCGGTCATCCCGAACATCCGGGTCGGCTGAAAGCCGTGCTGGATGCCCTGGCCGATGCCGGGCTGGACGGTGAGGCGGTGGCCGCGACCCAAGCCGAGGTCGCCGATCTGGAACGGGTCCACCCGGCCGGATACGTCCAGACGATCCTGAATGCCGGACCCGATGAGGGGCTGGCCTATCTGGACCCCGATACGGCCCTGTCGCCGGGCAGCGTGCGGGCCGCGCGGCTGGCGGCGGGGGCGACCCTTCAGGCCGTGCGCGCGGTTGCGGCCGGAGACCGCCGCCGAGCCTTCTGTGCGGTCAGGCCGCCGGGCCACCATGCCGAGCCGGACCGGGCCATGGGCTTTTGTCTGTTCTCGAATCTGGCGATCGCGGCGCGCGCGGCGCAAGGCCTGGGGCTGGAGCGGGTGGCGGTGATCGATTTCGATGTCCACCACGGCAACGGCACCCAGGCGGCCTTCGAGGCGGATGACAGCCTGTTTCTCGGCTCGATCCACCAGTCGCCGCTCTATCCGGGGACGGGAGAGGCCTCCGAAACCGGGGTCGGCAACATCGTCAATGCGCCGGTCTCGCCCCACACCGATCCGAGGGCCTGGCGGGCCGCCTTCGAGGGACGGTTGATGGCGGGGCTGGATGCCTTTGCGCCCGACCTGGTGTTGATCTCGGCGGGATTTGACGCGCATCGCCGCGATCCGCTGGCACATCAGTCGCTGGAGGCCGAGGACTTTGCCTGGGCTACGCGCGCGGTGCTCGGTGTGGCGCGCCGCCATGCGAAAGGCCGGGTTGTGTCGTCGCTGGAGGGCGGCTACGACCTTGAAGGGCTAGGGCGATCGGCGGTCGCCCATGTTCAGGCGCTAGCAGAGGAGTAGGGGCCGGACCCCGCCTATGACTGAGACGGCTCCTATTCGTGCCGAAGGCTCGTCGCTCGCCCCTGCACAATCGGGCGGGATCGTGCTGGCGCGTCACGGTGAGCCGGCCCTGTCGCGCAGGGTCAAGCTGACGGCCGACGGCTATGTGGACTGGTGGGCGCGCTATGAGATCGGCGGCCTCCTGCCCGGCCAGGTGCCGCCCGACTGTCTGGTCGAACAGGCGCGCCACTCGGTGATCTATCATTCGACGCGCCGACGGGCGGTCGAGACGGCCCAGGCGGTTGCCGGCGGCCGGTCGATGACCCAGGACGAGCTGTTCATCGAGGCTCCGCTGCCACCCCCGAAATTCCCGACCTGGTTCAAGGTGGGGCCCCGGGCCTGGGGCGTGATCGCGCGGATCTGGTGGTGGGCCTTCGATCACCACGGCGAGGGTGAGGAAAGCCGCGACGAAGCCAAGGACCGCGCCCGCCGCGCCGCCGACCTGCTGGAGGCCCGCGCCGCCGAGGGGACCGATGTGATGGTCGTGGCCCATGGCTTCTTCAACGGCATGGTCGGCATGGAGCTGACCCGGCGGGGCTGGCGCTGCACCCGTGATCGCGGCTTCAAATACTGGTGCGGGCGCAAATTCGAGAAGCGCTGAAACCCGGGAGGCAGGCCATGTACCGACGCATCTTTCTGGCGCTTCTGACCTGTCTGGTGCTGGCGGCTCCGGTCGCCCGGGCTCAGGAGACGTCGCCCGAGGCACTTCCGCGCGTGGCCATCCAGACCTCGCTGGGGACCTTCACTGTCGAGGTAGATACAGCCCGTGCACCGATTACGGCGGCCAACTTTCTGGCCTATGTCGATCAGGGCCGGTTTGAGGGCACCACCTTCTACCGGGCCATGCAGGGCTACGGCGGCTCAGGCCTGATCCAGGGCGGGACCAATCAGGATCGCGAGCGGACGTTGCCGCCCATCGCCCACGAGCCGACCACCGAAACGGGCCTGAGCCACACCGACGGCGCCCTGTCGATGCCGCGGTTCGAGCCGGGCACGGCGGCGGGCGATTTCACCGTCATGGTCGGCGACATGACCTATCTGGACGCGCGCCCGGCAGCGGCCGGCGACAATCTGGGCTACGCCGTCTTCGGACGGGTGGTTCAGGGCATGGAGGTGGTGCGCGCCATCCTGGCCGCTCCGGTCTCGGCCACCGAAGGCGAGGGCGTCATGCGGGGTCAGATGCTGGAGCCGCGCATCGAGATCCAGCGGGTGCGGCGGGTGGAGGATTAGGCCTCCACGTCGAGTATCGAAAAAGCTGGCGTGAATCCTTCCTGCATCTCCAGGCGCAAAAAATATCGGTGCGGACGCAGCAGCAGCGTGGCTTCGCGCTGGCCTGGCTCCAGAAGGAACTGATCAGCTGGGACGCCGCCGGGCCCTTCGGTGGCGCGCAGGGCCTGAATCAGGGTCGGCCCCTCGAACGACGGAAGCTCTACGCTGAGCGCGCGGCGTTGGGGATCGTTCGCCAACCATCCGGGTCTCCCATGGGCGGGGGCGTATCTCGGGTGGAAGACGGACAGATCCATGCGACCGGCATAGGTCGGCGTCGCCACCATCTGACCGTAGTTCCAAACGGCGATGGGGGTCGTCGGGCGGAACTGTTCGAGGACGGCGGCGACATGAGGCGCGTCATTCGCCGGATCGAGGGCCGGCCAGTTGAAGGATTGCTCTACGGTTAGGGGGTCGATTCCTGTCAGGGCTTTCAACCGGGCCGCAAACCAGGCTCCCCGCGGCCCCTCGATCTCCATGGCGTGCGAATAGCCGACCAGGACGAGCATACGAGCCTCAGGATTGGCTTGGAGGACCGCCGCCAGGTTTTCGGCCTGTGCTTGTTCGCGAGCCGCGATTTGTTCAAAGCCGTCCGCCGAGGCGGGCGCTTCCTGGTCCATGCGCTGTTCGTAGGCTGCGAAGCGATAACCGCGCTGCGCCGCCTCGCGCACCAACTCAGCAAAGACCGGATCGGCGGTGTAGTGGCCATAGCTCAGCCCGAACGGCGTGCCTTGCCGATAGCCCCGAATCGACGGCGCGCCCTCGTCCGCGTGGTTGCCAAAGGTCTCTGCCGCCAGCCAGTCGAACCCTGCGTCTCCTAGCGCCCGCATGACCCGGCCCGCGAAGCCTCTGTGGCCGGACACATTGTGCGCCTCATTGAGGATCACCACGCGCGCGCTGCGCGCGCGCTCGGCGATGGCGTCCACGGCGTCCTGGCTGGTGGCGTTGCGGAGGTCGGGCCGAGGCGCCGAAGCGGCTGGCGGCGCCTCGGTCAGGCCGATCGCCGTCGCCTCGTCGCCGAGAAAGGCTGCGAACTGGACCAGTTGGCCTTGCGCGGCCTGTTCGCCCGCTTCGACCCGAGCTTTCAGCTCAAGATACTGGGGAAGGTAGCGACCTTCGTTGAACCAACGGTCCCAGGTGCTGAGCGGGGTTCGGGCCACGGCCGGCAGACCGAGCGACAATCCGGCGCCCAGGGCGCCGAGACCGAATGCGCGCCGGTCAGGTCTCACGCCCCCGCCCTCTGGGCGAAATGCCAGGCTCCGGCGGACAGCGGCTTGACGCGGGCGGCCATGGCGGCGGCGTGGGGGCTGGCGGCGGTGCCGTCGCGGACCCGTCCGCCGATGCCCTGACAGATGGCGGCCAGGCGGAACAGATTGTAGCTGAGCAGCCAGTCCAGCTGGGGCAGGCCTTCGCGGCCCGTGCGCGCACAATAGCGGGCGATGACCTCATCCATGGACGGAATGCCCAGCGCGGCCAGGTCCAATCCGGCCAGGCCGTTGCGCTCGGTCGACGGGATCACCCAGGCGATCAGGAAATAGCTGATGTCGGCCAAGGGATCGCCCAGGGTCGACAGCTCCCAGTCCAGCACGGCGCGGACCTCGGCCCGGTCGGGGGCCAGGATCAGATTATCCAGGCGGAAGTCGCCGTGGACGATGCGGGCCGGGCCGTCTTCGGGCAGGCCTTGCGGCAGCCAGTCGATCAGCCGGTCCATGGCCGGGATGCGCTCGGTCTCGGACGCCCGATACTGTTTGGTCCAGCGCCCGACCTGGCGGGCAAAATAGTTGCCGGCCTTGCCATAGTCGCCCAGGCCGATGGCCTCGGGCTCATAGCCGTGCAGGTCGGCCAGGGCGTCGACCTGGGCCTCATAGATGGCGCGCCGTTCGGCCGGGGTCTGGTCCGGCAGGCCCAGATTCCACAGCACCCGCCCCTCGACCCGCTCCATGACATAGAAGGCCGTGCCGATGACCTCAGGGTCCTCGCACAGGCCCCAGGGGCGGGCCACCGGATAGCCGGCGGCGTGGAGCGCCGAGATCACGCGGAACTCGCGATCGACCGCATGGGCCGACGGCAATAGCACACCGGGCGGCTTGCGCCGCAGCACATAGTCGCGGCCCGGCGTGGTGATCAGATAGGTCGGGTTGGACTGGCCGCCCTTGAACTGGCGGACCGTCAGGGGGCCGGCAAAATCGGCGAGGGTGGCGGCCATCCAGCGTTCCAGCGCCGCCTCATCGAAACGCAGCCGCTCATCGACGGGCTTGGAACCGGAGAAGGCGTCGGCGGCGGGGTCGGTCATGGGGCAGTTCTAGAGGGTGTGGGGTGCGCGGTGAAGGGTCACGGTTTCCTTCTCCCCTTGCGGGAGAAGGTGGCAGTCCGAAGGACTGACGGATGAGGGGTCGCTCCGAACCATCGGGGTCCGTGGGTGGGCTTGGCACGCTGCAGCCGGAGACAGTCGTCCACCCCTCATCCGACCCGCTGCGCGGCCCACCTTCTCCCGCAAGGGGAGAAGGGTTTCTGAGCGCTTCCCCACGAATGGGGAGGAGAATCAAGCTCTCGCATTCGCCAGACACCCCGCCACGGCGGCATCCCAGCCGGCCAGGAGGCGGGCGCGCTCGGCCTCGGTCATGGAGGGGGACCAGAGGGCCGGTTCGCCGGACGGCGGCTGATCCAGGGTGTCGATGAGACCGGCCCCCAGCGCGGCGAGGCGGGCCGCACCCAGCGCCGTCATCTCCTGATAGGCGGGGCGTTCGACCTCGCAATCGGTGATGTCGGCCAGGAACTGCATGACCCAGCCGTTTGCGGTGACGCCGCCGTCGACCCGGAGACGGCGCGGCGCGGGCGCACCGTCGGCCTTCAGCGCGTCGATCAGATCGCGAGTCTGATAGGCCATGGCCTCCAGACCGGCGCGCACGATATTGGCCGGTCCGGCATCGCGGGTCAGGCCGAAGACGGCCCCGCGCGCCTCGGCCTCCCAGAAGGGCGCGCCCAGGCCGGTGAAGCCCGGCACCAGATAAACCCCGCCATTGTCGGGCAGGGCCTGCGCCACCGCCTCCGTCTCGCGGCTATGGCCGACCGCGCCCATCGCATCGCGCAGCCACTGCACGGTCGAGCCGGCCGAGAAGATCGAGCCTTCCAACGCATAGGCGGTCTGACCCCCGGCCTGATAGGCGACCGTCGACAACAGCCGGTTGGTCGAGGCCACGGGCCGATCGCCGGTGTGGGCCACCAGAAAGGCCCCGGTGCCATAGGTGATCTTGGTCGCGCCTGGCGTCAGGGCCCCGTGGCCGACCAACGCCGCCTGCTGATCGCCGGCGCAGCCGGTGATGGGGATCGGCTGACCGAACAGCTCTGGCGGCGTCTCACCAAACGGGCCGGCGCTGGGCACGACCTCGGGCAGCACCGCGCGCGGGACGTTGAACAGGGCCAGCAGATCGTCACGCCAGCTCAGGGTGGTCAGGTCGAACAGACTGGTGCGCGAGGCATTGGTGACGTCTGTGACATGGCATTGGCCACCCGTCAGCTTGAACATCAGCCAGGCGTCGATGGTGCCGGCGCACAGATCGCCCGCCTCGGCGCGGACGCGGGCACCGTCAATATGGTCGAGCAGCCAGGCGATCTTGGAGGCCGAGAAATAGGGATCGAGCACCAGGCCGGTCGCGGCCTGGATCATCGGCTCGTGGCCGCCGGCCTTCAGGGCGTCGGTGACGGCGGCGGTGCGGCGGTCCTGCCAGACGATGGCGCGGTGCAGCGGCCGGCCTGTGGCGCGCTCCCACAGGACGGTGGTTTCGCGCTGGTTGGTCAGGCCGAGCGTGGCGATCCGATCTGGCCCGCCGGCCTGGTCGATGGCCTCGCGGCAGACCTGCAGCGCCGCGCGCCAGACCTCATCGGCGTCGTGTTCGACCCAGCCGGGATGTGGGAAGTGCTGCTCCAGCGGCATCTGAGCCGTGGCCACGGGTCGCCAGGCGACGGGATCAAAGACAATCGCCCGCGTCGAGGTCGTGCCCTGATCGAGGGCGAGGATCAGATCGGCCATGCGTCTCCCTTTCGCCGGGGGCAGTTTCGGCTAGAACGGGCCCATGACCAAGCTCACGACCTTCGACGATGTGATCGACGCCGCGCGCGTTATCAAGGGCCATGCCGTGCGTACGCCCCTGATCGAAAGCCCGGCCCTGAACGACCGGCTGGGCGGGCGGGTGCTGATGAAGGCCGAGACCCTCCAGGTCATCGGGGCCTTCAAGTTTCGCGGGGCCTATAACCGGATCGCGCGGCTGAGCGAGGCGGAGAAGGTCCGCGGCGTCGTGGCCTATTCGTCGGGCAACCACGCCCAGGCGGTGGCGGCGGCGGCAAGGCTGCTGGGCACGCGCGCCATCATCGTGATGCCGGCCGACAGCCCGGCCATCAAGATCGCCGGCGTGCGCGAACACGGCGGCGAAGTCAGGATGTACGACCGTTATTCCGAGAGCCGCGAGGCCCTCGGCGCGGCCATTGCGGCTCAGCACGGCTCGGTCCTGGTGCCGCCGTTCGACGACCCGTTCGTCATCGCCGGCCAGGGGACAGCGGGGCTTGAGATTCTGGAACAGGCCGATGCGCCGATCGACCAACTGCTGAGCGGCTGTTCCGGCGGTGGGCTGATCGCAGGACTGAACCTGGCGTTCGAGGCGCGCAGCCCCGAGACTGCGGTGATCGGGGTCGAGCCGGCGCTCTATGACGACACGGCCCGGTCGCTGGCGGCGGGAGAGCGGATCGGTGTCGATCCGACCGGCAAGTCCATCTGTGATGCCCTGATGACGCCGATCCCGGGCGAGCTGACCTTTCCGATCAATCAGCGGCGGCTGGAACGGGCCGTCAGCGTCACCGACGAAGAGGTCGCCGCCGCCGTCGCCTATGCCTTCAAGACCCTCAAACTGGTGGTCGAGCCGGGCGGGGCGGTGTCGCTGGCGGCGCTGCTGGCCGGCAAGGTGTCGACCGAGGGCCGGACCACGGCCATCCTCCTGTCGGGCGGCAATGTGGGCCCGGCCCTGTTTTCCCGGATTATCGAAGGACGCTTCCCATGAACGGTCAGACCCTCGTTCCTCTTGACCAACTGCTCGGGGCCGTCGGCCAGGAGGTCGGGGTCTCGGACTGGATCCTGATCGACCAGGCGCGGATCGACGCCTTCGCCGCCTGCACCGAGGACGATCAGTTTATCCACATCGACCCGATCCGTGCGGCGGATACCCCGTTTGGCGGCACCATCGCGCACGGCTTTCTGACTATGAGCCTGCTGTCGCAGATGAGCTATCAGGCCACGCCTCTGATCGAGGGGGTGGCAATGGGCTTGAACTACGGCTTCGACAAGCTTCGGTTTCTCCAGCCGGTGAAGTCGGGATCGCGCGTTCGCGGTCGCTTCAAGCTGATGTCGGCCGAGGACAAGGGCGGCGGCCGCTGGCTGATCAAGCATGAGGTCACCGTCGAGGTTGAGGGCTCGGACAAGCCGGCCCTCATCGCCGAATGGCTGGGGATGCAGATCCTGGGTTAGGCCCGGACCCGCACCACAGCCTGCCGAGGTTCGACTAGGGCGTGCGCCGCTCCAGCTCCGAGGCCCGGTCGACCAGGCCGACGAACTCGCGCCGCAGGCCGTCTTCATCGCGGCCCACAGAGCCGGCGGCCAGGGTCTGGATGTCGCCCCAGCCGAAGTCGTCCGACAGCCACGGATCGCCGCGCAGGC
The DNA here is from genome assembly GCA_963205025.1 of Pseudomonadota bacterium. Classification (GTDB taxonomy): domain Bacteria; phylum Pseudomonadota; class Alphaproteobacteria; order Caulobacterales; family Caulobacteraceae; genus Brevundimonas. The sequence goes on along the minus strand of CAUJHO010000061.1, from coordinate 9,035 downwards.
GCTGGCCGAAGGCGGCGACGGCCAGGGCCCATCGGGTCGAGGCCGATGGCGCGACGGTGCGCGCCTGAACCACCCGTTCCATCAGGTGAGACTCCTCCCCGCCGGGCTGCTTGTAGCGCACCCGCACAAAGGCCAGCTCGCCGTCGCGCGATCCGGTGGACGGCACGGCATAGCGCAGGGGATCGACCTGGGTCGGGCCGCCGACCGGGGTGATTTCATACAGGGCCGTGACGGTCGCCCCCGATCCGGCGTCGCCGGCGTCGACCTCATTGTTGTTGAAGTCCTCGCGGTTCAGCAGGCGCGTCTCGTAGCCGATCAGCCGCCACTCGGCGACCTGGGCCGGATTGAACTCGATCTGCACCTTCACATCGTCGGCGATGGGGAAGATCGAGCCTGAGAAGTCGTCGCGGAACAGGCGGTTGGCCTCGGTCAAACTGTCGACATAGGCCGCCGTACCGTTGCCGGCCTGGGCGATGGTCTGCATCAGGCCGTCATTGTAGTTGCCGCGCCCGAAACCATAGACCGACAGATAGACGCCGCTCTCACGGCGCTCGGCCACGAAGTCTTCGAGCCGCTGGTCGGAGGTGACGCCGACGTTGAAATCGCCGTCGGTCAACAGCACCACCCGATTGACCCGATCCCGGTCGAAGTTGGCCTGGGCCATCTGATAGGCCAGGGCCAGGCCCTGACCGCCCGCGGTCGAGCCGCCGGCGTGCAGGGCATTGACGGCGCAGCGCATGCGCAGGCGCTGATCCCCCGGCGTCGGTTGCAGCACCGCCCCGGCGGCCCCGGCATAGACGACGATGCCGACCCGGTCCTGGGGCCGTAGTTGATCGATCAGGGTGTTCAGTGCCTGTTGTGCCAGCGGCAGGCGATCGGCCGGCGACATCGATCCGGACACATCGATCAGGAACACCAGGTTCAGCGGCGGCCGCTCGGCCCGGTCCAGCTCATAGCCCTGAAGCCCGACGTGCAGGATCTGGCGACCCTCGGCCCAGGGACTGGCCGTCACCTCGGTGAAGACCGCAAAGGGCTCGGTACGGCTGCGCGGACGGGCATAGTCATAGTCGAAATAGTTGATCATCTCCTCGACGCGCACGGCATCGCGCGGCGGCAGGCTGCCGTCATTGAGGAACCGGCGGACGTTTGAATAGCTGGCGGTGTCGACATCGATGGCCAGGGTCGAGACCGGATTTTCGGCTGCGACGACCACGGCATTGGTCGGGGCGTCGGGGTAGCGCTCGGTGTCGCCGGGCTGCTGGGGACCGGGCGCAACGATCCCGGCGACGCCGCCGATGCGCGCGCCGGTGACGAAGGCCTGATCGGCGACCCCGGACTGCAGGCGAGGCGAATAGGCCGGCGGCGGCGGCGGTGGCGGCGGCGGCGGAGGCGGTGGTGCCGGAGGTGGCGGGGGGCCGCCATAGGTCATCCCGGGGGCCGTCGCCACCATCGGTGTGGCGGTCCAGCCATCGGTGTGGCGGTCCTGAAGTCGATAGCCGAACGGTTCGCACGCCGCCGGTGTCGCCTCGCCGTCGAGGGCGCGGGTCGGGCCGACCGGGGCCGGGCTGGCGGATTGGGCCAGGGCCCCCGAGGTCGCCGTCGCCAGCGACAGAACCGATACCAGACTGATCTTGAGCCACGACATGATCGACCTCCACCCGTTGATGCAGCCAGTGGGCGGCACAACTCATGGCCGAATTGCGGCCTCAGGGCGCCGGGACGCAGGCCGCCGACACCGGATCGGCCGGCGGCGGTGGTTTCCGGCGATAGCCGATGCCCTTGAGCCACAGTGTCCGCGCCGCCGTAATGCTTTTCGGCTCGGTTGCGGGAACGGTCTGGGGTGTCGGACACTATCGTCTATGATCGGTCAGGATCTGAACAATGAGAGCTGTCGTCGCCTTCCTCTCCGCTGCCGTGGCCTTTGGCGCGCTCGACTTTCTGTGGCTGTCGAACGCCGCGCCGCGCCTGTATCGCCCTGCCATTGGCGAGATCATGGCCGATCAGGTGCGATGGGGCCCGGCCCTGGCCTTCTATGGTCTGTATCTGATCGGCGTGACCTGGCTGGTCACCCTGCCGGCCCTCAAGGACGGGGGCCTGGCCAAGGCGCTCGGGAGCGGGGCCCTGTTCGGTCTGGTGGCCTATGCCACCTATGACCTGACCAATCAGGCGACGCTCAGGGTCTGGCCGACGCATCTGACCCTGATCGACCTGGCCTGGGGCACCTTTGCTACGGCCACGGCCTCGGTGGTTGCGGTGGTCGTCACCCGGGCCCTGGTGAAATCAGCATGACGGCTCGGAACCGCCCGTCTGGTGACAGCCTCGTCCCTGCCGTGGGCCCCCGCACGCGGTCGCAACCGCCGCGCCTGTTCCTGGCCGCTCTGCGCGCGGTCGGGCGCGACTGGAAGAATGGCACGTTCGAGATCCTCTACCCGAACGGCAGTTCCGACCAATTCGGGGTCCGGGGAAGCGGCCCGTCGGCCCAACTCGTCGTGCATGACTGGGCCTTCGCTGACCGCGTGATGTCTGCGGGCGATATCGGCCTGGCGGAATCCTACATCGCCGGCGAGTGGGAAACGCCGCATCTGGCGGATCTGCTGACGACCCTGGCGTCGAATTTCGACCGGCTGAAGGGCCTCGCGCGCGGAGCCCCGGTGATACGGGCGGTCAACTGGCTGCGTCACAGCCTGTTTCGCAGGAACTCGCCGCGCCAGGCCCAGCGCAACATCCACGCCCACTATGATCTGGGCAACGACTTCTACCGGTGGTGGCTCGACCCGACGATGAGCTATTCGTCGGCCCTGTTTCTGAAAGAGCAGGACACCCTGTGGTTCGCCCAGATGAACAAATACGCCGCCCTGTGCGAGGCCATGGATCTGCAGCCCGGCCAGAGCGTGCTGGAGATCGGCTGCGGCTGGGGCGGCTTCGCCGAGCACGCCGCCCTGCGCCATGATGCGCGCGTCACCGGCCTGACCATCAGCCGCGAACAGCTCGACTGGTCCAAAAAGCGGATGGTGATGCAAGAGGTCGACGACAAGGTCGACATCCTGTTTCAGGACTATCGCGATGCGACCGGCACCTTTGACCGCATCGCCTCCATCGAAATGTTCGAGGCGGTCGGCGAAGAATACTGGCCCGACTATTTCCGCACCATCCGCGAGCGTCTGGCCGTTGACGGCAAGGCGGCGCTGCAGATCATCACCATCGATGACCAGTTTTTCGACCGCTACCGCAAGCGGGTTGATTTCATCCAGCAGCACATCTTCCCCGGCGGCATGCTGATTTCCGAGCCGAGGCTGGCCCAGGAGGTCGAGCGGGCGGGCCTGAAGATCACCAGCATCCGCCGCTTTGGGCTGGACTATGCCCGCACCCTGGCGGAATGGGCCCGGACCTTCGAGATGAACTGGGGCGAGCTGCGCCGACAGGGCTTCGACGAGGAGTTCCGGCGGCTCTGGCGGTTCTATCTGGCCTATTGCGAGGCGGGCTTCCGCACCGGTCGGACCAATGTGATCCAGGTGGCGCTCGAACCGGCCTGATTTGCAGCCGGGCGGGGCGTGGCCTATGTGGCCCGCCATGGATCTGACGCGCGCGCGCCGATTGTCGGTGGCCCCCATGATGGACTGGACCGACCGGCATTGCCGGGCGTTTCACCGCGCCTTCACGCGCCAGGCCCTGCTCTATACCGAGATGGTGACGACCGGCGCTGTGATTCACGGCGACCGCGCGCGGCTGATCGGGTTTGATCCCCTGGAACAGCCGGTGGCGCTCCAGCTCGGCGGCTCGGACCCGGCCGACCTGGCCGAGGCGGCGCGGATCGGCGAGGCCGAGGGCTATGCCGAGATCAACCTGAACGTCGGCTGCCCGTCCGACCGGGTCCAGTCGGGCCGGTTCGGGGCCTGTCTTATGCGCGAGCCTGAACTGGTGGCGGCCTGTATGGCGGCGATGAAAGCGGCGGTGGCGGTGCCTGTGACGGTCAAATGCCGCATCGGCGTCGATGATCAGTCCACGGACGAAGGCCTGTTCGCCCTGGTTGCCGCCTGCGCCGACGCCGGCGTCGACACCTTCATCGTCCATGCCCGCAAGGCCTGGCTGAAGGGGCTGTCGCCCAAGGAAAACCGCGATGTGCCGCCGCTCGACTACGGCGTGGTGCGCCGGCTCAAGGGCGAGCGCCCCGGCCTGTCGATCTCGATCAACGGCGGCATCGCCGATCTGGATCAGGCCGAGGCCTTGCTGGCCGAAACCGATGAGGGCCCGGCGCTGGACGGGGTGATGCTGGGGCGCGCCGCCTATCACGAACCGGCCCTGTTGGGTCAGGCGGATCGGCGCATCTTCGGCCTGGCAGCGGATGACGTCGGCCCGTTCGCGGCGATCGAGGCCTATCGCCCCTATCTGGCGTCGCGGCGAGCAGCCGGCGTGCCTCTGTCGTCCATGACCCGGCACATGCTTGGGGTCATGCATGGTCGGCCCGGCGCGCGGGCGTTCCGGCGCATCCTGACGGTCGAGGCCAATCAACCCGGCGCGGGTCTGGAGGTTCTGGACCGGGCGCTGGACGCCGTGCGCGAGGCCGAAGCCCGCCGTCAGGCGGCCTGAGGGTGGAGGCCCTGACCCTGCTCGACTGGGCGACGCTGGCGGCGGCCCTGATCGGGGCGGGCCTGTTCGGGGGCCTGATCGCCGGCCTGTTCGGCGTCGGCGGCGGCACGGTGATGGTGCCGGCCCTGTTCTATGCCTTTGAGCTCCTGGGGGTCGGCGGAGAGAGCAATCTGCATGTGGCCATCGGCTCGTCGCTCTTGACCATCGTGGCGACCAGCTGGCGCTCGCTCAGCGCCCATCGGGCCCACGGGGCCGTCGATGAAACCGTGCTGAAGACCTGGACTCCCTGGGTGGCGTTCGGTGCGTTGATCGGAGCGGGGATCGCCGGCCTGGTGCCGATGTCGGGCCTGGGCTGGATCTATGGCGGCTGTCTTCTGGTGGTCGCTGTCCAGATGGGCCTGACGCCGGAGGGCTGGCGGCTGGCCGGCGATCTGCCGACCGGCTGGGGCCGGCGCGTCATCGCCACGGTCATCGGCGGCCTGTCGGCCATGATGGGCATCGGAGGCGGCAGCCTGGGCGGCATGACCATGACCCTCTGCGGTCGACCCATCCATCAGGCCGTGGCGACGGCCTCGGGCTTCGGCTTCGCTATCGGACTGGCGGCGACCCTGGGATTTGTGGTGTTCGGCTGGGACGCGCCGGGTCGTCCGCCGCTGTCGCTGGGCTATGTCAATGTGCCGGCCGCCGTCGTGCTGGGTCTGCTGACGACGGCGGTGGCCCCGCTGGGCGCGCGCCTGGCCCATGCGATGAACCGGACGACCCTGAGACGCGCCTTTGCCTTGTATCTGGCGCTGGCGGCCCTGGCGGTCCTGATCAAGGCCGCCTGAGCCGTTCAGGCTTCCTTAGCCATGCCGCGCCAGTGTGGCCCCGAGACAAGGGGACCTCCATGCGCGCGCTCGTTCTTGCCCTGCCGATCATCTGTACAGCCGGCCTGGCCCAGGCCCAGACCTATGCGCCCCCCGGACCTGGCGAGCCGACCCGCTTTGCCATGGGAGCCGGTATCGGCACCACCGGGCTCTATATCGAAGGCCAGTTCCGGGTGACCTCCTACATCAGCCTGCGTGCCACCTATGAGAAGCTCGATGTCGAGCGCGAACAGGGCGTGGACGACATCACCTATGGGGGCCAGCTGGACTCCGGCGTCCTCGGCGGCTTCGTCCAGATTCATCCGGCGGAATCGAGCTTCTTCGTCAGCGGCGGGGCCCTGTTTGGTGAGCGGTCGGTCGCCCTGTCGGCACAGCCGTCCGCGCCCGTCTCCATCGGCAACCAGACCTTCACCCCGACCCAGATCGGGCGGCTCCAGGGTGAAGCGGACCTCGGCGATCGCGCCGTGGCCGTCAGCACGGGATGGGATTCGACCTTCGGCCGCGTTCGAGGGCTGGGATGGCGTGTGGCGGCCGGGGTGGCGGTTGGCCCGTCGCCGGAAATCCACATGAACTCGGTCGGCGGGACCCTGTCCAGCGACCCGATCCTCCAGTCCCAGCTCCGCATTGAAGAGGGCCGCATCGAGGACGAGGCCCAGGACTACCGGATCTATCCGGTTGTCCAGGTGGGTCTGACCTGGCGGTTCTAGCCTTGCAGGCGCATCGAGCCGGCTGAGACGCCGTAGCCCTCCAGTCGCCCCAGGAAGCTCATGCCCAGGAGGGAGTGGCCGAGCCCCTGCTGGAAGACCACGGCCTCGACATTCTCCAGCCGGGCTGCGCCGACAGCCAGCCAGGGCAGGGTGACGGCCGCCACCGGCGTCTCGCCGCCCGGCGTCAGAACGCTCTGGGTGAAGGCGTCATCGGCCAGGCTGACGCCCAGGCGTTCGGCATCCTGACGGGTCAGGGACACGCGCGTCGCGCCGGTATCGACTAGCAGGCGGACGCTACCGCCGTCGGTCGACCCCTGGGCCCAGAAGTGGCCGTCCTCGGCGACGGGAAGCACCACATCGGCCGGGCCGGCAGATCCATCGACGGCCACGACCGCGCCGGCGGCGCCCAGCGCGCCGGCCACGGCCATCGCCATGATACCCATGCGTTTGAACATCTTCACGCCTACACCCCACACCGGTCGTTTCCCGACCTTTGGATCAGACTAGCGCGGCCGGGTTGTTATCCGGTGAATCAGGCCGGACCCAGCTTGGCCGGGTCGATCCGACTGCGTCGCCCGGGCAGGTCGGCCATGATGGCATCGCGGGTGTCGTCGGCCAGGCGCGACCAGCCAGCGATCTCTTGCAGCGACCGATAGCAGCCCAGACACAGGCCGCTCTCGCCATCGACGATACAGACCTTGACGCACGGGGTGGTGACGGGAGCCGGGATCATGTCATCCGGCTATAGAACACCCCGAAGCCTGTGACGACCCGGCCTGGGGCGGCTTGCTCGCCTGGCTGCCCCGGTCTAGGCCACGACCAGACGAGGAGCCGCCGATGAGCCTGATCGAAACCGAGCGCCGGGGGCGGGTCATGGTCCTGACCCTGAACCGACCGGACCGGCTGAACGCCCTGCCGGACCTCGAAGACGGCGACGCCTTCGCGGCAGTTTGTGAAGCCATCAACGGTGATCCGGGCATCAGCGTTGCGATCCTGACCGGGGCCGGGCGGGCCTTTTCGGCCGGCGGCGACCTGAAGGCCATGGCCGGGCGCGCGGCCCTGTTTGAAGGCTCCGGCGCGGCCATCCGCGAACGCTATCGCCGGGTCGTACACCGGATTGTGCGCGCACTTTATGGCCTGGAGGTGCCCCTGATTGCGGCGGTCAACGGGCCGGCCATGGGTCTGGGGTGCGACATTGCCGGACTGGCGGATATTCGGCTGGCCTCGACCGAGGCGCGGTTTGGCGTGCCCTTCATCAAGCTGGGCCTGATCCCGGGTGACGGCGGGGCCTGGCTGCTGCCCCGCAACGTCGGCTACGCGCGGGCCGCCGAAATGCTGTTCACCGGCGAGGCGATCGACGCGGACACAGCCCTGGCCTGGGGTCTGGTCAACCGGGTGGTGCCGGCTGCCGCCCTGATGGACGAGGTCCTGAAACTGGCCGACCAGGTTGCCGGTCAGCCGCCGCGCGCGGTTCGCATGGCCAAGGCCCTGCTGCGCCAGGGTCGTGACGCAAATTTTGACCAACTGCTGGAGATGTCGGCGGCGGTTCAGGCCCTGGCCCACCTCACCGACGACCATATCGAGGGGGTTCAGGCCGTCATCGAGAAGCGGCCGGGGCAGTTCACGGGCGACTAGGCCGGCTCGATGACGCCGAAAGCGATCAGGCGGCGCAGCATCTTTTCGGCGTCCTCCAGCTTCAGGTCGGCCAGGACGAACGGCTCGCCGGACAGGGCGCGCCGATAGGCCTCGATCTCGGCCTCCTTGATGTCGAGGTCGCCACCCGGCGCGATCAGCACCAGGCGGTCGCCGTCCTCGGCCAGTCGCCAAGGGATGATCGGCTTGACGATATAGGCCTGGGCCGGGTCCAGCGGCCGGGCCCCGGACACGACCGCCCCGGCGATGTCGGAATCGCGAGACCGGATGAAGCTGTCGACCATCAGGTCGAAGGCATTGTCCATCGTCGCCTGTTCGGACAGCCGCGTCATCAGGCGCGCGAACAGGGCCCGCGCCTCGGTCCGGTTGAAATCACGATTGGCGTAGCCGGGCGGCAGGCTGCGCCGGAACTCCGGCTCGCTCAGGGCGACCTCGGAGACCGCCTCCAGCGCGACCTCGGCCCAGGTCTTGACGATCAGGCCGCAGGTGATGTGCAGCGACGGGCCGTCACCCGAGGTCGAGGCGTCGTGAACCAGGCCGCGTGGCACATAGGCACAGTCGCCGGCCTTGAGCACAAACTCGCCGGTGACCTCGCCCAGGTCGTACTTGCCCCGCTCGAAGCCTTCGCCGCGATAGGGCGTGGCCACCGGCGTTCCATACAGACGCCAGCGTTTTTCGCCCTCGACTTGCAGCACGAAGACGTCGTGGTTGTCATAGTGGGTGTGGAAGCCCTGGGCCGACGGCGGGGTCAGATAGATGTTGGTCTGGACATGACAGGAGAAGGTCTTCTCCATGGCCCGGCAGAAGGCCGCCAGATCGGGGTCCGACAGGTGTAGCTGCTGCAGGATGATGGTCGCCCCCAGCGCATGCTGGTGCGCGACGACCGCCCGGTCGACCGCGCCGCCGTCCATGATCCATTGCTCGCGATCCAGCTCGCGGCCGGCGTCGGCCAGGTCGATCATGTTCGAGCGCAGGTCCGCCGAGGCGATCAGGCCGTCGATGTGGGCGATCGACAGCAAGGGCGCGAATCGATCCGGCTCGTCGCGCGGCACGATCAGGGCCTCACGCTCATAATAGCGGTCGAAGAACTCCTGATGGCTGGTCGGGCCGATCAGCCAGGAGAGGGCGTCCGACGCCCAAGGCCGGGCCGGCGCAATGCCGGCCCTTTTTGAGTCACTCATGGGTACCTAGCCGCGCGGAGCGCCACGGCCATAGCCGGCTT